>NZ_JBVVQB010000060.1:10413-40646 GCF_055811775.1 Mesorhizobium sp. WSM4844 | reverse complement strand
GAGTAGGGGAGTAGGGGAGTAGGGGAGTAGGGTCAGCCACTATTCACATACACATTTCCATCCTATTCGCATTCACTGCTCACTATTCCCCTATTCCCTTACTCCCCTACTCCCCCCTAGGATCGCTACGATGCAACTCAGTCTCGACCAGGCGACAGGGCTGTGCCGGATGGCGGCGCTCGGCGCTGGCGCCAATGAGGAAGCGGCGCAGTCGCTTGCAGCCTCCGTCGTGGCGGCCGAGGCAGAAGGTCTGTCGACGGTCGGACTGTCGCATTTCATCGACTATCTCGAAGCGCTGGAGGCCGGCCGCATCGATGGCAAGGCCGAGCCGGTCATCACCAGGCCGGCTTTGGCGATCTATCTCTCCGACGCGCGCGGCGGTCTGGCGCATACCGGCTTCCACCGCACCATCGACGATCTCGCCAAGGCGGCGCGCCTGTTCGGCGTTGCCATCTTTTCGCAGAAGAACGCCTATACATGCGGCGCGCTCGGCTATTTCACCGGGCGGCTGGCCGCGCAGGGGCTGGTGTCCTTCGCCGCGACCAATGGACCGGCCGTGCTTGCCGGCTCCGGCTCGGTCAAGCCGGTCTACTGCACCAACCCGATGTCCTTCGCCGCGCCCGCCGCCGACGGAGCGCCGCTGGTGATCGACCAGTCATCGAGCGCCACTGCCTTCGTCAACATCCGCAAGGCAGCCGAGGACGGCAAGAAAATTCCAGAAGGCTGGGCACTGGATGCGAGCGGCAACCCGACCACCGATCCGGCCGCCGCCATGAAAGGCGCGATGCTTGCCTTCGGCGGCCAGCGTGGCGCCAACATCGCGCTGATGGTCGAAGTGCTGGCGGCGGGCCTGTCGGGCGCCAACTGGTCACTCGATGCGCCATGGTTCACCGACGGACCGGACAGTCCCGGAACCGGCCTCTTCGTGCTGGCCGTCGAGCCCAAGCTGCTCGATCCAAATTTCGAGAAGCGCATGAAAGATCAACTCGACCGGTTGCGCCGCCGCTACGGCGTGCATGTCCCCGGCCGTGCCCGGGCCGAAGCGGCGGAGAAGGCAGCGGCACGGGGCATAACGGCTCCGAAAGCCGTGGTGCAGCGCATCTCCGAATTCGCCGCCCGGTATTCTTCCTGAAGACGTCCACACCTTCGGATAGTTGATCGCGCGACAGCGGGCGTACTTGCCGTTACGCCCAGGCTGCCTCGTCGAACCACGTTTCGGAAACAGCCGGAAACCCTCGCGTCGGCTGGGTTTTCCGGGCTCTCCGCAACTGACTCGTAACATGCATTTCCCGGTCAACTTTTGTTCATTTGACTTTGACTGGGGTGGCGGCTGTTTGCGCGGAGCAGCAAAAGAGGAACCCTTAATGGCCGCAAGCACCCACAATCCCAGCACCAATCTTGTCGTTCCGGCCCTTGGCAGCCTCTATGCGGCGCTGAACACCACCTCTGAAACCATCCTGCGCGCCGTGGCCGGCATCTTCCTCACCATCCACGGCTCTGGCAAGATCATCGACCCGCTCGGCGCCGCTGAGATGGTCGAAGGTCTCGGCTTCTATCCTGGCGCGTTCTGGTCGGTGCTGCTGGCCTGCACCGAGTTCTTCGGCGGCATTTTCATCGCCATCGGTCTCTTGACCCGCCCGGCCGCCTTCGCCGGAATGTTCGTGCTCCTGGTCACCGTCTGGTTCCACTGGGTCACCCTGGGAGAGGGCTTTTCGGGTGCCGAAAAATCGCTGCTGTGGGCGGCGATCCTGTTCTTCTTCGTCATCCGCGGCGGCAACCGCCAATCGGTCGACGCGCGCATCGGCAGGGCGTTCTGAACCGGCCGACACCGTGGCAAACGGCGACAAAGGATCGCCCTTTGCCTTCGGCGCGAAACGGATTATGAACGGCTTCAGCCAAGCCCAGTAGATCTGGAAAGCGCGCCGGAGCCAGCCATGACCGAAATCCTGCAGACCCCAAAGCTCGTCGTCGTGTTCGGCGGCTCCGGCTTTGTCGGCCGCCATGTGGTGCGGGCGCTGGCCCGGCGTGGCTATCGCATCAGGGTCGCCTGCCGCCGGCCCGATCTCGCCGGCCATCTGCAACCGCTCGGCAATGTCGGCCAGATCCAGCCGGTGCAGGCCAATATTCGCGTGCGCTGGTCGGTCGACCGCGCCGTGCAGGGCGCCGACCATGTCGTCAATTTGGTAGCCATCCTGCATGAGAGCGGCCGGCAGAAGTTCACGCCCGTCCACGAGTTCGGCGCCCACGCGATCGCCGAAGCGGCGCGCGCCGTCGGCGCCGGGCTCACCCATATCTCGGCGCTGGGCGCCGATCTGAACGCGCAATCCGAGTATGCGCGCACCAAGGCGCTCGGTGAAAAAGCGGTCCTGGAGACGATCGAGGATGCGGTCATCCTGCGGCCCTCGATCAATTTCGGCCCCGAGGACAGCTTCTTCAACCGCTTCGCCAGCATGGCGCGCTATTCGCCGGTCCTGCCACTGATCGGCGGCGGGCGGACCAAATTCCAGCCGGTCTATGTCGGCGATGTCGCCGAAGCGGTGGCGCGCTCGGTCGACGGCAAAGTCCAGGGTGGCCGGATCTACGAGCTTGGCGGACCTCAGGTGCTCACCTTCAAGCAATGCATGCAGGAAATGCTCGCCATGATCGACCGCAAGCGGCTCCTGGTGTCGGTGCCGTGGTGGGTGGCGAACATGCAGGCATCGATCCTTGGGCTTTTGCCCAATCCGCTGCTGACCAAGGATCAGGTCCTGCAGTTGCGCGGGGACAACATCGTCTCGGAAGCGGCCATCAGGGAAAACCGGACGCTCGCCGGTCTCGATATCCAGCCACAGTCGATCGGCAGCGTCCTGCCGAGCTATCTCTGGCGCTACCGGCCCGCCGGCCAGTTCCAGCGCAAGACGGCGGAATAGCCAATCAGGCGGCTCGCTAAAGCGCGTCGCGTTTGACCGGCCTCATGCGACGCGCTTTAGGTTGTTGTCTCATGCATGTCGTTATCGCAAAACCGCTGCACACCCTCGGTTCAAGCCCGAGGGCATGCTTTTGCGCGACATGCATTAAAGCCGCCGCGTGACCTGCATCGGCAAGCCGCCCTGTGGTTGCGTCGTCAGTTTCTGCACCGGCCACGGTTTGGTCTCGGCGGTGGTATCGAAGCGGAAGCGCGACAGCATGATCGCCAGAGCGATGATCGCCTCCTGCATGGCAAAGCTGGCGCCGATGCAGACGCGAGGACCGGCGCCGAACGGCAAATACTGAAAACGGTCGATCTTCTCGCGATTTCCCGGATGGAAACGTTCGGGCATGAAGGCGTCGGGCCTGTCCCACAACTTGCGATGGCGGTGGACGACCCAGGGCATGACCAGCACCGCGGCACGCCTCGGTATGTAGAGGCCGTTCCAGGTTTCGGGCTCGATCGGCTCGCGGTTGATCGACGGCGCCGGCGGATAGAGCCTGAGCGCCTCGTCGAAGGCGGCGCGGGTGAACGGCATGGCGTCGAGCCACTTTGTCGGGTCGGGCTCGCGCGCCAGCACGGCGTCGATCTCGCGCTCGACCTTTTCGCGCTCCCAAGGCGCTTCGGCCAGGCAATAGAGCGTCCAGCCGAGCGCACGCGCCGTGGTCTCGTGACCGGCGCCGATGAAGGTGATGATGTTGTCCTCGACCTCGGCGCGCGTCAGCCCGTCCGGTCCCTCCGCCTTGAGCAAAAGCGTAAGGAAATCCTGCGGCACCTTGTCCGGATCGTGCTTGAGCCGCTCTTCGCGCATCTTGACGGTGTCGGTGACGATCTTGCGGAAGTAGGCCATGGTTTTGCGGCCGCGGATGCGGGTCAGGCGCGGCAGCCAGTCTGGCGCCCGCAACAGGTCGAGCGGATCGACGCGGCCCATGGTTTCGAACAGCCGGTCGATCTCCTTGGCGAAGCTGCCCGGCTCACCCGATATCTCATCGGAAAACAGTGTCTCGGCCAGGATGTCAAAGGTAAGCAGCGTCATGTCGTGGGCGATGTCCGACGTGCCGCCGCCCTCGTAGCGGGTGACGAACTCCCGCGTACGCCTCAGCATCGGCTCGGCAAAACCGAAGATGTGGCGCGGCGTGAACACCGGCGCCATCGCCTTGCGTGAACGCCGCCAGACCTCACCCTCGGCGGTCAGCAATCCGTCGCGCAGGATCGGCCGCAGGATCATCTGGCGCACCGTCGCCATCTTGTAGTTTTTGGCATTGTCGACCAGCACGTGGCGAATGAGGCCGGGATCGTTGGCGATGACCAGCGGCCCGCCGATGCCGGTCACCGAAATCCAAGGCTGGTTGTAGGTCGGCTCGCCCCACAGTTCGAGCGGATTGCGATAGACGATGCGGATCATCTCCAGCGTCGAAGGCGGCGACGTGCGCGGCTTCGGCGCCGGCGGGACAAAGGGGGCGGGCTGACTGTCCATGGCGTGCTCCGCTGGTGAACTCAATGTAGTGGCTGGCAAGCCAAGCGTCCATGTTGCTGAACGGCAAGGGCGAAGCGCCCGCTCTCCGGAAATGTCACCGGGGCACAGGAGAGTAGATGATCGTCGGGAACAGGTCGGCCCGCTCTTGTGCGGCCGCTCTGTTCCCAAAACCGGTTCCACTTTTTGGGTCCGATGCCGTGGCCCGCCAGGCGTGCTCTTCTTCCATTCGGAAATGCTTGCAAACCTTGGAAAAACCGCCTTTTGCACCTATATCTGGGCCATCAAGGACGCGCGATTCGGAGCCGATTTTTTGCGCTGGATGTGCGGCATCAATCAGACAGGTTTTCATGAGCGATCAGATCGACAACGCCAGCGGCGCTGAGGCCGAGTACGGCGCCGATTCCATCAAGGTTTTGAAGGGCTTGGACGCCGTCCGCAAGCGGCCCGGCATGTATATCGGCGATACCGACGACGGCTCGGGCCTGCATCACATGGTCTATGAGGTCGTCGACAACGCCATCGACGAGGCGCTGGCCGGCCATGCCGACCTCGTCACGGTGACGCTCAATCCCGACGGTTCGGTGACGGTCATCGACAATGGCCGCGGCATTCCGACCGATATCCACACCGGCGAAGGCATTTCGGCGGCCGAAGTGATCATGACGCAGCTGCATGCCGGCGGCAAGTTCGACCAGAACTCCTACAAGGTGTCCGGTGGCCTCCACGGCGTCGGCGTCTCGGTTGTCAACGCACTGTCGGCCTGGCTGAAGCTGAAAATCCGCCGCAACGGCCAAATCTACGAGATGAGCTTCTCGCATGGCAATGCCGACGGACCGCTGAGGGTCACCGGCAGCTATGAGCAGCGCAAGGTTGCCGGCACCTATGAGGGGCGCAGCGGCAGCGAGATCACCTTCTTTCCGTCGACCGAGACCTTCACCATGGTCGAGTTCGACTTCGGCACGCTGGAGCACCGGCTGCGCGAACTCGCCTTCCTGAATTCCGGCGTGCGCATCATTTTGACCGATGCCCGCCATGCCGACGTCGTGCGCCATGAGCTGCACTATGATGGCGGGCTCGAGGAGTTCGTCAGATATCTCGACCGCGTCAAGAAGCCGCTGATCGACAAGCCGATTGCTATCAAGGCCGAGCGCGACGGTATCACCGTCGAAGTCGCCATGTGGTGGAACGACAGCTACCACGAGAACGTGCTGGCCTTCACCAATAACATTCCGCAGCGCGACGGCGGCACGCATCTTGCCGGTTTCCGCGGCGCGCTGACGCGCCAGATTACCGGCTATGGCGAATCCACGGGCCTCACCAAAAAGGAGAAGGTGGCGCTGATCGGCGACGATTGCCGCGAAGGACTGACGGCCGTGCTGTCGGTCAAGGTTCCCGACCCGAAATTCTCCTCGCAGACCAAGGACAAGCTGGTCTCGTCCGAAGTCCGTCCGGTGGTGGAAGGGCTCGTCAACGAGGCGCTCGGCACCTGGCTCGAAGAGCACCCGACCGAGGGCAAGGTGGTCATCGAGAAGGTCATCCAGGCGGCAGCGGCGCGCGAAGCCGCGCGCAAGGCGCGCGACATCACCCGCAAGAGCTCGCTCGGCGTCACTTCGCTGCCCGGCAAGCTGGCCGACTGCCAGGAACGCGACCCGGCGAAGTCCGAAATCTTCATCGTCGAGGGCGACAGCGCCGGCGGCTCGGCAAAGGGCGGCCGTTCGCGCCAGAACCAGGCCATTCTTCCGCTGCGCGGCAAGATCCTCAACGTCGAGCGGGCCCGGTTCGACCGTATGCTCGGCTCCGACATGATCGGCACGCTGATCACCGCGCTCGGCACCTCGATCGGCAAGGACGAGTTCAACGCAGACAAATTGCGCTACCACAAGATCATCCTGATGACCGACGCCGACGTCGACGGCGCCCACATCCGCACCTTGCTGCTGACCTTCTTCTTCCGGCAGATGCCGGAGCTGATCGAGCGCGGGCATCTCTACATCGCCCAGCCGCCGCTCTACAAGGTGACCCGCGGCAAGAGCTCGCAATACATCAAGGACGAAAGCGCCTTCGAGGAATTCCTGATCGGCTCAGGGCTGGAAGAGGCGTCGCTTGCGCTCAGCACCGGCGAGGTGCGGGCCGGGCAGGACCTGCGCAGCGCCATCGACGATGCGCTGGCGGTGCGTCAGCTCATCAACGGACTGCACACCCGCTATAACAGGGGCGTGGTCGAGCAGGCGGCGATCGCCGGCGCGCTCAATCCGGACGTCTTCGTCGATCTCGGCCGGGCCAACGCCATGGCCGAGCGTGTCGCCCGGCGCCTCGACATCATTGCCGAGGACACCGAACGCGGCTGGACCGGCCGCATGTCGACCTCAAATGAAGGGGTCGGTGGCTATGTGTTCGAGCGCACTGTGCGCAGCGTCAAGGAGTTCGCGCATCTCGATCTGGCGCTGATCAATTCGGCCGACGCCCGCCAACTCGACCGCTATGCGCCGCGCCTCGCAGAAGTCTATGGCGAGCCGCCGGTGCTGCGCCGCAAGGATGTGTCCGAAACCATCTCGGGACCGCTGGCGCTGCTCAATGCCGTGTTTGCCACCGGCCGCAAGGGCCTGACCATGCAGCGCTACAAGGGCCTCGGCGAAATGAACGCCGAGCAGCTCTGGGAGACCACGCTCGACCCGAATGTGCGCTCGCTTTTACAAGTCAAGGTCAATGACGCCACCGATGCGGACAGTCTGTTCTCGCGGCTGATGGGCGACGAAGTCGAGCCCAGGCGCGAGTTCATCCAGGAAAACGCGCTGTCGGTCGCCAACCTGGATATTTAAAGCCCAAGCAGCTGCTCAGCTTCGGACACTTAAGGTATTGGGAGGCCCAGGCCCACCAACGATCCCTGCTGCGTCGCAACAAAGGATCATGAGGGCCGGTCGGAACGGAAGAGCATCCAAGGCATTGTAATCGATCACAATCGCCGCAGGAGGCACTCATGGGACGTGGCATTTTGCTCTGGCTTCTCGGAGTCCCGATTCCGATCATTATTCTCATCATGCTTTTCGCACGTTAGGGGGCTGACATGCAGTCAACCCTAACGGCTGTCGACGTTTCCGCACCGACGGAATCCTCTTCTACCGCTGTCAGCTGGGGGCCAATCGTGGCCGGCGCCTTTGCTGCCTCGACGCTAACATTGATCCTGATGCTGCTCGGCTCCGGGCTCGGGCTGACGATGGTTTCGCCGTGGTCCGGCTTGAGCACCTCAGTCACAACTTTCGCGGCCTCCACGGCTGCGTGGCTGATCATCGTGCAGTGGCTGTCGTCGGCCGTAGGCGGTTATCTTGCCGGGCGCCTACGCACCAAATGGGTCGGCGTCCACACCGATGAGGTCTTTTTCCGCGATACCGCACACGGCTTCCTCGCCTGGGCGCTTGCAACGTTGCTTGTCGCCGGTGTGCTCGGCTCGGCGCTTTCCGCAGCTGTCGGAACCGGCCTCCACGCCGCTTCGACAGTCGCGTCGGGCGCGGCAATGGGCGCTTCGGCAGGTGCTACCGCAAACGCCGGAGGCGCCGCGACCGACAACGCAACGTCGTACTTCGTCGATGCGTTGTTCCGCCCGGCCGATGCGGCCAGGCTTGCTGCCGCCAACCCGGAGAGCGATGCGGCGGCGACGGCGCAGGCCTCGCGCATTTTGATCGCGAGCGCAGCAGCAGGGGAAGTGTCAGCCGACGACAAGACCTATCTGTCGCAGTTGGTAGCCGCCCGCACCGGGCTGTCGGAACCCGATGCCAGGGCCCGTGTCGATGCCGTGCTTGCCAGGGTCGAAGAGGCGAAGGTCCAGGCCCAGCAGGCTGCCGATACCGCCAGGAAAGCCGGTGCCACCTTCGCGCTGCTTGGCGCTCTGTCCCTGGTCGTCGGCGCTTTCATCGCAAGCGCCGCGGCAGCACTTGGGGGCAGGCAGCGCGACGACGAGGAGGCGGTCTTCCTGACCGACCGTTGATCGGTGCTTGAGGGTTCTATCGACGCCGAGACTTTCCCCGGCATCGACCGGTTGTTTTGACGACGTCATCGCCATGAACTGCGCGCTGAATTCGCTCAAACGAGCGTGCCCTATCTTCCGGCAGAAGTCGTCAGTGCCGGCTGGCTTGGCTCCAGTTTGCGGCCGAGATCGACGGCGTCACGCAGCACGTCGATATGCGAGCGCGGCGGGGTGCCGGCGGCAGGCTGCTGGTCCTCCACACCGAATCCAGGATTTTTTTGCCCAGGTGCGGGTGGCACACCGTTACCGTTACCTGTCTTTGGCTCAACCTATTCAGGTTGGGCTGAGCGTCCCCCGATACGCCACGATCAGGCCGATCAACGGCATCGAAATTTCCACATCAAAGCAGAATTGCCCGTCCCGTTCCGTTTCGAAGCTCGAGCCTTTGGGAAGGAGGAAGCCGGGCATTGGAATACCCAGCAGCGACCATCGTCTCGGAACCAGGGTCAGACGATCGCCGTCCACCACCAGAGCCAACGCGAAGGACGCGATCCCAAACCGTTCCACCAGAAGATGCTGGTCTCTCCCAGTGCCGGCCGACTGAATCGAAGAAAACCACTTGCCGTCGAAATTACGGATCCAGTGTTCAGAGCGGTTCTCGGGCGAAAAGGTCACCGTGACCGGCACCCGTGGCGCAGCTTTCGGGAAGCCGACAAGCGCCGCCACGAACGCGGCCGCCGGGCGGCGACCGCGTCGTACCTCGGCGAAGCCCGTCCATTGGCGGGTGGCGGTGCTGCCATGCAGATCCTGAAGTCGCGGAGCAAGTGAGGAGAAAGCGGATCCGAGAATCCCGCAGTACAGGGGCGCAACGATCTCGTGTCCCCGAAACCCGGTGAATATCTTCCGGCTTTGGAACAGCGCCTCATAGTCGGCAAGCTCAAGGGCGCGGACCCCGGACCGTGCTCCGGCCTCCGGACGAATGCCCGTCAGCAATTTGCGGATGATCGCTTCGATGGCCATCGATGGAATGTATGGCCCGTCATCCCCTTCGGCCAAAAGATGCCAGCTCCGTTCGGCGTCCTGCCCATCCGTGGTGCCGTACGCGCTGACGAACATACCGCCGCGATGCTCGCCAAAACGCATTCGGTTGAGCACCGCGTAGAAGAGACGCGAGAAAGGTTCCAGCGACGAGAGCCTGAGCCTCGCGCGCGCCTTCGCCAGGAGGTTGAGTGTCCGGTGCAAGATTTCCGGGACTGGCCCGGCTCCCATCCAGATATCGGTCATTGAGGGATGCTCGGGCGGGATGACCTGCAAGTCCGGCACGTCCACCAGCGAGAAACGGATGTTCCGGAGCGGCAGCCGGCCCGGCACCGCGATGGTGAAGCGCATGCTTTCAGCCAGACCGATGCCATGCGATTGCACCCCATGTCGTCGCAGCTTCACCGGGGCGCCGGCATAGCCCACCACCGCACGCATGACGTTGAGGCCGATTCCGGCATAGGGCGAAGGGGCGATGCCGCCTTTCACAGAGACGATGTCCATCGTCTTCGCCATCTCGCGCAGGACGGCGGCGGTCAGCACAGGAAAGCTGCTGATGCCCGATAGAATGAATATGCGTGCGTCCTTTGCTTGCGCGTCGAACTGAGGCACGCCGAACACAAAGTCGGCGGCGTCGGCAAAGTCGAGATAGTCGATTCCAGCGTCGATGCAGGCCGAAATCACACCATAGCGATTGGTCCCATAATCTTGGAACGGCCCGGAAGCGTCGACGACCAGATTGGGCCGTTGCGCGCGCAGGCCGGCCACAATTTCTACGCGATCAATCGCAAGCGGCCGAACCCGGGCCTGCCCTCTGTAGCGCGCGCAGAACGCCTCGGCACGAGAGAAGTCGCGGCCGCAGATGATGAGTTCAATCTCCGCTATGTCGGATAGGAGTTCCGCCAGGCGCCCGCCGAAAACGCCGTATCCGCCCAGGATCAGGATTCGCATGCGCGCTGCGCTCTCTTGGCTCACAGAAGTCTGTCTCCATGTTCCGGCGGTATTGGCATGCTCCGGCGCGCCAATCCGCTTTATGCTTCGGGTCGCTCCAGTTTGCGGCCGAGATCGACGGCGTCACGCAGCACGCCGATATGCGAGCGCGGCGGCGTGCCGGCGGCTGCCGCGACCTCGACGCCGGTCGCCTTCAGCGACCAGTAGAGGCTGTGCGTGAAGATGCGGCCAAGCGAACTGCGCAGCTCGATCTGAATGTTCTCCACGCCGGGGCCGAAATTCTCCGCCATCGGGCCGGAGATCGGGTCGCCGGTCAGCCAGCCATTGCCCCTGTCGAAGATGTTGGTCCAGCGCGGCGCGGCAAACACCGCACCGTGATGCACCGCCCGCTGCGGCTTGCCCGAACGGCTGCGCCCTTCTTGGTAGAGGACGGTTCCACCGGCCCCCGTCTCGGCGATCGGCGGACATGCCGAGAACAGCCGCTCAGCGATGCCGCGCCTGAATTCGGCGAGATTGTAGGTCACCAGAAATTCGCTGTGGGTCAGCGGACTGCCGAGCGTGACGAAATCGCTGATCTTCCAGGGCAATGGATGATCGGCGTCGCTGGCCCGGAGGTTGCGGTAGAGTTCCCATTGGGCGCGCCGGAATCCGGAAAAATCGTCCAAGCTGTCCGGCCACGCAGAACCATCTGACTTGAGCGTCGACTTGTCGACGGCGCGGATCGCTTTCAGTCTCGCCTTGTCGCGGGCGGCTTCCAGCTTTCGTGGCCTGAAATCGGCCCACAATATCTGCAGCAGATCGTAGGCGATAATCGATCCCAGGCTGTGCGAGACCAGCACGATGCGGTCGTAGCCGTCGTCCAGCATGAGGCGCCTCAACAGCGACAAACCACGGTCGCGGACAAGCGCGCGCTTCTCGACCGTTGCCGCTTCAGCCCGCACATAGGCGGCCACATCACCGAAATAAGGAAGACCGAACCGGTCCACCGACCAGACGACGAACGAGGCCAGGATCGTGACGAGCATGCCCGTGGTCCAGGAAATATGCCCTCGCAAGGTCGAGGTCGCGAGCACGAATGCCGCGCCCAGGACTGCTATGACGGCCAGAAGGGTGACGACATAGAGCCCGCGGGCGTCGCGCGGAATGTCGGCGGGCTTGCGCCAGAGCAGATTTGTCACCCAGGCCGCAAGCCGGCCCCGCGTCGTGCCTTGCGTGATGTCGGCCCAGTAAAGCTCGTAGAAATCGGTGCGGCGGCCGTCGACATCATAGGGGGTGGTGATCCGGCGAAGCTCGTGCGAATTGGTGCGGCTGTCGGGCGTGATCCAGCTCTGGTTGATCTTCGCGCCGGCGGGACCGTCCGGATCGGCGACCTGGGCATAAAACGGCGCGCGGGCGGGATCATGACTCCAAACAGCCTGAACAAACTCCTTCAGCGTCCCCATCGGCCGCTGTTCACCCATGCCATGCACGATCACCACGGCCTGGCTGAGCTTGCGCGGCGCCTTTCCGGGGGCCGGCAGGCTAGCCTTCGCGGGCGAGCCGGTCTTGGTCGGCGAAGCGACAGGCTGGGGGCCAGACACCGGTGCCTCCGTTGGTGACAAATCCGTCCATCGGAACAGAACTTGCCCATCGTAGTGCTGAATCCGAAGCAAGTGCAAAAAGCGTCGCAGATATCTGTCGCAAATCGCCGACTTTTTGCGCGTGGGTTTTGCGACAGGAATTTGTTGAAGAGTTCAACGCTGGCGATCTTGTCGCGAAACTTAGGACTGTGACTTCCGGCGCCGTTTGTCGCGCCGCCATGAAGCATCGGCAAGCCGCCGTTGCCGACAGCCGCCTGATCCGCTACTCCGTCCTCCTGGGCAGCACGTCGTTCAATCCCGCAAGTCAGGCATAGCGCCTGCTTCACAGCCAGTACGAAAGAGAACACATATGCCTCATAACCCCAACCCGGCCAGCCACGCGGCTTCAAGCGCGCCGGGCATCCGCGACTGGTCGCTGTCCTGGCAGATCGGGGCGGTCGTCCTGGGAACCGCATTTCTGGCGCTGGCGTCTTACATCGATGTGCCAATGGTTCCGGTGCCCGTGACTATGCAAACCTTTGCGGTCACCCTGATCGGCGCGGTCTATGGCTGGCGACTCGGCGCGGCCACGATTGTTGCATGGTTGGTCGAAGGCGCGATCGGGTTGCCGGTTCTAGCTGGGGGCGCTGCCGGTGCGCATCACTTTGTCGGCCCGACCGCCGGATACCTCTTTGCCTTCCCCGTGGTCGGCGCGCTCACGGGATGGCTGGCGGAGCGCGGCTGGAACGGCAACCGCCCCTGGCTGGCGTTCGTCGCCATGCTCCTGGGCAACGCGCTTTGCCTCGTGCTGGGCGCAGCATGGCTTTCCATCGCCATTGGCATCGAACAGGCAATTGTCCACGGCGTCACGCCGTTCCTGATCGGCGGGGCGCTCAAGTCGGCATTGGCCGCGATGACGCTCAAGCTCATGACACGCGCGCAAAAATGACCATCCGGCTGCGGCCGCACCATCTCCTTTGCCTGCTGACTTACGCAGGCAAAGGTTACAGCGCTGCGTTCGTCGCCAACTTCGACGCGATCGCGGCTCGGCTCTCCGCAAGCGAAAACATCCTGATCGTCTCCGGGCCTGACGATATTTGCGCGCCCCTGCTCGGTGAGGCGGAGCCGCACTGCCTTCGCGACAGCGTGACGGAGCGCGACCGTCAGGCGGCGGCCAGCGTTGGTACGCTTCTGGGGTACTCGATTGCCGAGGACATGGAAGTTCAGCTCCATCCCTCGCTTCTGCGAACTATGCGCGATGCGTTCTCTTCGGGCCGTACCCGGGGTGCTTGCGGCGGGTGCGAGTGGTTTGACCTTTGCAGTTCAATCGCCGCTTCAGACTATGGAACGGTGGCACTCCGGTGAAAGGCAACGCTCGCAGTGGGACGATTGTCGGGGTCGCCAACCCGGATCAGTGATCCATCGCCTTGACGATCTCTTCGGTCATCTTCTTGGCGTCGCCGAGCAGCATCATGGTGCCGTCCTTGTAGAACAGCGTGTTGTCAATGCCGGCATAGCCGGAGCCGAGCGAGCGCTTGACGAACAGACAGGTGCGGGCCTTGTCGACATCGAGGATCGGCATGCCGTAGATCGGCGACGACTTGTCGTCGCGGGCGGACGGGTTGGTGACGTCGTTGGCGCCGATGACATAGGCGACGTCAGCCTGCGCGAATTCGGAGTTGATGTCCTCGAGTTCGAACACTTCGTCGTAAGGCACGTTGGCTTCGGCCAGCAGCACGTTCATGTGGCCGGGCATGCGGCCGGCGACCGGATGAATGGCGTATTTCACGTCGACGCCATTGGCCTTGAGCTTGTCGGCCATCTCGCGCAGCGCATGCTGCGCCTGGGCGACCGCCATGCCGTAGCCCGGCACGATGATGACCTTCTGCGCGTTCATCATCAGATAGGCGGCATCGTCGGCCGAACCCTGCTTGACCGTGCGCTCGATGCCGTCGTCGGCAGTGACGGAAGTCTCGCCGCCGAAGCCGCCGAGGATGACCGAGATGAACGACCGGTTCATGCCCTTGCACATGATGTAGGACAGGATCGCGCCGGACGAGCCGACCAGTGCGCCGGTGATGATCAGCGCCAGATTGCCCAGTGTGAAGCCGAGTGCCGCAGCCGCCCAGCCCGAATAGGAATTCAGCATCGAGACGACCACCGGCATGTCGGCGCCGCCGATCGGGATGATGAGAAGGACGCCAAGGACAAGCGACGCCGCCACGATCAGCCAGAACACCAGCTTGGACTCGGTGGTGACGAGCAGCACGATCAGCACGATCAGCCCGATGCCGAGGGCGGCGTTGATGAAATGGCGGCCGCCGATCATGATCGGCTTGCCCGACATGCGGCCGTCGAGTTTTAGGAAGGCGATGACCGAGCCGGTGAAGGTGATGGCGCCGATGGCGACGCCGATGCTCATCTCGATCAGCGCCTGGGCGTGGATGTCGGCGACCGTGCCGATGTCAAAACTTTCCGGCGCATAGACGGCGGCAGCCGCCACCATGACGGCAGCAAGCCCAACCAGCGAATGGAAGGCGGCGACCAGCTGCGGCATCGAGGTCATGGCGATGCGCCGTGCGGTGACCGCGCCGACCGAGCCGCCGATCAAGAGACCGAGCACGATGAGGCCGAAGCCTCCCGCCGAAGGGGTCGCCAGAGCCAGCGTGGTGACAATGGCGATGCCCATGCCGATCATGCCGTACATGTTGCCCTGGCGGCTCGTCGTCGGGTGCGACAGGCCGCGCAATGCCAGGATGAACAGGATGCCGGAGACCAGATAGAGGAAGGAGGCGAAGTTGGCGTTCATGGCCCTCTACTTGTCCTTCTTCTTGTACATCGCCAGCATGCGCTGGGTGACGAGGAAGCCGCCGAAGATGTTGACCGAGACCAGCATCAGCGCGACGAAACCGAAGCCGGTGGCGATGCCGGACGCCGAGATTCCGACGGCAAGCAGCGCGCCGACGACGATGACCGAGGAAATGGCGTTGGTGACGGCCATCAGCGGCGTGTGCAGCGCCGGCGTCACCGACCAGACGACGTAATAGCCGACGAAGATCGCCAGCACGAAAATGGCGAAGCGGAAGACGAACGGATCGATTGCCCCGCCGGACAGCGCGTGCGCGGCGTCGCCCGCCGCATCGCCGCCTGGAGCTGTGGCCAGATCCTGCACAGCGAGCCGGACGGCGGCGGTAGCCTGGTCGAGCTGGTCGAGGGCTTTTTGTAGGGTCTGGTCCATCACGCGATCCCTTTCGACTTATTAGCCGGCGATTTGGGTGCGGCAGCTTTCCTGGATGCGGCAGCTTTCTTTGGCAGGGCTGGATCTTTTGCAGCGGCGGGCTTCGCAGGCTCAGCCGAGGCGATCAACACCGCCGGCTTGCCGGCGAAGGCCGGATGCACGACCTGGCCACCATCGGTCAGCATCGTCGCCTTGACCAGTTCATCGTCGCGGTTGATGGCGAGCGTCTTCGCGGACTTGTCGACCAGCGTCTCGAGGAACGCAAAGAGGTTCCTGGCATAGAGCAGCGAGGCGGAGGCAGCGACGCGGCCCGGCACGTTGAGATGGCCGACGATTTTCACGCCGTTGGCCGTGGTCACCACCTGCCCGGGCACGGCGCCCTCGACATTGCCGCCGCGCTCGACCGCCAGGTCGACGATCACCGAGCCCGGCTTCATAGAGGCGACCATCGCGGCCGAAACGAGCTTCGGCGCCGGACGGCCGGGAATCAGCGCCGTGGTGATGACGATGTCCTGCTTGGCGATGTGCTCGGCGGTCAGCGTGGCTTGCTTGGCCTGATACTCCTTCGACATTTCCTTGGCGTAGCCGCCAGCCGTCTCGGCCGCCTTGAACTCCTCGTCCTCGACCGCCAGGAACTTTGCCCCCAGCGAGGCAACCTGTTCCTTGGCGGCGGGACGCACGTCGGTGGCGGTGACGACGGCGCCGAGACGACGCGCAGTAGCGATCGCCTGCAGGCCGGCGACGCCGACGCCCATGACGAAAGCTTTCGCCGCCGGCACAGTGCCCGCCGCCGTCATCATCATCGGCAGCGCCCGGTCATATTCGGCAGCCGCGTCGATCACCGCCTGGTAGCCGGCGAGGTTGGCCTGGCTGGACAGGACGTCCATCGATTGGGCGCGCGTGATGCGCGGCATGAACTCCATCGAGAAGGCGGTGACGCCGGCCCTTGCCAGAGCATCGACGGCGGCATCGTTGCCATAGGGATCGATGATGGCGATGACGGCGGTGCCCGGGCGATAGGCCTTCAGCTCCGTCTCATCAGGCCGGCGCACCTTCAGCACCACATCGGCCTTGGCGACATCGCCGGCCTTACCAATCACAGCGCCGGCCTTGGCGAACTCCTCGTCGGGAATGCGCGATGCCGTGCCGGCGCCGCTTTCGACGATGATGTCAAATCCCAGCCCCGCCAGCCGCTTCACCGTGTCGGGAGAGGCAGCAACACGCGGCTCGTTCGCATCGAGCTCACGAGGGATGAAAACCGTCTGTCCCACCGCATGATCCTTTCGGCTGGAACCTGTCTGCGCAGGACGCCGACCGAACTTCCGGCGATGTCGCGGGCAAGGGGGTTTTGAAGAATTTACCGGAGAATGAAAGCGCCGACGGCGAGGATCAGAACGAACAGGACAAAGCCCGAGAAGAAGCCGCCCGCAAAGAAACCAAAAGCCATTGCCAGAAGCACGGCGGCGCAAAACAGCGACCCGTATTTGGCGAGCATGATAAAGCCGGCATAGGTGCGGTCGTGCTCGGCATAGTCCATCTTCGCGCCTAGTTCGACAGGACCGGTCGGCGAGTGATCAGCCATAGGAATACCCCTTCGAAGACATCTTTCAGGCACATAGCGAAAAGCCAGGCCGAGGGCAATGGCGCTATTGCCGCATCGCTGGAGACAACAGCCTCAAAAGAAAATTGGAGCCGCCAGATGCAGGATGTCGTTTCGGAGGCGCTCGCGGCTGCCGCCTCGCACTTGCTTTCCGGCTAACGCGCCGCGCCTGCCGACATTTTCAGCCGGCGAGTTGCGGAAACAGCCCAAGCAGGCCGACGACGATCAGGTAGAGCGCGACGATGTAATTGAGGAGTCGCGGCATCACCAGGATCAGCACGCCGGCAATCAGCGAGATCAACGGAGTGAGCGCGAGCGTGGGAATGGTCATGTCGGGTTCCTCTCTATAGAATTTCCGCCGAAGCGACGCAGATTGACGTCGCCCACGCACCACCGGCGCGCCTCCCAGAACGCCGAAGCGGCCTGAAAGCTCCAGCCGCGCTTTAAATTTGCCAATTGTCAGGCGGCTTCGCGGTAGTATTTGGCGGTCGGCAGAATGGTCAGCGGCGCGAGTTCACCGGCACCAGGTGTCTCAAACAGCATGCGCTGCTCCATCGGCGTCGACCGAAAGAATGGGAAACGCTGGAGTACCCGCTCCAAATTGATCTCGTAGTTCGCGTCATAGAGCACCACGGGAACGGTGAATGGAGGATAGTCTCTCGGTTGCCCCACTTGCACGGCACCGAAAGTCCGCTGGTAGAAAGCCGTGTGTTCCTTGCGGATCACGCCGAGACAGGCCGTCACCTGGAAGTGGACGCTGGCAATTAGTGCTAGCCGCAACGTAACGTAAGGCAGGGCACGATGCATCGATATGAAGTCCGGGTCGGCTGCCAGGAGCGTCGGATTGACGAAGGATTCGCCGCGAAGCAGCCGCGGATGAAGCAGATCGCCAAATCTGGTCATTGCGGGCGCGTAAGGTTCGCTTGGTGTCAGATGATGAAGACGGAGCGTACACACGAGGGAATTGTCGACGAAGACACCAAAGCGATAACAGTTCGGCGTGTCGTCGAGCGCATCCATCATCATCTGGTCGCTGGATTCAGGCAGAAAGCCGTTCAGCCGGTAAGCCTTGTAGCGAAGCCGGTAAATCGCCTCCATGTCTTCACCGCTTTCGCAGCGCCTGTATTCCACGCGCTCAAGAAGGGTCGAAACATTGCGCGAGAAGGAAGACATCCCGCTGAGGTCGGTCGGTCGGTCATCCACATGAACAACCCCATCGGATACCGCCACAATACAATTCCCTTCTGCCATCTTCCCTGAAAACCTATCGTGTGCGGTTGTGGCATAAAAGATGGAAATCCAATCGAAGTCGTTTACCTAATATTAACCTTAACTTGCCGCCGCGGCACGTCTGGTCAAGTTGGTCGAAAATGAAGCGCGGAAATCAGCTAAGCGCACGTTTGCCCGCTGGCTTTTTATCGATGGCGAATGGCCAGACCGTGGTAGCCATCGTTCCGATGCCGGACGCTGTCAGCGCTGAACCAAACAAAAAGCCCTGGACCATATCCGGCTTGATAGAATGCGTCAGAATTTTGAGCTGCTCGTATGTCTCAACGCCCTCGATAGTTACGTTAAGACCGAGAACTCTGATGAGTTCGACCACGCCCTTCAACAGCGCGAGCGAACTCGGGTTGTGGGTGACGTCCATCAGGAACGAGCGGTCAATCTTGACCTTGTCGAGCGGCAGCTTGTGGAGATAGCTCAAGCTCGAATAGCCTGTGCCGAAGTCGTCTAGCGCAATGCACACGCCAAGCCGTTTCAGCTCCTCGATATACTGACGCGTCAGCGATTTGTCGTCGAGAAGCGCGGTCTCGGTGACCTCGATTTCCAAGCGGCCAGCGGCGAGGCCGGAGTTGGCGAGCGCATCACGGACTTTCTGGACGATGCCACTGCTGCGGAAATCCTTGGCCGAAAGGTTGACCGAGACGCTGGTCGGGTCGGGCCATTTGACGCATTCGGCACATGCCGCCTGCAGGACAAATGTGCTGATCTCGGAAATGATGCCCATTTCTTCGGCCAGCGGAATGAAGATGCTGGGCGAGATCGGTCCGAGATCGGGGTGATCCCAACGACACAGCGCCTCGCAACTGGCGATCCGCATCGTGCTCATCGCGACGATCGGCTGATAGACCACCCGCAGCGCCTTGCTTTCCACTGCGGTGCGCAGATCCGCCTTCATCAGCTGACGATCGCGAAATGCCGCATCCATCGAGGCCTGGAACAACCGCCAAGTGTTCTTGCCGAGTTCCTTGGCCTTGTAGAGCGCGAGGTCCGCCTTGACGATCATGGCGTCGACATCGGTGTCCCTGACCCGCGAAAGCACCGCGCCACCGCTGGCCTGGATGCGCAGCCCATGGCCGGCGACGTCGACCTCGCCCTGCAGTTCATCGAAAATCCCGTCGATTTGGCTGGTCAGGTGGCTCTCATCCTCAACGCGATCGAAAAAGATCATGAACTCGTCGCCGCCGAAACGGCTGACGGTGACGCCTGGTCCGGCGATCGCTGCCAGCCGCTCCGCGACGGCGTAGATCAATCCGTCGCCGACCGGGTGGCCAAGCGTGTCGTTGACGTTCTTGAAGTCGTCGAGGTCGAGCACGGCGAGCCCGCAGAGACGCTCGAGATCGCCGGATGCCATCGCCTCTCCGATCAACTCCTGGAAATAGGCGCGGTTGGGCAGGCCGGTGAGGCTGTCGTAGCGCGCCATGAAGCGGATCTTGCTTTCTGCCTCGACGCGGGCCGTCACATCCTCGAAGGTGATGACGCCCAGTTCCTGGCTGCCCTCACGCGCCGAGAACTCATAGTGCTGCCCGTTCGCGAGCGAGACGAGAACCTTGCGGTCGCGGCCCTCGCGCAGGGCGCGCGTGAGCTGGGCCTCGATGTAGCGGCAGTCCTTCGGCGCCAACATGCCGCCGGCAACGCCGCGCATCAGCAGGCCGTGGATCGATCGCCCGAGCAGCGCGTCCGGCGACTTGAGCGACATCAGGTGCGCGGCTTCGGCATTGGCCACCACCACCCGGCCATCAGGGCCGAGCATGACAAGCCCGTGCGACATGGTGTTCAGCGCCCGATTGAAGCGCTGGGCGAGGCGGTTCGCCTTCTTCTCTTCGCTGATTGCTGTAAACAGCACCTTTCGCACAAGATGCGCCATCTTGTTGATGGTGAACATGAAGGGGATGACGAAGAGGCCCAAAATGACATTGTACACGTCGCCCTTCAGCATCAGGCCGACCGCAATCGGCGCGACCACGGACACGGACAGGATGGCGACCATCTTTCGGGAGCCGAAATTGCGGCCGGCGATGGTGATGGTGCTTGCCAACACCAGCGACACCGCTGCAATCTCGCCAAACAGGTCCGGAACCACGTAGAGGCATACGAACGCGAAAAGTCCGACCGCGGACCCATGAATCGTCCCGGCAACAATGTAGTAGCGTTCCCAGGCAAGCGCGGATTCGTAGGTGACGATGGTGTCGGGACTGACCCTCCGGATCGCAAGATAACGGCCGATGCTAGCGGCGACCATCAGGATGGCGAGAGCGAGATAGATGGCCGCAGACGTTTTCCAATACACGAGCAAGGCCATAGCGCCTTGCGTGAAGGCGCCAACGAGCAAGATGCCCGCGTCGCGAAACAGCGAACGAACGAAGCCAACGTATACGTCCTCGGATATGTCGTCGGGTCGATCTATGTTCATGACCTTGCGGTGTCGCGCGAACCGCAGTCATGTCATAACCGCATTAAGAAAGGTTTAGAGGGGCCATCTCGGGCCTGCGTCAAGCCTGTTGAGTTTCTTCAGATAAGGCATTCACTCGGCCGCCTGGAGTTCCGGCCGAGCCAGTGTCTTCGCCAGGCGATCGAGCAGCCTCAGGCGCTCGCCGGCGGCCTTTTCGGCGCTGGCCCGCCTGACGTGACCATAGCCGCGAATGAGCGCCGGCACCGAGGCAAGCGCTGCCGCGGCCTCGACCTTGCCTGGCGCTAGCGCGCCGGCGACAAGCTCCAGGTCGGCCTCGTACTGCGCGAGAAGCCACCGTTCCATACGCCTTTCGGAGCTGTAGCCGAACACATCGAAGACCGTGCCGCGTAAGCCTTTCATCGCTGCCAGCAGGCGGAATCCCTTCATCATCCAGGGACCGAAGCTCGACTTCCTCGGCTTGCCGTCCTTGCCGCGCCTGGCCATGATCGGCGGCGCGAGATGGAATTCGAGTTTGTCGTAGCTCTGGAACTGCTTGCCCAGTTCAGCGGCAAAGGAGCCATCGGTGTAGAGCCTTGCCACCTCGTACTCGTCCTTGATCGCCATCAGCTTGAACAGGTTCCTCGCGGCGGCCTCGGTCACATCAGTCGAACCGGGCGCCACGCTGGCTTCGGCCTTGCGCAGCGCAGCCACTCTGTCGGCATAGCGCTTGCCATAGGCGGCGTTCTGATAGGCGGTGAGGAAGGCGACGCGGCGGACGATGACGTTATCGAGCGTTTCGGCGACAGCGGTGTTCTGTGCAGCCGTGCCCGGCTGGACGACGAGGGCGCGCACGAAATCCGGCTGGTGGGCGGCGCGGCGGCCCCAACGGAAGGCTGAGACGTTCATCGCCACCGACTGGCCGTTGAGCTCGATCGCCTTTTCGACTGCCTCGGCAGACAGCGGCAAGCCGCCATGCTGAAAAGCGAAGCCGAGCATGAACATGTTAGCGCCGAGCGAGCTGCCGAACAGCGCGGTGGCGGTGCGGGTGGCATCGAAAAAATGCGCCTTGTCGTCGCCGGCGGCAGTGCGGATCGCCTTTTTCAGCCGCTCAACCGGCAGCGAGAAATCGGCCGACCGGGTAAACTCGCCGGGCATGATCTCCGCGGTGTTGGCGAGGAAGATCGTGTGGCCTTCGCGCACCGCGGCGAGCACCTTTTGGGCGCCCGACACGACGAGGTCGCAGCCAAGCACAAGGTCTGCCTTGCCGGCCGAAACGCGGATGGCATGGATATCGCGCGGGCTGCGCGCGATGCGGACATGGGTGAACACCGAGCCGCCCTTCTGGGCAAGCCCGGCCATGTCGATCATGCCGCAGCCCTTGTCTTCGAGATGAGCCGCCATGCCAAGCACCGCGCCGATGGTGACGACGCCGGTGCCGCCGACGCCGTCGATGATCGCCGCCCAGCCTTGGTCACCGAGCGGGAATTCCGCGGGCGTGGGCACGCCGTCGAGCGGATCGGTGGTGCCGGCCATACCCTCGGTCTTCCTGATCTTGGCGCCATGCACGGTGACGAAGGACGGACAGAAGCCGTTGATGCAGGAGAAATCCTTGTTGCAGCTCGACTGATCGATCTTGCGCTTGCGGCCGAATTCGGTCTCGACCGGCTGGATCGACACACAGTTCGACTGTACCCCACAATCGCCGCAGCCTTCGCAGACCAGTTCGTTGATGAAGACGCGTTTGTCGGGATCGGGGAAGGTGCCGCGCTTGCGGCGGCGGCGCTTTTCGGCGGCGCAGGTCTGGTCGTAGATCAGCACGGATGTGCCCCTGACCGCGCGCAATTCGCGCTGCACGAGGTCGAGGTCGTCGCGGTGATGGATGGTGGCGCCGGCGGGGAATTCGACCTTGCCGGTATATTTGGCCGGCTCGTCGGTGACGATGGCGATCCGCTCGACGCCCTCGGCCCGCACCTGCCTGGCAATCATGTCCACGGTCAGGCCACCCTCGTGCGGCTGGCCGCCGGTCATGGCAACGGCGTCGTTGTAGAGGATCTTGTAGGTGATGTTGGCGTCGGTCGACAGCGCGAAGCGGATCGCCAGCGCGCCTGAGTGGTTGTAGGTGCCGTCGCCGAGATTCTGGAAGATGTGGTCGCGCTTCGAGAACGGCGCCTGGCCGACCCATTGCGCGCCCTCACCGCCCATGGCGGTGAAACCTACGGTGTTGCGATCCATCCACAGCGCCATGAAATGGCAGCCGATGCCAGCGGCGGCGAGCGAGCCGTCGGGCACCTTGGTCGAGGAATTGTGCGGACAGCCGGAGCAGAAGAAGGGCGTGCGCGAGGCAATATCTGTTGTCTCGGCGAGCATCGCCTGGAACTGGCGAAGTTTCGCCACCCGCGCGGCGATCTCGTCCGACGGACCGATCGTCCGCAAGATTCTCTCGCCGAGCGCGATGGCGATGTCGTTGGGATCGAGCGCGCCCTTGGCCGGGAACAGCCCGTCGCCGCGCTCGTCCTTCTTGCCGACGATGACCGGCTGCATGGCGGTGCCGTAAAGGTTCTCGCGCAGTTGCACCTCGATCAGCGAGCGTTTCTCCTCGACGACGACGATGGTGTCGAGGCCGCGAGCGAAGTCGGTGATGTGCTGCAGGTCGAGCGGCCACGGGCAGCCAACCTTGAACAGCCTGATACCGATGCGGTTGGCGGCGGCTTCGTCGACGCCGATGTCTTCCAGCGCCTGGCGAACGTCAAGATAGCTCTTGCCGACGGTGACGATGCCAAGCTTCGGGCCACTGCCGCCGGAATAGACGATCCGATTCAGCCCGTTGGCGTGGATAAAGGCCGAAGCGGCGGCGCGTTTGTATTCATGCAGTCGCTCCTCCTGGCCGAGCATATCGATCTCGTTGCGGATGTTGAGGCCGCCGGGCGGCATGTCGAAGTCCGGGACGACGATATCAAGCCGTTCGAGCGCGGCATCGACCGAAGCCGTCGATTCGATGTTGTCCTTGACGCATTTGATCGCCGCCCAGGTGCCGGCGAAGCGCGACATGGCAATGCCATAGAGCCCATAGTCGATGATCTCCTGGACCCCGGCCGGATTGAGGATCGGCACCATGGTGTCGACAAACAGGAACTCGGTCGCGTGCGCGTTGGTCGAGGATTCGGCCATGTGGTCGTCGCCCATCAGGGCGAGCACGCCGCCATGCCTTGACGAGCCGGCGAGATTGGCATGGCGGAAGACGTCGCCGGAGCGGTCGACGCCCGGTCCCTTGCCGTACCAGACCGAAAAGACGCCGTCATGCGTGCCCTCGCCCTGCAATTCGGCCTGCTGCGATCCCCAGCAGGCGGTGGCCGCGAGTTCCTCGTTGAGGCCGGGTTGGAAGACGATGTCCGACTGGGCGAGCTGCTTCCTGGCCTTCCAAAGCTGCATGTCGAGGCCGCCGAGCGGCGAGCCGCGATAGCCGGAGACGAAGCCAGCGGTGTTCAGGCCAGCCCGGCGGTCGCGCTCGCGCTGCATCAAAAGCATGCGGATGACCGCCTGCGCGCCGGAAAGGAAGATGCGCTCCTTTCGCAGGTCGAACTTGTCGTCGAGCGCGACATCATGCAGCGTCATCAGGCATTTCCTCTGCGGAGGCCGCAGTTCGAGCGCAGCCAACGTCGAAGTTGGAGGCTGCAGTGTTTCTCCCCTTGCCGGGCAGGTCAAACAAAATCGAAGATGCCAAGCGAGGCGCAACAAACGATCCGGTCCACGCCCGATTCTGTAAGAAACGCGCACCAATTGGTCCGTCAGCGCCAAGAAAATTCAGCGCCAGGAAAATTCCGGCCGCGACCGATACCGGCGATATCGAGTCAGCCGGCCTTCGAACAGTCGGGCTTGGGCGCGCCCGGCAGCTTGCCGTCCGGATGACCGGCAAGCTCTGGATTGGGCGTATAGAGCTGATCGATGACCAGTGGCCGGTCGGGCAGGACCGATTGCTCCTGCGTCGACATCAGCGTGGTGTCGATCTTCTGGAGGATTGCACCGTTGGCATCCTTGATGCTGATCGAGATCGCATAGGGCTTGTCCTTGACGATGCAGGAAAGCGCCGGGCTCTCCAGCGACACCTTGCCGAGCTTCGGCCAAATTTTCTGTTCGACGATCAGTGGCTCGCCGCCTGCTGGGTTCTGGAAGCTGGCGACCGCAACCTGTCCTTCCTCCATAGGCTGCAGCGGCCTCAGCGTGACGACAAAGGTTGCCCTTGCGAGGCGATAATTGAAGACGACCAGCCTGCCGGAAATCTCGAACAATCTGCCTTCGCCGTCCTTGCCGGTATCGCGGCAGGCGCCGAGCGTTGCCGCGGCCACGAGCATGGCGCCGACAACGATCAGGCGCAAGATTTTCCTAGACATTGGCGGTCCCTCCGGCTGCCGTTCGGCGGCGATAATGGCGACTTGCCTTCTGGCGGTTGCCGCACACCGCCATGTCGCACCAACGACGGCTGGAATTGCGGCTTCGGTCGAGAAACAACCAGCTGCAATTGGGGCAGATCCTCAGCCTTGCGACGGTGTCAGCCTGCAGCAGCGACAGTGCTGAAACCGCCAGTGCCGCCTCGAAGGCGACGGGTGTCGCCGGATCGCCGAACGGCCGTCCCGCCGCACCGATCTCGGTGCGGCTGTCCGCGAGACCCTCGGCGCAGGCCTTCAGGAAGCCAGGCAGATCGCCTGTGGCGACCGCGCGTTTGGACACCGCACCGCGAAACAGCCGGTCGGTCGTCTCGCGGATCGCCAGCACGACCGGCGCGATCTTGTCCGGGAACGGCGCTTCGAGCCGCCTGCCGCCAAGCTCGGCGGCGCGAAAGACGCTTGCCGCGTCGGCGAAACGGGCGATCTCCGCCGGATCCTTGAATCGGTCGAAGGTTTTTTGGGGATCGGCGCGCAGCACGACGGTGTTCGCCGTGTCGAGTGCAAGAAGGCCGCCGGTGAAGCGGTGCGGGGTCCAGGAAACCGTCATGGCCGCCATTTCTAACCGATAAGCTGCGTTTGACAAGTTAGATTGCCGATGCAAATCTGCTCCGCACGGACGCGGTTCTCCGCGATCCAAGGACATTGGCATGCTCTATTTCTTCCAGCAGGTGCTGAACGGGCTGCATTCCGGCGCGCTCTATGCCCTGCTCGCCTTCGGCTATGTGCTGACCAACGGCATCCTGCACCGGACGAACCTCGCCTATGGGGCGCTGTTCGCCTTTTGCGGACAGACGATGATTCTCACCGCGGCCATCGGCTATCAGGCCCTGTGGCTGACCCTGTTCGCGGCCGTCGCGCTCGGTATTGTCGCGGCGTTCCTGTATGCGGGGCTGATCAGCCATGTCCTGTCGCGCAGCATCTTCGAGCCGCTGGCCGACCGCACGCCCAATGCGATCGTGGTGACGACGCTGGGCATATTGCTGCTGCTGTCGGAGGCAAGCCGCATCGCCGCTGACACGCATGATCTGTGGCTGCCGCCAATGCTGGCCCAGCCCATCATTTTTGCGAACGGGGCCAACTTCAATGCCACCCTGACGCTTATCCAATTGCTCGACTGCGGGATCGTCGTGGCAACCATTGTGCTCGCCTCCTGGGCGTTCGCCCGCTCAAGTTTCGGCCGGCGCTGGCGCGCCGTGTCCGACGACCCCAAAGCCGCCGCCATGTGCGGCGTCGACGTGCGCGCGGTGTTTCGGCACGCGGTGCTCGCCAGCGGCCTTTGCGCGGCGCTGGCCGGTATCCTCGCCGGCCTCTACTATGGCAACATCAGCTTCGGCTCCGGCCTGGTCTACGGGCTGAAAATCCTGTTCGTGACGGCGGTGGGCGGCTATCTCTCGCCGTTGCGGGCAGCACTTGGCGCTGCCGCTTTCGGCATGGCCGAATCGCTGTGGGCCGGCTATTTCCCGGTCGAGTGGCGCGACGCCTGGATGTATCTGTTGCTCGTCGCCATGCTGGTGCTGATCGGCGCCGGGCGAGACCAGAGCAAGATCGTCTGACTGCGCCAACCTGGGTAGCGCTAGCCGCAGACGCCACTTTGATTTTTACGCATGATCCCTCCCGCGGCTGTTTCGCCCCTTCCCCATGCCACAAGATTGTTTTACTCGGTCTGCCCTGTGTTGACCCGCCGGGCCACGCACGGCATACCGTTGGGCCACATCAAAGCGGCGGAAAACAAGCGGGAATCGACGCGCCGCTAATTCTTTGAGTCACGCACCGTGCTTTCCGAAAATCGAGACCGATTTTCGGGCCGATGCGTAAAGGGAGGAATGTATGGCAGGGCTTCTCACTCTATCCAGAACCATTGACCGTGTGAACGAGTTCATCGGCAAATGGGTGTCGTGGCTGATCCTGCTGGCAGTGCTGGTCAGTGCCGCCAATGCGGTCATCCGAAAGACGTTCGACATGTCGTCGAACGCCTGGCTGGAACTGCAGTGGTATTTGTTCGGCGCCGCCTTCATGCTGGCCGCCGCCTACACGCTCAAGCAGAACGACCATATCCGCATCGACGTCGTCTACGGCATGTTCTCGCGCCGCGTGCAGCACTGGATCGACCTCTTCGGTCACCTCTTTTTCCTGATGCCGTTCGTTACGCTGATGGTGATCTATTTCGTTCCCTATGTGTCGCTGTCGTTTCGCAGCGGCGAAATGTCGAACAATTCGGGCGGGCTGATCATCTGGCCGGCGAAGGCGATCCTGCTGGCCGGCTTTTTCCTGCTCGCGCTGCAGGGCATCTCCGAGATCATCAAGAAGATCGCCATCATGCGCGGCGACATGGACGATCCCACACCGTTCATATCGGTGCATGAACAGGCCGAGCTCGAAGCGAAGGCGCTTGCCGAAGAGGTGCGCTCGTGATCGAGTTCATCGCCCAGAACATGGCGCCGATCATGTTCGCCTCGCTGGTCATCTTCCTGCTGATCGGCTACCCGGTGGCGTTTTCGCTCGCCGCCAACGGCCTGCTGTTCTTCTTCATCGGTGTTGTGCTGTCACCCTATTCGGGGGGATCGATCAATCTCGCCTGGCCACTGCTGCACGCGCTGCCGGATAATTTCTACGGCAGCAGGGTGATGTCGAACGACACGCTGCTGGCCATCCCGTTCTTCACCTTCATGGGCATCGTGCTCGAACGATCAGGCATGGCCGAGGACCTTCTCGACACGATCGGCCAATTGTTCGGACCGATCCGCGGCGGCCTCGCCTATGCCGTGATCTTCGTCGGCGCGTTGCTTGCCGCAACCACGGGCGTGGTGGCTGCTTCCGTCATCGCCATGGGGCTGATCTCGCTGCCGATCATGCTGCGCTACGGCTATGACCGCCGTGTCGCATCCGGCGTCATTGCCGCATCGGGCACGCTCGCCCAGATCATTCCACCGTCGCTGGTGCTGATCGTTCTGGCCGACCAGCTCGGTCGCTCGGTTGGCGACATGTATGCGGGTGCGCTGATCCCGGGGCTGGTTCTGACCAGCCTTTACACGATGTACATCGTGATCATGTCGATCATTCGGCCGAACTCGATGCCGGCCCTGCCGCTGGAGGCCCGCACGCTCGGCCACGGTGTCCTGTCGCTGCTGGTCGCGGTGCTGGCGGCGGTGGTGGTTTCCTACGCGGCCTATCGCTATCTTGCGCCCTCGCAGGGGCAAAATGCCGACATCCTTGGCGCCACCATCGGCGTGATCTCCATCTATGTCGTGGCAATCGCCGACCAACGCCTGAAGATCAACATGATGTCGCGGCTGGCGCAGCAGGTGATCATAGTGCTGATCCCGCCGCTGGCGCTGATCTTCCTGGTGCTGGGCACCATCTTCCTCGGCATCGCCACGCCGACCGAAGGCGGCGCCATGGGCGCTGTCGGCGCACTGATCATGGCGGCGATGAAGGGGCGGCTGTCGCTGGACGTGATCAAGCAGGCGCTGGCGTCGACGACGCGGCTGTCGTCGTTCGTGCTGTTCATCCTGATCGGCGCGCGCGTGTTCTCGCTCACTTTCTACGGCGTCAACGGCCATGTCTGGGTCGAGCACCTCCTGACATCGCTGCCGGGCGGCGAGATCGGCTTCCTGATCGGCGTCAACATCCTCGTCTTCCTGCTCGCCTTCTTCCTCGATTTCTTCGAACTCGCCTTCATCATTGTGCCGCTTTTGGCGCCGGCCGCCGACAAGCTCGGTATCGACCTGATCTGGTTCGGCGTGCTGCTCGGCGTCAACATGCAGACCAGCTTCATGCACCCGCCATTCGGCTTCGCGCTGTTCTACCTGCGTTCGGTCGCCGCCCGGGTGCCCTATCTCGATCGCCTCACCGGCAAAAAGATCGCGCCGGTAACCACCGGCCAGATCTATTGGGGGGCGGTGCCCTTCGTGTGCATCCAGGTGATCATGATCGGCTTGACCATCGCCTTCCCGCAAATGGTGATGCACTACAAGGGCACGGCAGCGGACCCGGGCACGATCGACTACCAGGTGCCGGAAACGCCCAGCCTGTCGCCGCTCGGCGTTCCGCCAGCGGATGGCGGCACGGCGCCGACTGCGCCTGCACCGGATCTGTCGCAGCCGCCGAGTTTCGGTGAAACGCCGGCTGCCAAGCCGGCAGCGCCAGCGCCCGATCTGTCCAAACCACCGAGTTTCAATTGATGCCGGAGGCTCCACAGACATGAAAGCGGTGCGGCTGGAGGGCGTCGGCAGCATCGTCCTTCGGGAGGTCGACAAGCCCGTGGCCGGGCCGGACGATCTCCTGGTGCGGATCGAGGCATGCGGCGTCTGCGGCACCGACCGGCATCTTTTCCATGGCGAATTTCCGTGTACGCCGCCGGTGACGCTCGGACATGAATTCTCCGGGATCGTCGAGGCGATTGGTACCGCCGTGTCCGGCTTTTCGGTGGGCGATCGCGTCACCGGCGATCCCAACATCGCCTGTGGGCGCTGTCCGCACTGCCACGCCGGTCGCATCAATCTCTGTCATAATCTGGTTGCCATCGGCATCCGCCGCGATGGCGGCTTCGCCGAATATGTCGTGCTGCCTCACAAGCAGGTCTTCCTCCTCCCGAACGACCTGAGGCCGACGCATGGCGCGTTCTGCGAGCCGCTTGGCTGCTGCCTGCATGGCGTGGACCTGGCGCAGGTCAGACCCGGCTCCTCGGTCGCCGTGCTGGGCGGCGGCGTGATCGGCCTGCTCACCGTGCAACTGGCGAGGCTTGCCGGCGCGACGACAATCATCCTGTCGACGCGTCAGGCCTCGCGGCGTGCCCTTGCCAAAGAATTGGGCGCGACGGCAACGGTCGATCCAATCGCTTGCGATATCATCGACACGGTCGTCGGTCCGTCGGGCCTCATGCCGGGCGGCGTCGATGTGGTGTTCGAATGCGCCGGCGTAAGAGAGACGGTCGAGCAATCGATGCGACTCGCCAGGGCCGGCGGCACGGTTGTCGTCGTCGGCGTGATGCCTCAAGGCATGAAA
Source organism: Mesorhizobium sp. WSM4844 (assembly GCF_055811775.1). Classification (NCBI taxonomy): domain Bacteria; kingdom Pseudomonadati; phylum Pseudomonadota; class Alphaproteobacteria; order Hyphomicrobiales; family Phyllobacteriaceae; genus Mesorhizobium; species Mesorhizobium sp. WSM4844. The sequence continues at coordinate 10,756 of NZ_JBVVQB010000060.1, read as the reverse complement.
GCAGAATTCGAACCTTTCGACCTGTTGTTCCGGGAATTGAGGGTGCTGGGTTCTTTCCTCAATCCGTTTACGCATCGCCGGGCTGCCGAACTCATCGCCTCGGGTGCGATCGAGATCGACAAGCTGATCTCCCGGCAGGTGACGCTTGAGGAGGCGGCTGCGGTGATCGCCAATCCGCCTGCGCCAGGCGAGGTCAAGGTGCTGGTGCTGCCGCGCTGATCGACAAATAGAAGCGCTTCGGGGGGGGGGGGGGGGGGGGGGCGGGGCCGGGGGGGGGGGGGGGGGGGGGGGTTGGGGGGGGGGGGGGGGGGGGGGGGGGGGGGGGGGGGGGGGGGTTTTTGGT
>NZ_JBVVQB010000060.1:0-10403 GCF_055811775.1 Mesorhizobium sp. WSM4844 | reverse complement strand
CCCCGCGCGCGGCGGGTGGGTTCGGGGTGGGGGGGGGGCCCCCCCCCCAAACACCCCCCCCCCGCCCCGCGCCCCGCCCCCCCCCCCCCCCCCCCCCCCCCCCGAAACTGTTGTCAGAGTTTGCCGGAGCGCTGCTGGACCATCATGAAGGTGTCGTAATTGTATTCGGCCACCTGCGCCCAGAGATAGTGCTCCTTGCGGAACGCCTTGATCGAGTCCCATATCTTCTTGAACGGCGCGTTCGAGGCTTCCATCTCGGCATAGACCTCGTTTGCCTTTTCGGAGCAGGCTGCCAAGATTTCCGGGCTGAACGGGCGCAATTTGGCGCCTGCGGACACCAGCCGCCTCACGGCCGCCGGATTCAGAAAGTCGTATTTCTGCAGCATGTTGGCGTCGGCGGCCTGCGCGGCGGTGCGCACCAGCGCCTTGTAGGCCGGCGAAAGCTCCTCATATTTCGCCTTGTTGAACATCAGATGGACGGTCGGCCCGCCTTCCCACCAGCCAGGATAATAATAATTGGGCGCGACCTTGTAGAAGCCGAGCTTCTCATCGTCATAAGGGCCGACCCATTCGGCGGCGTCGATGGTGCCTTTTTCCAGCGCTGGATAGATATCGCCGCCGGCGATCTGCTGCGGCACGACGCCGAGCCTTTCCACCACTTTGCCGGCAAAACCACCGATGCGCATCTTGAGGCCCGAAAGGTCGGCGACGGTATTGATCTCCTTGCGGAACCAGCCGCCCATCTGCACGCCGGTATTGCCGCCCGGCAGGCCAAAAAGGCCCTGCGTGGCGAGAAACTCGTTGAACAGGTCGATGCCGCCGCCGTGGTAATGCCAGGCATTGATCCCGCGCGCGTTGAGCGAGAACGGAACCGCGGCACCCAAAGCCCATGTCGGGTCCTTGCCCCAATAATAATATGCCACCGTATGGCAGGCCTCGACGGTGCCGGCGGTGGTGGCGTCCGCGGCCTGCAGGCCGGGCACGAGTTCACCAGCGGCGAAGACCTGCACCTGGAAGTTGCCGTCGGTCGCCTCCGAAAGCATCTTGGAAAAGACCTCGGCGCCGCCATAGATCGTATCAAGGGACTTCGGGAAGGACGACGCCAGGCGCCATGTCACTTTCGGATTGTTTTGGGCGATAGCCGGCGCGGCAAGCGCCGCCGTAGCCGCCGCAGCGCCGACACCGGTCACACCGGCCTTGCGGATGAATGATCGACGATCCATGAAGTCCTCCCTATTGGATCAACAGACCGACGTTCGGGAGATGCTCTGTGCCCCGGATCGGCTTCGCGGCAAACAATACACGGGCAAGGAGTCGAGTCCAGCCATGGAAGCCGGTTTTGCCGGCGGCGTTTTCGCGAAAAACGCGGCGCGAAACCACCTCCTGCAACTTAAGTCTAACGCCGTTTCCGTGGCCCATGCGACATGCCGAACTTGTCATGGCAAAGCGCCGTCGGATCGCCTATTTTAAAGGCAGAACAATCCTTGCACTGAATGGACCCGGATCAAAAATGCAGCAGCCGCTAGTCGCCATATCGACCGATGTCCGCCAGTTCGACAACTACACCTGGCATGCCGCTCCGCAGCAATATCTGGAGGCGGCACTTTCGGCGGCCGGCGTGTTCCCGGTGCTGGTGCCGTCCTTCGGCGACCGGCTCGATTTCGATGAACTGCTGTCATCGGTCGACGGCGTCATGGTCACCGGCTCGAAGTCCAATGTGCATCCCTCACTCTACGGCGGCGATGCCAGCGAGGCCAACGGCCCCTACGATCCGGCCCGCGACGCCACGACGCTGCCGCTGATCAGCAAGGCAGTGGAGCGCGGCGTGCCGCTGCTCGCCATCTGCCGCGGCATCCAGGAGATGAATGTGGCGCTGGGCGGCACGCTGGCCACAGAAATCCAGGAGCGCGAGGGATCGCTGGACCATCGCGCACCGGCGAGCGACAATCAGGACGAACGCTTCGCCATCCGCCAGACCATTTCGATCAAGCCCGGAAGCTGCCTCGCCGGCGTGTTCGGGGCAGGCGACATCATGGTCAATTCGGTGCACCGCCAGGCCATCGACCGGCTCGGCCCGAAGCTGCAGATAGAGGCGGTCGCCAGCGACGGCACGGTCGAGGCGGTTTCGGTGCGCGACGCCCGCGCTTTCGCCGTCGGCGTCCAGTGGCATCCCGAATACTGGGTCAAGTCGGACAGCGTCTCAGCAAGGGTATTTCGCGCCTTTGGCGACGCGGTGCGCCTGCACGCCGCGACGAAATCCGGCGCGCGGGCCGCCGCGGAATAGTTCGTCGGACGTCAACGTCAATCGCTTTTGGCCGCCAGCGACAGCAGCGGCAGGGCTGGTGCGTAGGATTCATAGCCGTCGCCGTCGGCGACGCCGAAAGTGACGATCGGGTCGATGCCGTTCGCGCTGAAGGTGACGGTGCCGTCATCCTGCTCACGCCAGAATTTCGCGCGCTCGATGCCGGGCAAGACCTGGCGGCAATTCGCAGTGACCGTCAACAGCGACAGGCCGTCCGCAACCTCAGTGCCGCGCTTGACCGCGCAGGACGCTTCGTCACCATTGGCCACCAGCCGGTAGTCGCCGGGCGACTGCGCTGACTCGTCGGCTGTGCGGCCTTCGCTTCCGCCGCTGTAAAACAGCTGAATGCTGCCGAACAGCGCGACCGCTGCTATCAATGCAGCAAGTGCTTTCATCTGCGTCCTCCAATTGTTTGGCGATAGATGAAGAATGGTTTCAAAGCGTTAAGCCATCGTTAATCGTTAACAAATAGGAAAGCGTGCCGCTCAGCTGCGCGCCTTGACCTTTTCCGTTTCCGGCACCGGCGTCATCGCCCTCCCTTCCGAAAACCAGGAAATCAGATTGTCGACGCACAGATCGGCCATGGCGCGGCGGGTATGTTCCGAAGCCGAGCCGACATGCGGCAAAAGCGAGGTGTTGGGGGCGGCGAGCAGCGCCGGCGGCACGTTCGGCTCGTCGGCGAAGACGTCGAGCCCGGCAGCGGCGATGGTGCCGCCGGCAAGCGCCGCCGCAAGAGCTGCCTCGTCGACCGTGCTGCCGCGACCGATGTTGACGAAGACGCCATTCGGGCCGAGCGCCGACAGGATCTCGGCGTTGACCGCCTTTTCCGTCGAGGCGCCGCCGGGCGCCACCGAGATCAGCGTGTCGACCGCCTCGGCAAGGGCTTTCAGCGTGCCGTGATATTCGTAGGGCAAGCCTTCGACCTGGCGCCGGTTGTGATAGGCGATCGGCAGCCCAAAGGCCTCTAGCCGGCGCGCAATGGCGAGACCGATGCGGCCCATGCCGAAAATACCGACACGACGGCCGCGCAAGGTCAGCCGACTTAGCGGATAGTTGCCGTTGCGTGCCCAACTGCCGTCGCGCAGCCAGGTCTCGGCGCGCGGCAGCTCGCGGACGGTGTTGATCAAAAGCCCGATTGCCGTATCGGCGACCTCCTCGGTCAGCACATCCGGCGTGTTGGTGACCATGACGCCGCGCTGCGCTGCGTGACGGGCATCGACCGAATCATAGCCGACGCCGAAATTGGCGATGATCTCGAGATTCGGCAGCGCGTCGATGAGGGCTGCGTTGATCCCGCCAAAGGCGGCAATGCCGCGCACCGTCCGGCGCATCTCGTCGGTGACCAGCGACGCATCCGGCCGTTCGATCCAGGCGCGGCTGAACGTCCGGTCGATGCGGCCTACCGCGTGGTCGTTGAATTGGCCCGGCACCAGAATGGCGACTGCTTGCTGCTGTTCGGCTTTTGTCATGCACGTTCCACTGGTTTGCCGGTCGACTGGCGCACATGCAGTTCCGGCTTGATCAGTTCCTGCGACGGCCGCACCATCTGCCCATTGAGCTTGTCGAGCAGCGCGCTCGCGGCGCGGCGGCCGACTTCACGCTGGCCATTCCACACGGTGGTCAGCGCCGGCGTCGCGATCGCCGCTTCCTCAAGATCGTCATAGCCGGTCACGGATATGTCAATGCCCGGCACCAGCCCGGCGCGTGCAATGCCGTTCATCAGGCCGATGGCGACGAGGTCGTTCCAGCAGCAGGCCGCGGTCGGCTTGTCCTTCAGCGCCAGGAACTGCCCGGCGGCCTCGAAGCCAGCCTGTTTGGTGCGCGGGCCGGGAATGCGCCAGGACGGCCTGACCTCCAGCCCTGCCGCCTCCATGGCGTTGAGATAGCCTTGGTATCGGTCGCGGCCGGTCGAGGTCTGGTCGGTGCCGCCGATCATGGCGATGCGTTTATGGCCGAGCGAGATCAGATGGTTGGTGGCTAGCCCGGTGCCATAGGCATCGTCGCCACGAAACACCGGCACGTCAGCGCCTTCGACGGTACGCGCGATCAGCACCGCCGGCAGGCCGTTTTCCTCGGCCATGAAGATGTCTTCGGGCGGCGTACCGATGGCCGGCGACATGATGACGCCGTCGGCGCCAAGCTGCAAAAGCGTGTCTATGAAAGTGCGCTGCTTTTCGAGCTGGTCGTAATGGTTCGACAGGATGAAGGTCTGCCGGCTGCGGTCGAGCTCGCTTTCGATCGAGCGCAGGATCTCGGCGAAGAAGGGATTCATGATGTCGTGGACGACGACGCCGACGATGCCCGAACGCGAGGTGCGCAGGCTGGCGGCGCGGCGATTGTAGATATAGCCGATGGCGCGGGCATGTTCCTTGATGCGGTCGCGGGTGATTCCAGCAACCAGCGGGCTGTCGCGCAGGGCCAGCGAGACCGTGGCCGTGGACACACCGAGCGCATCCGCGATCGTCGAAAGCTTGATCTTCTGTGCCAGCGCCTTGCGCTCCCCCGACGATCCAGAGCTAATCCATGATCTCCAGCGAAAACCGGATGCCCGTTTTCGGGATCATGGTCTAAACAGTTTAAACGCGGCCTTATGCCACCCTTCCGAAACAAATCAAAGTTTTTTTGCCAGCGCATCCACCTCGACGTCGAGGGCAGCGCGGTTGCGCACGCGAAGCCGGTGCTCGCGATGAACGATATAAAAGCCGCTGGCGACGATGACGAGCACCGAGGACATCAAGCGTCAACAGGATGAACCAGTGTCGATATGCATCAGGGATGCATGCGGGCACCCTTGGTGATCTTGTCGACAAGCTTCCTTTCGGCGCGCAGCGCGATTCCGACGACCTTGGCATCGTCGGGTGCGAACTCGGCAAAGACGGCGCGGTTCGCCGCGTCGTGGCCGGTCGAAAACATTTCGTCGACGTAGAGCGAGGTCGTCACACCGCGCTCCAGCGCCCGCCGGTGGATCGCAGTGAGCGTCGAGCGATCGGCCGAAAGCACGATGATCGGCTGGATCGAGAGCGGATTATAGATATTGCCGGCGCGGTCGCGATAGGGTTCGCCGATGATGTCGCTATACTGCGCGACGATGCCGCTGGTCAGGAACGCGGTTACGTTGAGCTTTTGCCAGACGGGAAGGTTATCCTGCAGCACGATTGCAAATTTCGTGTCGAACATGAGACATTTGCCATTCGAGGTTTGTGAATGAAGTGATGTCACACGGTCTAGATGGCGAGGCCTTTCAGGGTCTTGGACGTTTGTGCGTTGACGCGGCTGAGAACTGCGTCATCTCGGCGCCCGATTGCGTCGGAATGGAGCGTATCGAGGCCCGGTTCCACGGCAGCGCCTTCGATCTCCATCGTCACGATACCTACGCCATCGGCGTGACGCTGCATGGCGTCCAGACTTTCCGGTATCGCGGCGCGACGCATCACAGCCTGCCCGGCCAGATTATCGTGCTCCATCCGGACGAATTGCACGATGGCGGCGCCGGCACTGAAGACGGTTTGCGTTACAGGATGCTTTATCTGGAGCCGTCCATCGTGCTGGACTGCCTCGATCAGACAGGCGCATCGCTGCCTTTCGTCAGGAATGCCGTGGTGACGGATCCTGTTTTCCGCACGCGGCTGCTTTCGGCGCTGGGGCCGTTGGACCAGAAGCTGGACGATCTGTTTGTCGCCGACTTCGTTGCGCAATTGATGCAAAGCCTGGCACGGCATTCAGGCCGGCCGGCGAAACCGATCCCAAGGACAGCGTGGCGGGCTGTCAGCCTGGCACGCGACTATCTGGAAGAAAATGTTTTCCGTACCGTCCGTTCCGAGGAGTTGGAGGCGATCACCGGGCTCGATCGCTACGCCCTATCGCGGCATTTCCGTGCCGCTTTCTCCACCAGTCCGCACCGCTTTCTCTTGATGCGCCGGCTTCAACGAGCACGCCGCATGATCGAGGCGAGCGAGTCATTGGCTGAGATCGCAATAGCGGCCGGTTTCAACGACCAAAGTCATTTCAGCAGGCACTTCACGAAGGCGTTCGGTGTCACGCCGGGCCGCTGGTCGGCATTGGTGCATGAATCGTCAGCAGCCGCTGCCTGATGGCGTCAGCCGCGGATCATTCGTCGGCGTCGATCTCGTCATCGACGAGAACCATCTCTCCGTTCGAGAGGTTCGCCTCAACGCGGGCGAGCAGCTTGAACAGCGCCTTCTGGTCCTTTTTATCGAGCCCCTTCAGCGCCTGCTTCTCGGTCTTCTTCACCGATTTCTCGATGGCATGAATGATTTCGCGGCCAGTGTCGGTCAGAAAGATATGGGCCTGGCGGGCATCGGCGGAAGAAGCGCGTTTTTCCAGAAAGCCTTGCGCCTGCAGCCGGTTGATGGTCTTGGTGATGGTCGGCGGGCGAACACCGAGGCGACCGGCAAGATTGCCGGGCGTCTGCCCGTCCTCACGGTCGAGCGCCAGCATGATCTGGTCCTGGCCGGCATAGAAGCCGTGAGCCAAAAGCCGCGCGGCGAGTGCCGTACGCGCCAGCCGCGCCGCCGAATGCAGCCGGCTCATTGTCGCAGTCTTGTCCGCCTTGGCCATGGCTATCCCTCTTCGGCCGAACCGGTGTGGACAGCATAGAGGCAGCCGCCCGGTTGGCAATGGACGATCAAAAAAGATCCGGCTTTGCAAAACAGCTTTGCCGGCAAGCAATGCGGTGTCCGCCGAGGCTAATGCCAGATGTTTATTTCAGTTAGATGACAAACGACTTTTCAGCTGAGGTGGACGGGTTCGGCAGGAGCGCCGCACCGATGCGGGTCTCAATCAGCCCTCACCGCGACGATCATCAAGGCCTGGTAGGCGTCCGCCACCTCGCGCAGCGCCGCCTGCGAAAGCGGCCCGGCGCGCCGCGCGATACCGTCCCTGGCGTTCGACGTATCCCGCTTGCCGGACCGGTCGGTGTAGGGCGCGACAGTAGTGAATATCTGTTCGCTCAGGCCGTCTGGGAAAAACAGCTGGCCGGTCATCACCGAATTGTCGTTGGGCAAGACTTTGAAATGAATGTGGGTGGTGCGGCCGCGATACCAGCCGGGATAGATGGTGGCGAACGAGACGATGCCGCTGTCATCGGTCTTTTGCCAACCGCGCAGAAAACTCTGGCCTGACGTATCGACATCCTGGCCGTCGCCTTGTCCCGGATAGCCTGAATAATGGCCTTGCGCGTCGCAATGCCAGATATCGACCCGCGCGCCGGCAAGCGGCCGGCAGCCTGCGTCGATGACCTGCAGCCGCAGATTGAGGGCAATGCCCGCTTTGCCTTCGGTGATATCGGCGCGTTCGAGCTTCGGGTCGAAATAGAACGGGCCCTCGGTCGCTTCCGGTGTGATCGCGCAGACGCCGGCGCCGCTATCGAACAGGGCAAGCCCGGCATAGGGCGAGGCCTGCTGCGCCAGCGCGATGCCCGGCAGAAAGACACCGCCGCCCGCGCTAACGGCAATGAGGCCAAGCGCCTGGCGCCGGCTCAATGGCAAGGAGGACGGTTTGTCGGACATCCGGCGCCTCTTTTTGGTTTCTGTCGAGCAAGCTGGCTTGGTCCTATCTAGTCAGTGAGACCAGCCAACGCCAATGAAAACCCGGCATGTTGGAAAAACCCGGCAATGTTGGCGACCTGTTTGGCCCATCGGTTGCCACGTGCAAAAACATGGCGTGCATCCTATATGGAGCCAACAATCCTTTTCGAGGCCCAACATGAGCGATGCACAGACAATACAAATCCCCGTAACCGTTCTCACCGGCTATCTTGGCGCCGGCAAGACGACGCTGCTAAACCGCATCCTTTCGGAAAGCCACGGCAAGCGCTACGCCGTCATCGTCAATGAGTTCGGTGAGATCGGCATCGACAACGAGTTGATCGTGGAATCCGACGAGGAAATCTACGAGATGAACAATGGTTGCGTCTGCTGCACAGTGCGCGGCGACCTGATCCGCGTCGTCGAGGGCTTGATGCGCCGGCCAGGCCGCTTCGACGCCATCGTGATCGAGACGACCGGCCTCGCCGATCCGGTGCCGGTGGCGCAGACCTTCTTCATGGACGACGACGTGCGCTCCAAGACCAGGCTCGACGCGGTGGTGGCGCTGGTCGACGCCAAGCACCTGCCGTTGCGGCTGAAGGATTCCCGCGAAGCCGAGGACCAGATCGCCTTTGCCGATGTCGTCGTGCTCAACAAGACGGATCTCGTCACGCCGGAGGAACTGAGCAAGGTCGAGGCGACGATCCGCGCGATCAACCCGGCGGCCCGGATTCATCGCACCACGCGCGCCGGCGTGGCGCTGTCCGAGGTGCTCGACCGCGGCGCCTTCGACCTTTCCCGGGCGCTGGAGAACGATCCGCATTTCCTCGAGGCGCGTGACGACCACGACCATCATGATCATGACCATGACCATGATCATCATGACCATGATCATCACGATCATGACGGGCATCATCACCATGACCACGCGCACCCGTCCGATATCCATGACGTGACGGTGCAGTCGGTGTCTCTGCGGGGCGGCGAGATGGACCCGAAAAAATTCTTCCCCTGGATCGAGAAGATCACCCAGATGGAAGGCCCTAACATCCTGCGTCTGAAAGGGATCATCGCGCTTAAAGGCGATGACGAGCGCTACGTCATTCAGGGCGTGCACATGATCATCGAGGGCGACCACCAGCGCGCCTGGAAGGACGGCGAGAAGCACGAGAGCCGGCTGGTCTTCATCGGCCGTGAACTCGACGCCGAGCGGCTGAAGAAGAGTTTTGATGCCTGCCAGGCCGCTTGATTTTCAGCCTCTATAACGTTAGCGCTGCACCTTCTTTCCTTCTCCCCTTGTGGGAGAAGGTGGCCGAGCGAAGCTCGGTCGGATGAGGGGTGTTCCAGCTTGGCAACGACGGCACTCCGTCCAGCACCCCTCAACCGTCTTGGCGCTGCGCGCCAATCCACCTTCTCCCACAAGGGGAGAAGGAGAGCTGCCACTTACCCGCGCTGGCGGCTCCCGCGCGGAGGTAGACGACCAGCCGAAATCTCGAATGGAATCTCCCATGCCCACCGTCGCCCCGCTTGATCTCCAGGGACATTGCATCGCCGCCGTTTTCCTTGGCGACGTGCCGCATTTCGCACTGGCCGACGGCACAATCCATCGGCTGGACCATGGCCACAAGACGGCGCAGGCCAATGACGGGCTTCTCGCCGCCTTCCACGATGCGGCCAACGACCGGCTGATCACCGGCGGCGAGGACGGCAAGATTTTTTCCGTTACCGCCGGCGGCAATGCGGCAGAATTGGCAAGCGCCGGGAAGAAATGGATCACCAGCGTTGCCGCCGGACCACAGGGCGCCGTCGCCTATGCCTCGGGCAAGATCGCCTTCGTGCGTTTCTCCGACGGCAAGACCAAGGAATTCCTGCATCCGCGTTCGGTCGAGGGGCTGGCGTTCTCGCCCAAGGGGATGCGCTTCGGCGTCGCCCGCTACAATGGCGCGACGCTGCATTTCCCGGCGGCGAACGGCAAGCCGGTCGAACTGGAATGGGCCGGCGCCCATACCGGCATCACCTTCTCGCCGGATGGCGCCTTCCTCGTCACCACCATGCAGGAGAACGCGCTGCATGGCTGGAAGCTCGCCGATGGCAAGCACATGCGGATGAGCGGCTATCCCGGTAAAGTCAAAAGCCTGTCATGGGCGCCCAAGGGAAAATGGCTGGCCAGTTCCGGAGCCCCGGCGGCGATCGTCTGGCCGTTTTCGGGCAAGGACGGGCCGATGGGCAAGGCGCCGCTGGAACTCGGCACGCGCGGCAACGCCATGGTGACCTCGGTCGCCTGCCATCCGAGCCAGGATGTCGTCGCCGTCGGCTATGACGACGGCATGGTGATGGCGGTGCGTTTCGCGGACGCCAAGGAGGTGCTTCTGCGCCGACCGGGCAAGGGCGCCATTACCTCGATGATGTGGGACAAGGAGGAACGCCGCGTCGCCTTCGGCAGCGCCGCCGGCGACTGCGGCGTCATCGATATTTCGGCCTAGCTAGGGGAGTAGGGGAGTAGGGGAGTAGGGGAGTAGGGCAGTAGGGCAGTAGGGCAGTAGGGCAGTAGGGCA
>NZ_JBVVQB010000059.1:0-40885 GCF_055811775.1 Mesorhizobium sp. WSM4844 | reverse complement strand
GTGCGGAAATCGCGCCGCGGCGTCTTTGGCGTAGGCGTAGTCATTCTCGTCGAAAACAACGAGCTTGAGCACGATTTGCGGCTTCTGCTGCGCCGCTTCTATGCACGCCTGGAATGCAGCCCAATCGGTCCTCATTTCGCTTGACGGCGGCTTTGGGCTGAGAACCAGCACATCAAGATCCGCAAACCAGTCACTGACCACCGAACCCTGGGTTTCCAGCGCAAAACGGTAACCTTCACCATGGCCTCGCTCGATCAGCGCACCGAAGGGCTGAATGGCCGGATTACCGCCTGACAGCGACACCATCACTGGCCGGCCACCGGAAAACCCAACGACGCTTTGCCACACCGCATCGATTGGCATCATCTCCCATTCGTGGCGAAATTGACTGTCCACCGCATGGAGGCTGTCGCACCAGGAGCACCGGTAGTCACACCCGCCGGTTCTGATGAAGACTGTAGGCAAACCGATGAGCACTCCCTCGCCCTGGATCGTGGGCCCAAATATCTCGCTCACACGGATTGCGGGACGCGTGTCCGTCACGGCCGGTATTCCGCCCAGGTTTTCGGGGTTTCGCTCACCCGCACGGCCGCGGTTTCCGGCAGACGTGCCTTGCACCATTCATAGAAATGTCTGGCCAAGTATTCCGCCGTGACTTGCTCATGTCCCAGCACCTCGTTGAGGTGCCGATGGTCGAGGCTCTCGTCGATATAGCGTTTGAGCGGCGCCAGATCGTGATAGTCGCGCACGAAGCCGTGCGCGTCCAGATCCTTCGCCGAAAGTTCCACTTCGACGATGTAGTTATGCCCGTGCAGGCGCGCGCACTGATGATCCGGCGGCAAAGAGGTGAGCTGGTGCGAGGCCGAGAAGTGGAATTCCTTGGTGATGCGGAACATCAGACGCTTCTCCTCCGCAGCGCCTCGAGCCAGAAGACAGGGTCTTGGTAGTCGGTAGGATCAGCGTGCCCCGCGAGATGAAACGCCTCGCGCCGCTCCACGCAGGTCCCGCACCGTCCGCAGTGACGCTCGCCGCCCTTGTAACACGACCAGGTCTCCGCAAATGGCGTTCCGTGTCTTGCTCCATCCCGGACGATGTCGCCCTTCGTGAGGTTGACGTAAGGCGTGTAAAGGCGAATCTCTGCGTAGCCTTCCAGCGCGCGGTCTTGCATCATCTGGAAAGCTTCGATGAAGGCCGGACGGCAATCTGGATAGATGAAATGGTCCCCACCATGGACGGCCATCGCCACCGCTTCGGCCTTGTGCGCGGTGGCGAGACCGAAGGCAATTGCCAACATGATGGCGTTCCGGTTCGGCACTACCGTGATCTTCATCGTGTCTTCGGCGTAGTGGCCGTCCGGCACGTCGAAATTATCGGTGAGCGCTGAGCCGGAAAGGCCGCGGCCGATTTCGGGGATGTTGATGATCTGGTGCGTAGTGTTCAGTCGCTCCGCGCAGAGAGCGGCGAAGCCCAATTCTTTCCTGTGCCGTTGGCCGTAATCGAAAGACAGGAGGCCGGCGAGCTCGTGCTCCGCTGCCACGCTGTGAGCAAGGGAAACGGAGTCCAATCCGCCGGAGCAGATGACGAGAGTCTTCATCGTGGTATCCTTGTTTTGACCGGGTAAGGCTGCGACCGGAGATTTCTCTGCGCTCCCCCTACCCCAGCGAGTCAACTTTGTGAACCCGGTGGAGTCTGATCGCTGACGTGCCGTGGCGCACCGGGCGCCAACAGCGGGCTCTTTCATGGATGTCCAAACCCAAGCATATGCTCAGAAGGACAAATGCGAAGCGACTCGAGGCATTGCTGGGAAAGAAGCTGACCTATCCAAATCTGCGTTACGGATGCTTGCATAAGCCACACGCGAAATTGGCGAATAACGAGGAAGGAACGGAGTTCGTTAACGGCGGGAGTGCAGAAGCCCAAATTCAAGGACAGTGCGCGCGCCCCGCTTCAGGATCAGTTCGATCTGGAACACGAATCCGCCGTTGCAATCACCCCTATATTGCGCGCAATAGCCTACATGGCGTTGGATGAACTGGATTTGGCGATTTTCCAGATGGCGGTCGAAAGCGTCCGCTCACTCTCCCTAAGCTTCAACGAAAAAGCCGCAGAGATAGCCACGAGGAGCCACGGTGTCCTGGTTTTCGACGTGCGGGTCGATGGTGACTCGGAGGTCCAGCGGATCGCAGCCATCCGATATCGAGCCGACCAGACGGGCGTGGTCGCGTTGGACAGACAAGGCCTTGTTACCCGCTCTTGCATGGTCAATGGCACTTTCTCACATTTCATTTCGCCATTGGAGAACTGGGCCAGCATGCCCCTGTCAATGCAGGCCAAGATCGATGTCACCGTCCATGCCGGTCTCTTCCTAGGCGCCTTGCGAAATGCCGGTCATATGCTTGGCAGCTAGCATATGACCGGAATGCATCTGTGGATTTTTGGCTCCACCTGCGCGTCCGAGCGGCCGGCCACCGAGGCTCTGTGGCGCGCGGATGTGTCCGGGGAGAGCGCAACGATCTGCTGCACACGTTCGGATATACCTCACGTGCACGAGCCGCGCTCATTAGTTACCTTCTCCTTCACGTTACAGGGATTGCGCGAAAATATTCCGCCGGTGCGCCTGCTTGGCGGTTACGCCGCGCTTCTGCAGTTAATCGAGCAGGAAAATCGCGCAATCAGTGGAGATCCACGAGAACTGGCTTGAGGTGACCCGCTACCTCAACATGGATCATCTGCGCGAGCACAAGAAAGAGAACCTGAGGGCACTGGCCGCCTGAGACGCGGCCCGCCATGTCCGCCGCTCCGCTAACACGGGGGCTGCGCGGCGGACACGCCAACGTCACCGCTAATGCCACGCCATCTTTGCAGAACATGACGCACACAACTAAAGGGACGGCATGGCCGACATCGCCGCGACGCGTCGCTCTTAGGCCTACGGCAGCGTTGACCATGCCAGCACTTCTTAGATGGGAGCATGAATACGAACCCCGTTCGGCGAGCTATTGCGCGATTCACCATTCGTTCACTTTGTTAGCGCACGTTCATAAGCGGACATGTTGGTGTAGCTCGTACGTGCCCAAAGCCCCGGCGCATCGACCCAGCGCCGGGGCTTTTTTGGTACCAGAAGGCACCGCTGAGAGGAGCATCGTCCAGCGGTGCAGGCCTTGGCTGCTCTGTGAACGATTCCGAAGTTGCTGTTTTTTTGCGGCGTAAAGAAATCCGGGCTTTTACGGCGTCCAAAAACTCGGGTGTCTGCGACGGGGCGCGCCATTTGGCGTGGCAACGCCGGAATTGCGGATTGCACCTAAAAACTTCCTGGGCCCAGGTCGTGCGGCGGAATCGACCGGAATAGTCGTAAGCTTCGCACTACGCCGTCCGGCCAGCATATCAACCGTACGTCGCGCCCGCTGGCAGGAGCATTGGTCAGGCTGAGCATCGTTAAGCGCTACGCCGACAGGCCGAGAACCGGTTGCCATAATACAGGTCCGTTCAGACGTCCCCTCCAGCGGATGCGCTTGAGGCTAGCGTGGGAAATCTCGAGAAAACCGGCGACCGCCTCCGTGTTACCAACCGGCTTCGGCTGTCCGATGCGCGTCAACGGCCACGTTGCGAGACGCAGGATCCGTTCCATGCGCGTATCGGTCACTGTCACAATCCGAGTGAGATTATTCGCCAAGCCGAATTCGATCATGCCGGCGAAGAGCTCGTATGTTGCTTGCGCCAGTCCGCCAGACTTAGGCGCTGATGGAGGGAGATCGAGTGCGAAACGACTGCTCTCCCAAATGCGGGCACTCGCGGGCGCCGCAGTCTCACCCAGCAGCATCGGAAAGGTATCGCGCAACATTGTCGGTCCGGTAGTCGGTAAAAGACGGACGCAACCGCAAATTCGCCAGTCGGATCCCTTGAGAAGCAGATAGACGGGGTTCAGGCTGTCAAATGCGTCTGTTTCCATCTCGCTTTCGGTCTGAACTTCCCAATCCAGCCTTTCCTTGAAGACCCGATGCCTGAGCCCGTGCATTTCGTTGAGCTCGTTTGGAAACTCGCCGTAGAGTTCAGGTGTTATCAGCTGAATCATCTGTCGCCTCCGTGCAGGATGTGTTCCCGCTATCGAAGAGCAAAGCCGACATTGATGCAGCCTGTAGACCTTTACAGCTTTCCAACAAAAGGAGGTCAGGATCTCCACTGACGGGAAGCAGTCAGCCGTGCTATGCCCTGGTTTATGGTTCGCACGCCAAGCTTTGCCTTGGCGTTTTCCAGATGGAAGGTCACGGTGCGTTTCGAGACGCCGAGGATCTGGCTGATATCCCAGGCGGACTTACCGCGCGCCGCCCATTTCAGGGATTCGAACTCCCGTGGGGTCAGCGTTATGCCATCCACCACGCAATCTTCGGCGAGCTGGCGCCGGGCATGTATATGAAAGTTGATTGCGACCAGCTGCAATGCTTTTTCGTAGCGAGTGAGTGACCGCAAGAGAGGCGGACAGGACTGGTCGGAAGCGAAGGTCAGCGCCGCAAACCGGCCGCGATGGTCATGCATGGACATGGTCAATCCGCCGCGAATGCCAAAGTGAGCTGCTTTTTCCAGGATTTCTTGCTGCGAGGCCGGCAGACACTGGCGGGGTCGATCCACGCCCCAATCAAAAGTATCCCAGCCTTGCAGCCCGCGCAGGATCACCGGATCATGGCTGTGGTAGCGCAGTTGCAGATAGTGCGATGTCCAGGATGAAGGATAATTTGAAATCAATCGCGGCGTCTGGCCGGAGACCGACGGGTAACTGAAATAGGCGAAGAGCGGAAAGTCGAAGCCGGCTGCGGCGGACGCCATCGCCTCATGGAGGTCGACCGCATCGATGCTTGCAGAAAGTTGCTCGACGAAGTTTTCGAATACGCGATACATCAGCCCTTTGCGCGACCTCCTCGAATGTTGCTCGATGCCAGGGGAAATCTGGGTCTAAACGACCCCGCATCGATGCGACGCGGACGATTTGGTCGCCATCATCGCCGGCATTACTTTGCTGCTTCCCGGTAAAGCGAACGCCGCGCACCTGGCCGCTTACCAGCCGGGGATGTTGAGACGTTATCGATGAGCCGCGTGTCGCCGAGCCAAGCCGCGACAAGCAAGCGTGCTGGTCGGTCAAGCCTTGCTAGCGGCTGCAGGTCTGTTTCGCCGCGAAGTTCCAGGTACTCGACCTCGCGATAGCCTGTCGCCAGAATTGTTGCACGCGCTTCATCAAGCATGGGCAAGACAGGAGAGCCACGCGCAAGCCGCTCAGCCGTGTCGAGCAAGACCGAAGCCAGCTTTGGGGCAATGGCGCGTTCTGCTGGCGAGAGCCGGCTATTGCGCGACGATAGTGCAAGACCATCGGTTTCGCGGACTGTCGGACATGCGACCACCGTGATCGGGATGTCAAGGTCCCGGACCAAGCGCCTGACAAGCTGAAGCTGCTGGAAATCCTTTTCGCCAAAGAAGGCGAAGTCAGCGCCGGTCTGCAGGAAGAGCTTGGCCACGACCGTCGCCACGCCATCGAAATGGCCGGGCCGGAAGGCGCCGCACAGGCCCTCGCTGAGAGTGGACACCGAAACGGCCGTGGCGAAGCCCGCTGGATACATCTCGTCTGCATCCGGTACATAGAGCAGATGTGCGCCTGTCGGCACGAGCTTGGCAGCATCTTCGTTTTCCGTCCGAGGATAGGCGGCAAGGTCGGCGGCACTGTTGAACTGCTTGGGATTGACGAACAGCGTCACGACTACCCGCTCGGCCTTCTGAAGCGCGGCCCGCACGAGACTCAGATGGCCTTCATGCAAGGCTCCCATGGTCGGCACAACGGCGACACGGGCGCCTGAGCGACGCCATCCCGCGGCAACAGCGCGGAGTTCGGCAACGGTTCGAACGATCGGCACGCTCATGTGACGTCTCCGGCCTTCGTCTCGTTGGCGTAGAGATGTTCGGCTGCCGGAAAGCGCCGTTCCCTCACGTCGGCGGCATAAGCCGCGATCGCCGCATCGGCCTGGTTGCCTAGTTCGGCGTAGCGTTTGACGAATTTCGGCCGGAAAGAGCCGAAAAGCCCAAGCATATCATCGCTGACCAAAATCTGGCCGTCGCAGGCCGGCGAGGCGCCGATGCCGATTGTGGGGACGGCGATCTCCGCAGTGATGCGCCGTGCGAGCGGCTCGGGCACTTTCTCCAGCACCACCGAGAAAGCGCCGGCTTCCGTGACCGCACCGGCGTCGCGCCTGATGCGCTCGGCATCGTCTCCCCGCCCCTGGACGCGGTAGCCGCCGAGAGTATTGACCGCCTGCGGCGTCAAGCCGACATGGGCCATGACAGGCACGCCGCGCGCGGCGAGGAAGCGGATCGTCTCGGCCATGGTCTGCCCCCCCTCGAGCTTCACCGCTGCACAACCGGTCTCCGCCATCAGGCGCGCAGCGTTGCGGAAGGCCTGCTCGGGGCTTTCTTCATAGGAACCGAATGGCAGGTCTACGACCATCAATGCTCGCACCAGACCGCGGCGCACCGCCTGGCCGTGCATGATCATCATGTCGAGAGTGACGCTCAGCGTCGACGAGAGGCCGTGCAGGACCATGCCGACGCTGTCGCCGACGAGAACGATGTCGCAGTGTCGATCGGCCAAACTGGCGATCGGCGTGGTATATGCCGTCAGGCAGACGAGTGGAGTCTGGCCTTTCCGCATCCGAACATCCAGCGGTGCAATTCCCTTTCGATCACCAGCTGCGCTCAACCCATCCCTCCTTCCCTTGCGTTACCCGCCGCGGGTGTCGCGTTTGGCACATTTTTGTGCAAGTGCGAAGAGCTAAAAATGGGGATGCAGCTGTGCGGTGTTGACGTGCGGACAGCCTCGCTTACATTAAATCGATTAAGGCTCCCGGGCTCGGGTCAACCACTTTTACGAACATGGACGATCAGGCAACAGGAACCAGGAAAGACAAAGCCGGCAAGGCGGACCAAGTCAAAGTGGACCTGATCGCCGTCGTCGTGGCCGTAAATGAAAGTGACCCCTGTCTCCTAACCATCGGCCAGGCTGACACCCTGCCGTCCGGACCCTTTGCGCTTGAGCACCGGTCGCCGCAATCCGGTTTGAGGGGGTGGGTCGAGCAGCAGACCGGCCAGCCCTTGGGGTACATCGAGCAGCTTTACACCTTCGCCGATCGGGACCGAATCGGCGCCGAACGCCAGCAGCGCGTCATCTCCATCAGCTATCTCGCTTTGACCAGCAAAGAACAGGCAACGGGCTCATGCAAGTGCGGCTGGCAAAGCTGGTACGACTATTTTCCATGGGAGGACCACCGCTCCGGCACCCCGCCGGTGGTGCTGGATGTTGTGCGACCACGCTTGATCGGTTGGGCAGACGGAGCGAGCGACGCGGCCACGCGACGCGAACGCCGGCAGCGGGCGGCGATCGCCTTTGGCTTCGACGACCGTTATTGGAATGAGGAGCTCGTGCTTCAGCGATATGAGTTACTTTATGAAGCAGGCCTGGTCCAAGAGGCCGGAAGAGGACGGGAGACGCCGCTTCCCCTGGTGCCGAGCAAATCCATGGTCGCTGATCATCGCCGTATCGTGGCAACGGGCATTGCGCGGCTGCGCTCCAAGATCAAATACCGGCCCGTCGTCTTTGAGCTTATGCGACCGACCTTTACGCTACTGCAGCTGCAGCGAACCGTGGAGGCGCTCGCCGGCAGGCTCATCCACAAGCCGAACTTTCGCCGCCTGATCGAGCAACAGGAACTGGTCGAGGAGACCGGCGAGACCACTGCGGAAACCGGTGGTCGGCCGGCGAAGCTCTACCGCTTCCGCCACGCCGTTCTCGACGAAAGGGCCGTCGCCGGGACAAAATTGCCGCTGGCGCGGGGTTGACATCCCTTATACTCACGGCAAGTATATGCCGGTTATCTTCAACTAGAGTATAAGCGGGGGCATCAATGAGCGCCGTGCTGCCTACGGCCGCGTTCCTCTACGAGCGCGTCCGGCGCGTGATCCCGCCGATTGAATGGCCGTCTTTCGTGGACGATATCGAAGCCATCCTTGCGCTCAAGCGCGAGCGCAATGCCATCATCCTGGCGCACAACTATCAGACGCCCGAGATCTACCATTGCGTCGCAGACATTGTCGGCGACAGCCTGGCGCTGGCCCGCAAGGCTGTGACAGTCGAGGCGCAAGTCATCGTCGTTGCCGGCGTGCATTTCATGGCCGAGACGGCCAAGCTGCTTAATCCGAAAAAGACCGTGCTTATCCCCGACCTCGGCGCTGGTTGCTCGCTGGCCGATTCGATCACGGCACAAGACGTGCGGCTGATGCGACAGAGTTATCCCGGCGTGCCCATTGTCACCTATGTCAACACCTCCGCCGCTGTGAAAGCCGAGTCCGACATCTGCTGCACCTCGGGCAACGCAAAGGCGGTGGTGGAATCGCTCGGCGCGCCGCGTGTGATCATGCTGCCCGACGAATATCTCGCCAAGAACGTCGCCGCCGAGACGAAGGTTGGGATCATCGCCTGGAAGGGTCGTTGCGAGGTGCATGAGCGCTTCACCCCGGCCGATATTCGCGAACTGCGCGCCGCACATCCGGGTGTCATCGTGCTGGCCCATCCCGAATGCCCCCCGGACGTTGTCACAGAGGCGGATTTTTCGGGTTCCACCGCGGCCATGTCGGATTATGTCGAGCGGGAAAAACCACCCCGCGTAGTGTTGATGACGGAATGTTCGATGAGCGACAACATCGCGATCGCGCATCCCGACGTCGAGTTCGTCCGCCCCTGCAATCTCTGTCCGCACATGAAGCGCATCACGCTGGCTAACATTCGCGTCGCACTCGAGGAGAACCGGCATGAGGTTCGGATCGATCCCGGGATTGCAGGGCGCGCGCGCCGCTCGGTCGAGCGTATGATTTCCATATGAGCCTCGACGTTCATGACATCGGCGGGGCGCCGGTCATCATCGGCGCCGGTGTGGCAGGCCTGATGACGGCGCTTCATCTGGCGCCGGAACCGGTTGTGCTTCTGTCCAATGCGGGGCTGGGAACCGGAGCCTGCAGCGAGCTCGCCCAAGGCGGTCTTGCGGCAAGTGTCGGCGGCGAGGACAGTCCCGAACTTCATCTTTGTGACACCGTCGCGGCCGGCGACGGTCTCTGCGACGTGACGACTGTGCGGCGAACGGTCCGAGCTGCACCTGAAGCGATCAGGACTCTAGAGCGGTTCGGTGTCGCATTCGATCGACGCGCTGACGGCGCGTTGCGGCTCGGGCTTGAGGCGGCGCACTCGCAGCGGCGGATCGTGCATGCGGCGGGCGATGCCACCGGTCGAGAGCTGGTCCGCGCGCTGATCGCCGCGGCACGGCGCACAGCCTCCATCACTATCCTGGAAAACGTGGAGGCCCGCCGGCTTGTCGTGGAAGACGGGGCGATTATCGCCGTGGTCGCGGCCGGGTGCACGGGCGCAATCGCCTTGCCAACGCGCCGCGTGGTCCTGGCGACCGGCGGCATCGGCGGCTTGTTTAGCGATACGACAAACCCTCCTGGCTCATGTGGACAGGGGCTCGCGCTCGCCGCCTGTGCCGGGGCGGAGTTCGCCGACCTAGAATTCGTGCAGTTCCACCCGACCGCCCTCGAGGGTCCGCGGCGGCCGATGCCGCTGGTGAGCGAAGCGGTGCGCGGCGAGGGTGCTGTGCTCATCGACGAGCAAGGAGAGCGTTTCCTCGCTGAAACCCCCGGGGGCGAGCTTGCGCCTCGCGACGTGGTTGCGCGCGCGGTTTGGCATCAGCTCGCTGTCGGACGCCGTGTGTTCCTGGACGCAAGGCAATGTCTCGGCCTCAGATTTGACAAGCGCTTTCCGGCGATCGCCGATTTGTGCCACCAGGCCGGCATCGATCCCGCGACCGACCCGATCCCGGTGCGCCCGGCGGCACATTATCACATGGGCGGTGTCGCTGTAGACGCTGCCGGCCGCAGCTCCATCGAGGGATTGTGGGCATGTGGCGAGGTCGCATGCACCGGTCTGCACGGCGCGAACCGACTCGCCAGCAACTCGCTTATCGAAGCGGCGGTCACAGCGAGCTGGGTTGCTGAAAGCGTCGCCGACGTATCACACACCCGGCGTCCGCGCGTGTGTTCCGCATTCGTGCCTCGACGGCCAGACGCCTCCGGCATCCGCCCAATCGTCTCGGCCGCGCTCGGCATCATCCGCGATAGCGAGACGCTACGCGACGGGGTGGCGACCCTGTTGCCGATCGCAGCTCACGACAGCGCTGCCTCCGACCCCGCCTTGGTCGCGCTGATGATCGCCATTGCGGCCCTGCGGCGCGAAGAGAGCCGCGGCTCGCACTATCGTTCCGATTTCCCCGGACGCGATGCAGATGCGCGCCAGTCACGGCTGACACTGTGCAGCGCAATACAGACCGCCGTCGCACTCAGCTGGCGGGCGCCGATACGGAGCACCCTGACATGAATTCGTTCTCACCCCTTCCCTCAACCCTGATCGAGCCGATCGTGCGCGGTGCTCTTCTCGAAGACCTGGGCAGATGCGGTGATCTGACCAGCGACGCCGTGATCCCGCGTGATCGCACGGCCACCTTGGTGCTCAAGTCGCGACAGATGGGCATCGTTGCCGGTCTCGATCTGGCCGCCTTCGCCTTCATGCTCGTCGAGCCTGCGATCGACATGCACATCTGGCGAGCTGACGGCAGCGATGTCGCGGCGGGCGAGACTATCGCCAAGTTGTGCGGACCGGCGCGAGGCCTGCTCACGGCCGAGCGCACGGCGCTCAATTTTCTGTGCCGCCTGAGCGGCATCGCCACTGCCACAGCGGCGATGGTCGAGGCCGTGCGTGGCCACAAGGCGAAGATCGTGTGCACGCGAAAGACCACGCCCGGCCTGCGCGCGCTGGAGAAATATGCGGTACGCGTCG
Organism: Mesorhizobium sp. WSM4844; assembly: GCF_055811775.1. NCBI lineage: Bacteria > Pseudomonadati > Pseudomonadota > Alphaproteobacteria > Hyphomicrobiales > Phyllobacteriaceae > Mesorhizobium > Mesorhizobium sp. WSM4844. Next base: position 29,970 of record NZ_JBVVQB010000059.1, on the reverse strand, counting down.
GCGGCGGCGCCAATCACCGCTTCGGGCTCGACGACGCCGTGCTGATCAAGGACAACCACATCGCGATCGCCGGCGACATTCGCACGGCAATAGAGCGGGCGCGCGCCGCCGCAGGCCACATGGTGAAGATCGAGGTCGAGGTCGACACGCTGGAGCAGCTCGATGTAGCGCTCACGCTGGGAGTCGACGCAGTGCTGCTCGACAATATGTCGGTTGAGGACCTTGCGCGCGCCGTGGCAATCGTCGGTGGCCGCGCCATCACCGAGGCTTCCGGTCGGGTGACGCCGAAAACGGCTCCGTTGATTGCTGCGACGGGGGTCGACCTCATCTCAGTCGGATGGCTGACACACAGCGCGCCCATCCTCGACATCGGCCTGGATATGCCGGCGCATCAGCGCGCGCTTGAACTGATGGAGATGGAATGAAAGGCATTCCCACCTCCGCTGGAGCGCGCCGACGCAGGAACTGCTCCATGCGAGCCTGCATCTTTGTGCGGCGCACCCTCCAACTGGTTCAGGCTCATCGGGCTGATCGACGATCATAGCGAACCCGAGGAGGGTCGACAGACTCCTGCACGCGCTGTCGGACCAGCGACAAAGCTTTTGATGATGACGATTGGAACGAACTCGGAGTGCGACGTGAAGCAAGCCATGCAATCGATCGAGGGGGCACTATCCCGATGGAACCGCAAAGAGGCCGAGGCTATCCACGGGATGCCGTTCAATGACCTGCTCTTCCTGGCTCAGACAATCCACCGCCAGAACTTCGATCGCAACCGGGTGCAGCTGTCGCGGCTGCTCAGCATCAAGACCGGCGGATGCCCGGAGGATTGCGGCTATTGCAGCCAGTCTACGCATTACGAAACCGGCCTGAGGGCGTCCAAGCTGATGGAGGTGGAGCGTGTCATTGCCGAAGCGATCAAGGCGCGGGACGCCGGCGCCACCCGCTATTGCATGGGCGCCGCATGGCGCAGTCCGAAGGAACGCGACATGGGCTCCGTGGTCGCCATGATCGAGGGCGTGAAGGCGCTCGGCATGGAGACGTGCATGACGCTCGGAATGCTGGACCTCAGTCAGGCGCAGCGCCTGAAGGCGGCCGGTCTCGACTACTACAACCACAACATCGACACGTCCGAGCGCTATTACGGCGAGGTTGTTTCAACCAGGACCTTTGCCGACCGGCTGGAAACACTTGGGCACGTGCGCGAGGTTGGCATGAAGGTCTGCTGCGGCGGCATTGTCGGGATGGGAGAGGAAAAGGCCGATCGCATCGACATGCTGGTCACACTGGCGAACCTGCCCGAGCCGCCGGAAAGCGTGCCGATCAACATGCTCATCCCCATCGAAGGCACGCCGCTTGCCGAGGCCGAGCCCATCGATCCGATCGATTTCGTCCGCACCATTGCGCTCGCCCGCATCATGATGCCGAAGTCCTATGTAAGGCTCTCCGCCGGCAGGACGGCGATGAGCGACGAAACGCAGGCGCTGTGCTTCTTTGCCGGCGCCAATTCGATCTTTGTCGGCGACATGCTGCTGACGGCGGACAATCCCGGCGAGGACAAGGATAATCGTCTATTCAGGCGTCTCGGCATTGAGCCGATGCCACGCGAGGCAAGATGAACGAGCCGCCGCTTGCCCGCTATGAAGCAACCTTGCAGGGTCTGGCACGCAAGGGCCGGCTGCGGACACTGGCGCCGCGCGCCGGGCTCGACTTCTCGTCCAACGATTATCTCGGGCTTGCTGCCTCGAAGAGACTTGGCGATGCAGTCGCGGCGGCAATCGAGGGGGGCACCCCGGTCGGCGCTACCGGATCGCGGCTCCTGCGCGGCAACGCGCCGGAGCATGAGGCATTGGAGGCAGATGCGGCGGCGTTCTTCGGGGCCGAGCGGGCGCTGTTCTTCGGCAGCGGCTACATCGCCAACTTCGCCCTGCTGAGCGCCCTGCCGCGAAAGGGTGACCTGCTGATCCTCGACGAACTCGCGCATGCCAGCATGCATGAAGGGGCGCGGGCTGGACGCGCCGAGTTCAGGCCGGCCACGCACAACGACATAGATGCTTTTGAGGACGCGATCAGGCGCTGGCGCGCCGAAGGTGGCATGGGGCATATCTGGATCGCAGTCGAAGGCCTGTACAGCATGGATGGCGACTGCGCGCCGATGGAGAGCCTGGTCGCGCTTGCCGATCGGTACGAGGCATTCATAGTGGTCGACGAGGCGCATGCCACCGGCGTCTGGGGACCGGACGGCCGGGGGCTGGCCGCCGCTTTCGAGGGCCGCGACAACATTGTCGCGCTCCACACATGCGGCAAGTCGCTCGGCGCATCCGGCGCACTCGTCACTGGGCCGGGAGTGCTGTGCGACTATATTGTCAACCGCTGCCGGCCCTTTATCTACGCCACCGCGCCATCGCCGCTAATGGCGGTGGCGGCGCGCGAAGCGCTCGCAATCCTGGTCGACGAGCCGATGCGCCGCGTTCAGCTGCACGAGTACGTTGCCTTCGCGGGCCGCCAACTGGCCGAGCGCTGTGGCGTGGCGCGCAGCGGCTCGCAGATCCAGCCACTTGTCATTGGCGACGTCAGCCGCACCATGTTGATGGCGGCGGCATTGCAGGCCCGCGGCTTCGACATACGCGGCATTCGCCCGCCGACCGTGCCGGAGGGCACGTCGCGGCTGCGCATTTCGCTGACGCTGAATGTCGGCAAGCCTGACATTTCGGCCATGGTCGAGACGCTCGTCGAGGTGTTGGCCACGGCATGACCACGCGTATCGTCGTCACCGGAACAGACACCGGAATAGGCAAGACCGTGTTCTCGGCTGGGCTGGCCGGGCTGCTCGACGGCTTTTACTGGAAGCCGGTGCAATCTGGTCTCGATGAGGAGACCGACAGTGAGGCGGTTGAACGGCTCGCCGGCCTGCCGTCAGGGCGCGTGCTGCCGGAAGCTCACCGCTTGAAGAGCCCGCTGTCGCCGCATCGTTCAGCCGAAATCGACGGCGTCTCGATTGAGGCTGCCGATCTTGCATTTCCGGTCCTGCCGACACCGCTCGTCATCGAAGGCGCTGGCGGACTGATGGTGCCGATCAACCGACAGACAAGATTTATTGACATCTTCGCTGAATGGCGGCTGCCGGTCATTCTGTGCGCCCGCACCGAGCTCGGCACGATCAACCACACTCTGCTGTCGATCGAAGCCCTGCGGGCTCGCTCCATCCCGCTGATCGGCATCGCCTTCATCGGCGAAGAGGTAGCCGATACGCAAAGGACAATCACCGAATTCGGCGCGGTGCGTCAGCTCGGCAGGCTGCCACACCTCGTTCCGTTGACGCGCGAAACTCTGCGGAAGGCGATGTTTGCCGGCTTCGACCTCGCCAAGATTGCCGGAGGCGAATGATGTCGCGGTCGCCGGTCTGGCATCCATTCACCCAGCACGCGATCGAGCCGGCCATGCCGTCCGTTGTCCGCACGGAAGGGGTTTGGCTAGAGACGAATGACGGAAGGCATATCCTCGATGCAATCTCCTCCTGGTGGGTGGTCACCCACGGGCACCGCCATCCACGGATCATGGAAGCAATCCGGAATGCGACTGAGATGCTCGACCAGGTGATCTTCGCCGGTCTCACCCATCAGCCGGCAGAGCAATTAGCCTCGGCGCTGATCGAAATAGTGCCGGCAGGCCTCGACTGGGTCTTCTATTCCGACAGTGGATCCACGTCCGTCGAAGTCGCGCTGAAGATGGCGCTCGGCTATTACCGCAATATCGGCGCGCCGCGTTCGCGCATCGTCGTCATGGAACACAGCTATCATGGCGACACGATCGGCACGATGAGCGTCGGAGCCCGCGGCGTGTTCAACGCCGCCTACGAACCCCTGCTGTTCGAGGTCGACACCATTCCGTTTCCGGCCGCAGGGCGCGAGCAGGAAACGCTGGATAGATACGAGGCTTTCTCTCGCGACCGCCGCGCCGCCGCGCTGATCCTCGAGCCGCTGGTGCTCGGCGCCGGCGGCATGCTGATGTATCCGGCCTGGGTTCTGGCCGAATTGAAAAAGATCACTGAGGCCTCCGGCACGCTGCTGATCGCCGACGAGGTGATGACCGGCTGGGGGCGCACCGGAACCATGTTCGCCTGCGACCAGGCATCGATTTCTCCTGATATCCTGTGCACCTCGAAGGGCTTGACTGGCGGCGCAATCCCGCTGGCGGCCACGCTTGCCACCGACACCATCTTCCGGGCCCACTATTGCGAGGACCGGAAGAAGACCTTTTTCCACTCGAGTTCCTATACCGCCAATCCGATCGCTTGCGCGGCAGCATTTGCCAATATCGAGATCTGGCGGGACGAGCCGGTGGCCGAGCGGATTGCGGCCTTGAGTGCCGGGCTGGCCGTCGGGCTTCGACGCTTTCGCAACAATACCAACTTCACAGATTGCCGGGCGACCGGCACGATCGCAGCTCTCGATCTGCGCGCCGGCTCAGCCGGCTATCTGGCCGAGATCGGGCCAAAACTGCGCGCCTTTTTTCTCGAACGCGGCCTGTTGGTGCGCCCGCTCGGCAATGTCCTTTATCTTCTGCCGCCCTACTGCATCACCGGCAACGAGCTGGACAGGCTCTATGATGCCATCGAGGAGGCCGGCGAACGCTTCGGTTCCCGGCCATGAAGAGATCGTCGACCATTCTCGGCTTGGGTCATGATGCGCCGTCGCGCAAGGTCGAGAATCCGGAAATCGAAATCCGTCTCGGGCTTGAGCCCGGCTGGATCGAGCAGCGGACCGGGATACGCTCGCGCTTCTGGGCAACGGACCAAGACACGCTGTCGGGTCTTGCCGCGCACGCCGGCGACATGGCGCTGGCGAATGCCGGCATCGACCGTGGCGACATCGGTCTTTTGCTGCTTGCCACCTCGACACCCGATCACCTTTTGCCGCCCAGCGCGCCGCTGGTCGCGCATCGGCTGGGGCTCAGCTGCGCCGGCGCGGTCGATCTGACCGGCGCCTGCGCCGGCTTCATCTATGCGCTTATGTTCGCCGACAGCTTCACCCGTCTGCACGGGAAGGCGAGCCTTGTCATCGCCGCCAACATCCTCAGCCGCCGCATCAATCCGGCGGAGCGCGCCAGTGCCGTGCTGTTTGCGGACGCCGCCGGCGCCGTGGTGATTGCCCCGTGCGATGACCCGGATCGGGGCATTCTCGGCGCCGCGTTGGCTTCGGACGGCTCGCGCTACGGGCTGATCCAGATTCCCGCCGGAGGAAGCAACACACCGTTCCACGGCGGCATGGACCTCGGGCAGACCCGCATGACGATCGCCAACGGCCGTGAAGTGTTCAGCAAGGCCGTGGACATGATGACGGCCTGCTCGCAGGACGCGCTCACTTCTGCCCGAATGCTGCCGCAAGACATTGATCGTTTCGTGCCGCATCAGGCCAATGCTCGGATTTTCGATGTGGTCGGGAGGAACCTCGGAATAGCGGATCAGGCAATCGTCAAGACGATCGCCGAGTACGGCAACTCTTCCGCCGCGACCATCCCGCTCTCGCTGTCGCTCGCCCATCGGACGCAGCCGTTTCGGGCGGGCGAAAAGATTCTCCTTGCGGCGGCGGGTGCCGGCCTCACCGGAGGCGCCCTCATCCTCGGAATTTAGCGGTACGACGGCCATGCACAGGATTTGTCACGAATGACACTAGCAAAACGGGCCCAATGCGAAAAAATAGTCGCCGGCAAGCTGCATGGGCACTGGTTTGATGACGCGAGAGCGAAAACCCTGCAGACGATTTCTCGAGCAGGACGATCGGCAACGCTACTTTGCTGGGCGAGGAGTGGTTGGCGCCAGTCCAGGAGAGCGGAGGTATCCAACTCCTCATTGCGATGAAGTCATCCTCGATATGTCGGCCCTTATTGGTCAACATCGTAACAGCAGTAGTGGCAGCCGTGAATTGAATAACCGGCCCCCCGAAGGCATCAACCGTCATGCAGTCCGAAAAAAATGCTCATCTGCCTGTCTCAACAACGCTGGCTCCATTTCGGAACCCGGTGTTTCGCTCGATCTGGACGGCCACACAAATATCCAGCCTCGGGTGGCTCGTGCAAACGGTCGCCATCAGTTGGCTGATGGCCACGATTTCCGCTTCGGATCTGATGGTTGCACTCGTGCAGGCCGCATCCACGTTGCCGGTATTCTTCCTCTCAATTCTTGCCGGAGCCATCGCCGACAACTTCAGCCGCCGATGGGTGATGTTTACGGGGCACTGCCTGATAGCATTGGCATCAACGACGCTGATGATTTCTGTGGGTCTGGGATTTGCCGGTCCCTGGCTAATTCTCGGATTAGGTTTCCTGGCCGGCTGCGGCTTTGCGCTCACGGATCCGGCATGGCATGCCTCGGTCGGCGATATCCTCGACAAACGTGACATTCCGGCCGCGGTGACGCTGATGTCTGTCGGGTACAACACGGTCCGCAGCATAGGACCGGCTTTGGGGGGCGTGATCCTGGCCTTCTTTGGACCGCTGACCGCTTTCGCCTTGGCCGCGCTGAGTGATCTGGCGCCTCTAGGCGCATTATGGCGCACTAGATGGAATGTTCGCACTTCACCTCTCCCTCGTGAGCGAATGACGATGGCAATTCATGACGGAGTGCGCTTCACGGTATTGTCCTTGGAGATCAGGGCAGCGATTGCCCGTGCGACCTTTTTCGGGCTGGCAAGCATCTCCATCCTTGCGCTACTCCCACTAGTCGTCCGGGATCAGCTGAAAAGCGGCCCAATCGTCTACGGCATCTTGCTGGCCGGCTTCGGCATGGGTGCTTTCGTCGCGGGCATGAGCAATAGCTTTCTAAGGCGGATCACGTCTCAAAACAGGCTGGTATCGTTCGCCTCTGTTGCTTGTGCAGCATGTTGCCTTTCCCTTGCACTCACATCATCGGTCGCCGTGGCGGCCGTTTCGCTGGCACTTGGTGGCGCGGGTTGGCTTATCACCTGGACGGGCATCGACGTGTCGGTGCAGCTGGCAAGCCCAAGGTGGGTCGTCGGCCGCACACTGTCGATATACTACGCCCTGAGCGCAGGGGGTATGGCGGCCGGCAGCTGGATCTGGGGTACTGTCGCACAGGACTACTCCTTAGCCTGGGCTCTGGAGGGCGCCGCAGGCGCTCTGTTGCTGGTTGCAGCTGCGGGGATACTGTTGCCGGTCCGTCCATGGGAAGAAACGGATCAGGAAAGTTCGGATTTTCACGCGCCGGAGCTGGCACTCGAGTTGAAGCCCAGGAGTGGCCCCATAGTCGTCAAGGTCGAGTATCTTATATCCGAAGAGAATATCGAGACCTTTCTGGGCTACATGCGCGCAAGGCGCCATGTTCAGAGCCGTGCCGGTGCGCGAAACTGGACGCTGCAGCGAAATCTTCAAAAGCCTTCGAGTTGGACAGAGACATTCCGCACGCCAACCTGGATGGATTTTCTGCGCCTGAATCATCGGCTCACGGCAGCGGATAAGGAAATCGGCCAGCGTCTCCTGGCACTGCATGATGGAGAGCGTCCTCCGCACACAGTGCTGTCGATCGAACGAACGACTGAGGCAGCTCGTACCCGTGCCTCAACAATCTTTTCTCGTCCTCCCAGGTGACGTGATCACGAAAGCGATCGCATTCTGCCGCGCCGGTCGATTTCAAGCAGCGCGAAGGCCGCATCGCCAGTACGCGGAGCCTATGCGTCCGGCGCTCTCTCGCGAATACCCATGCCGCGCGGGGCTCGAGGCCGGGGGCAGGAACGGTCCGTTCTGGCCATCTTCGATGCGGCGCGCGACGGCAAGAAGGAGGGCATGGGCTTCGAGCGCTGGTGGTCGCGCCTGCGCACAAGCCGATCAGCATCACGTTCGACGTGCGCTTCAGCAGCGCTGTGCGGCTCAGAGACTGGCAGAAGAGTATCTGACTCGCTAGCGGCTGGCGGTGGGCCAGCCGGAGCCAGGCCTGTTCGAAGACGGCGCTGGCGCTCGACCTTTCGGCGCCGGACATGGAGTGAGGGTGGGCGAAACGGAGAACCAGTCGCCTTGACGCCCTTGCAGGACGCCATATTTACCGCGAACGGCAAGCTTTCAGGGATCATTGCTGCGCCTTTGGGCGGCTTGCCGTTCCCGATGTTCGAACGCGTCGGTGAAGCTGTCGAGTTCTTGGGGGGTCATCCCAAGCGCCCGCCCCTCCTCCCGCCATGACGCGACCGCCTTTTCGACTTCTGCGAGTATCGTCTTCGCTCGATCGCTCCTGATCCGGAAATAAGCGATCACCGACATCAGTGCGTCGACAGTCGCTTCGGGCCCAGTTTCCTCGGATATCCAGGTTTTCAGCTCTCGCACGCTCAGGGAACGGGTTGATGTCGAATGCAGGCGCCAGGCGCCATTGCCCGTGATGCACATGGAGAAAGCCGTGATTGTGGAGGTGGTCCTCGACATTGGTGATAAGGATCGAACGCGATGCGCCGCCAAAGCTCTTCGATGTTGGCCGCTGGCTGGCTGCCGTGCTGACGAAGCACATCCACAAGTTCAGTATAGCTATGCTCGCCAACGTCCCCTGACTCTGCGCCGATCATCGTGGCGGCCGAGATATACATGAGTCGATTGCCGTTCGGAGTCCTATCGAAACGCCGTATGAGCGCGACAGGGGCGCCGTCGCTGTCGAGCAGACGTGTCTCAGCAGCATCCACGCCGGCTTTTCTGGCCAAATTCATAGCGAGCACTTCGCCTTTTGTGACAGATCGATCATCGGCAACGCTCGGAAACTTACCGATAGCGAGGCGTCCGTCATCGTCGACGACAGAGCATTTCGGACGAAGGCCCCCAAGGGACGTGCCACGTCCACGCAAATAGGCGAGATCCGTTGCCGTCTCGGTGTTCGTCTCGACGGCGTGCGTGGCTGCGAGGAGTTGACCGATTTCAATGAGCGGCGGCGTGGTGCGTCGACCCTCCTCGGTCGTTCTTTGGTAACGCCCTTCTTCGTCCTTCAACCGGAGCGCACCAATGCGGCTCATGTCGTCCACTGCCAAGAGGTAATCCATCGCGTTCAGAGGCCGCGTTTCCGCGACATTTCCCGCCCGGCGCGCCTCTTGGCGACGCTTGCGTGGTCGCGCTGGATTACACGCCGGCCCCATCCGTCCGGCTCCGTGTCCGCGATCGCGTTGTGGAACACGGATCCATCGCCGGTCTTTCGATGGAATTGAGGGCCAGTAACGAGTGGCAGACCGGGTTCGATCGATAAGCCTTCCGCTGCTCTCAGCCAACCTGCATCATATTCAAAGGCAGCGCTCTCGCGCGCACCCTGCTGATCATAGCGCAACGTACCCAGTAGCATCGCTTCTTCGCCAATGTGAACAGCAAAGAACGTCTCATATTGCACCCGGTGGCTTCCGCACCCTTACCCTCTTGGGCAAACGTTCAGCGTCGAGGAGCAGGCCTTGCTCATCGCGATGCGCGTCGATGATCTGCGCCAAAGCCTCATCAAAGCCCAAAACGAAAAAGGTCATGGCGTAGGCCCCCATAGCGACGGTCGGGTCTCCTTTTTCGATCTTCAGATAGGTGCTCTTTGCGACACCCAGTCGTTCCGCCATCATCATCACGGTCAGGCTGCGCTTCTTACGGGCGACCGCAATGTCGGCGCCGAGCTTGCCAAGCGCCCTCTTGACTCTGGGAGGCAATGTATCTGTCACTGTTGAGCGCATGTTTGTCTCATAGAAACGACCTTAACTCTCTCTAGGGCGCTTATATAAGACCTAAGCCGTGATCTGTCGAGAGTTGGCCTGTTTGACCGAACAAGGCGGTGGCCCTGCAACCAACCGCACTACTCTCGTGAGCATGCATCCATCCGATCCGCAATGGGCGCTAGGTGAGTCGCACGGGGGTGTGAACGATTGCGCCGCTGCAAAACGAAACGGGCCATCCTTGGCACGATCCAGTTGTGCGCTGCAGCGAGGCTCCCGCCTGACGTGTACCGAGCGGCGCCGCCGCATGCTGTCTCGACCCGAGCTTCACAGCAAACAGGTGCTGTCGGTATCGAACGAAAGTGTCATATATCGAACATACGAACCGTCTCCCAAAACGTCTGCTCGGTGCTCAGCCTGACCCCCAAAAAGCAAAAAGAAAAGAGCGCGACGAAGTTGCGCCGGCCAATTTAAGTGTCAGCGCGGAGTTACCTCTTCAGGATGGCACGTCGCTTGCTGCTCCGCATCGAACGCCGACGGCCAACTCACAAATAACGGAGATGAATATTGGTTCAGAAATGCTGAATCCCCGATGTACTGAAAGAATGAGGAACGCTTGTGGGAAGCGCGGCAGGGCAACAGGCGATTTTGCCTTTTCTTGGATCCGGACGGAAGTCGAATCTCACCTCCTTCGGGCAGTTGATAGCCAACCACAGTTGCTTCTTCTATAAGTCGAACTGCTATAAAGAAATGTACAAGTATAACTTGGCTTACTCACACCGGGACTACTCAAGTCAACTTAGTATCGGGCATTCCTCAGGTACGAAAGAGGAGCGAGATGCACATGTTTTTGGTCCTGGGATAGGCCGCCGGTTCGCCCTTTGACGCGTCCGCCTTTTATTCTTTGAACTGGAGATCCAGAATGAACGTAAGCAGTCTTCTTCTCGGCTCAGTTGCGGCCCTGATCTCCGTTTCCGTCGCTCGCGCGACGGACGAAGTCTCCGCGCCGGGTCCGACCGAATATGTCAATATCTGCGACGTCTACGGTTCGGGCTACTTCCATATCCCCGACACCGAGACCTGCGTGCGCATCGGCGGCTACATCCGTTACGACGTCGGCCTCAGCGATGTCCGATCGTATGACGGGATAAGAACCTCCGATGTGAGAACTGGCGAGGCTCAGGGCACCTGGCGAAACAACACGCGTTTCACGTTCAAAACTTGGACGCGCCAGGAGACCGAACTAGGCGCACTGAAGACCTATACTGAGACTCGCGTGAACTTCGGCAACCACAACGCTTATCCGGGTCCGGAAAGCCCTCACAACTATAGCTTCAACAGCGGCGTCAAGTTGTCTTCCGCCTGGATCCAGCTTGGTGGCCTCCGAGTTGGCAAGGACGAGTCGGCCTTCGACACGTTTACAGGCTACGCCGGAAACGTACTCAATAACGTACTCGTTCCGTACGGCGACTTCGATACCAACGTGGCTCAGTATTACTTCGATGCCGATAATGGCTTTTCGGCTCTGGTTTCACTTGAACAAGGGTCGGGTGTAGTCGGTACTATCGACAGCTATGTTCCGCACGTCGTCTTCGGCGTGAAACAGACGCAGGGCTGGGGCGCGATCACCGGCGTAATGGCTCGTGACAGCGACTACGAAGCTTTGGCCGGCAAGCTCCGAGTCGATATCAATGTCACAGATGACCTGTCGCTATTCGGAATGTTCGGCTACGGCTCCATTGGCAATCTCAATGATGACCCAACCAACGCGCTCGCCGCTCACGGTCGCGGCTTCTACAAAATTTGGAGCGGCAACTGGGCTTTCTGGACGGGCGCCACTTACACGTTAAACGAGAAAACTTCATTCAACCTTCAGGTCTCGGGTGATCAGCTCAGGAACTCCGGACTGGCTGCAAACGTCGCCTATATGGTCATTCCAGGTTTCACAGTCACAGCCGAAGTCGATTATGCCCATTACGCCAAGTTCGCTGCCGTCGACCGTTCCGGAACGAACCCGGCTCACGTCGGCAAAAGGAACAGCCTCGGCGGCGTGCTGCGATTCCAAAGCTCGTTCTAACGAAGCGAATCTGAATGTCGGAGGCCCGACTGGAGGCCTCGGTGTCTGGCTTTACGATGTTCAAAATGTGGTCCCGGACGATCATGCCCGGACATTGGTTGCCGGACTTCATAGCCTGATCAGCGAGGCTTCCATAGAGCGCTTAGCAATGCCACTGAATAACTCGTCCAGGACATGTCTCTCGGCCCCATCTGCATCCCTGTTGTGCTACCCTCATTGCGATGAGCGCTCGAGATCGCGAGCTTCGGAGGACCGGCTGAGAAATGCCTGGACGCTTCGTCCAAGCACTCGTCAAGTTTCCTCAGTGGTTCAGAATCATCTTCGGCGACCGTCGTTGCAAAATTAGTTCGGTTCAGTAAGATTCTTGTTCTGTTTGGGTCATCTTGAAGAACTACTCCGTGTCTGAGTCGCAGCGGACCGCCCAGAGGCGCGCAAGCCTTTGGTCCTGATCGAACCCGTGACAGCATAAGCTCGATCTTTAGTCCACGTTGGTGCTACCTTGCCTAGTTCTCCGGCGCGTGATTTGTCGCCGAGATATGGCGGATCGAGCCGGCGTCCTCAGCAGCACCGCAAATTGCGCGTGATTGCATCCATGTCGTGGATGTTCTTTATCGAAGCAATCGATTTCTCTGGCTGTCCGATGATGAATATGAAGCGTCACGTGGCGTGGTGGGCGCCATCGGAGTAGTTGCATGGAAGTTTGTCCAGTGTGGCCCGGGTGCCGAGGCGTTCGGTGAGGTCGACCATGTGATCAGCAATCGAACGGCAATCGGCGGTCGTGGAGACAATGAGCACGGATTCGGCCAATAGCTGGGACCATCTACCTGATAATAGCTGCTACAAACCGCATGTGGTCGGCGAGCACGGCCGCGCGCGGGAATGTCCTATGTCGGTCGACCTGAAGCCGCGATGGTGGCGTACCGAACTGTTCGGCCGCAAATTGCGACGATGTCGCCCACATCACAGCTGCGACTGCAGTTTCTCATGCCAGCGCTAAATTGAAGTGTTCAGTAGGAGCCAAAGCAATATGCACCGTCGTAATCTGATCAAAGGATTTGTTGCACTCGGCGCGTGTCCTATTTGCGCTGAAGCCGCGCGGGCGGCCAGCACCGAATGGGGATATGCCGGCCTGGTCGGACCCGAACAATGGGGGCATTTGGACAAGACAAATTTGGTCTGCTCGGCGGGCATGCAGCAATCGCCGGTCGATATCCGGGGCGCGGTCAAAGCGGATATTCCGCATATCGCCATAGGCTGGCACAAGGGCGGCGGCAGGATGGTGAACAACGGCCACACCATTCAGATCAACCTGCCGCAAGGCAGCACGCTCACTCTGGGGGATCGTGTCTATGAGCTGCTACAGTTCCATTTCCATGCGCCAAGCGAGCACCACGTTGCAGGCAAGAGTTTCCCGATTGAAGCGCATTTTGTCCATAAGGACCGCAACAGCGATACTCTGGGTGTGCTGGGCGTGTTTCTGACGCCAGGCGCGACAAATGCCAGTTTTGCCAGGCTTGCTGCAGCATTTCCGGCAACGTCAGGCGAAGAGGCAGCGGTCGACGACGTCGACCCGAACGGGCTTCTGCCGGCTTCGCTTGGCTACTGGACATATGAAGGATCTTTGACGACACCACCATGCACCGAAAACGTCGACTGGATGGTGGCGACGGAACCGGTTGAGGTCGACCCAGCAGACATCGAGCGATTTACCTCGCTATATCCCCGGAACGCGCGCCCTATCCGTTCACCCAATCGGCGCTTCATCCTGGGCTTCAGCTGAGGGTCCCTGAAGCCGCGAGGGGTCGAAGCATCGCGTGCGCGTTGTATTCATCTGCTTCCAAGATCGCAACGATGTGCTCCGCATCGCGGGGGTCCTTTGGGCGCTCATTCTCGTTCTGGAAGCGGGCCAAAACCAAGTTTGGCAACGGTGTTGAACCGTCCTCATAAGGGGAGAGGTAGGCGTGGCTTTCCTATTCCAGCAGCATCCGGCCGCATACCGAACCCGTGGCGAGCTGGACTTCAGGTTGGATCTTCGCAAGGCGTGCACCGCGGATCAAACGCCGTTTCCTTGGGAAACACGGCTCAGTTCCGACAAAGCAATTGTAATCGCCCTAGCCGCCTCGATTGCGCTCTTGGTCGGGACGCAGGGGCAGCCCCCGCAGATCAACGACGCGATCCTAAGCCAACTGCGAACGATTCAGATCAACGATGCATTGCTCCGGCGCGACGTCGCCCGCGCCCGGACGGATATGGTATTGGACTCCCGATCGGTTGCTTCTACCGGACAGGCATTGCAAAGGAATCGTGAAAACTTGCAACGCCCTCCCGAGACTTCGCCCGATGAGAGCTCCGGGCAATCCAGATTGCGCGCGCAGCTCATAAACTCGATCGAAAACAAAGAGGCTGCCGTCTCAGCCTTGGTCAAGCAAGATCAGCTTGTGCAAAACTGTCTCGCAGATCTTGCTCGCTCGCTTGGTCGCCTTGGGGGGGCATCGTCGCGCAGAGTTGCACTGTCTAAGCTGATCGCGTTTTCGGCCGAACCGGGGCTCACCCTTGCATCACAGATGGATCAGCCTCCCGACCGATTTGCTCCGAGCCAGGCCCGGGCTGCCGCGGATGCTTTGGGCATTTTCCGCAGTCTCCTGTCTTTTTTATGGAGGTTGGACCAAGCTGCCAATCAGATCGCATCCCTCGACACGTCCTCCAGGGCCGCCGAACTGGAGCGAGAGCATCTGAAAGGCTACAGCTTGGCCAGCGCGCAAGCGCAGCGTACGCGATTTTTCTTTGGCTTGCTGTCCATATGCCTCTGCTTGTTTGCGATCATTCGGTCCTCCAGGCAGCATCTGCGGATGAACCGGCTGAAAAGGCGGTTGCAGCTTGAAGAGGCAATGCGTGAGATCGAATCTCGCTTCAACGATAGCAAAGCAAAGAACGCCTCGGCGTGCTTTTCCACCGAAGCAGCGCTTAGAGTCGTGCAACGCGTTTTCGATGCGCATCAATGCGCGCTTGCTCTGGTGGATCCGAGTCTCAGCAGGCAGACTGAGTGCTTTGTGGCGACCACGTGCATACCCGTCTGGAACGTCGCGCTTATTGATGAAGTCGTTTCACTTGTCCGTGCCGGACGACCAGTGTTTCGCGTCGTTCCGGCGGCGGAAATGGTTCGGACCGCCCTAGGCACTTCCGGTGTTTGTCAAATTGTTGCTTGCAGGGCCTCCGATCAGCAGGCTGTGGTTTGCATCCTTGTTTTTGAACGAGATCGCTCACTCCCCTCAGCAGACGACCTGCGGGTTCTTGCCAGTGCCATTGTGCGTTTGAGCAACCATCTTGAAATGCAACGAGTAAATGCCGAACGCGACCTTCTGGTGAGTCGATGGGAGCATGTGGAAAGGCTGAGGACCGTCGGCACGATCGCAAGCGGCGCCACACATGAATTCAACAATATTTTAGGCGCAATAATCGGATATTCAGAGATTGCCCAAGGGCTGGTGCGTCGACCCTCTAGGATTCGGAACCACATCGACCAAATCATCTTAGCTGGACACCGAGCCAAGCTGATCGTTGACCAGATCTTGTCACTCAGCCGAAACCGGAAGCGCGTGGCAGTGCCTATCAGCGTCTCCGAGATGGTTATGGATCTTGCGCCATTGCTGCGGGTTACAGTTCGTGCGGGTGTTCAGTTGAATTTCAAGATCAATGAGTGGCAAACGGTGGTCGAGGGCAGCCCAACCGAGATACAGCAAATCCTTATGAATTTGTGCAAGAACGCGTCGGAGGCTGTCTTGAACCAGGGCCGTGTCGAGATTAGCGTTTCCCGCGCCCAAGTGTGCCAAACAAAGCCACTGGCTCGGGGCACCTTGAGACCTGGACACTACGTTCTCCTCTCCATCAGCGACGATGGCCCGGGAATTGCAAGTTCGATACTTCCGCATGTCTTTGAGCCCTTTTTTACCACCCGCTCTCGCCTCGGCGGGACCGGGCTGGGTCTTGCTGCGGTTGACAGGCACGTGAGCGCGCTCGCAGGATGCCTTGACGTCACCTCAGCTGTTGGCCGAGGTACCCGCTTTGATATCTACTTACCGGCCTCCGAGGAGGAGCCAGTCAGCGCTGACATCGCTGTCGGCCCATACGACGGATCACTTGGCAACGGAGAAATCATTGCAGTCGTGGAGCCCGACCCAGCAGAGTTGGAGATCTACAAGAAGAATATCGCCGCGCTGGGTTATAAGCCGGTCGGCTTCGCGACCTTCGAAAGCCTTTGCGGCTGGATCGAGAGCGGGAAAGCAGCCGACCTGCTGATCTTGGGTAAAATGCCTTTCCTCGAGCGAGAACAGGCAGAATCCGCATGCCCCACCCTCATGACGGTGCCTGTCATAGTCGTCGGTGAAATCGACCTCATGCCGGTCACATCTGCTAATCAGACCTTCGTCCTTTGGCTAGCGAAGCCGGTCTCGTCCAGGACAATGGAGCATGCAATTCGTACAATGATGATGGCATGATGCCGCTGACTCGCTCAGGCTACCCAAGCAATCTGAGAAAGCCCGTCAAAGAGGCATCGAAGCAGAACAAAATGACGCGTCACATCACAATCGACCTATCGAGCCCGAGACGTTGTTCTAGCCTTAGTGCTTGTTAAGAAGGTCGGCTACTGTCTCTCCCCGTCGCCGGGCATCGGCGGCGAGCCATACCTCTCCCACCTCATATACTTCGCCTTGGGTACGGAACGGTACAATGACGTCAATGGCAGCCGACAGCATGTCAAGAAGCGTGCGGTCTTCCACAGCGGCTCCTTGCGGGCTGCTCTTGACGAGTGAAAAGAGCTTTTTAAAGCCTTGGACCGGATCTGCCCCGTGAATCGTTGATATTGATCCCGCATGGCCGGAGACGACTTCGCTGAGGTAGGCCCATGCAGCATCGTCGCGCATCTCACCCAGCAATATTCGATCAGGGCGCATGCGCAAGCTGGCTTGCAACAGTTGCTCTGCCGTCACCGCACCTATGCCTGCCTGGTCTTTTGGATAGAGTAACCGGACATGGTTCTCATGCGGGATTGCAAGTTCGAGCGTGTCCTCGATACTTATCAGTCTCTCTTGCGGGGGTATAGCGTTGATCAAAGTCTTGCTCATTGTCGTTTTGCCGCTTCCAGTAGGTCCGCAAAGCAGCATCGTGAGCCGCCCGCAAACGCACGCTCGCAAAAATTGCTCCAAGTCACCATGGTCGTAGTGCTGAAGAATCGTTTCGTCCTGCCGCTCTTGGCGCTCCTTTCGTGACCGCCATTGATTCCAACGCGAGTATTCGTAGCGAGAAGAAACTTCCTTAAGCTCGGTCACACGACTTGAGGGACGCCGTATGGTCAGGCTTATTGTTCCTGAGGGAACAGCGGGCGGCAAACAGATCTGCAGCCGCTCTCCGTTCGGCAGCTCAGTCGCACAGAGGGGGCTTTGCGGTCCGACATCTTGCTTGCGCAGCGCTCCAGCGAGGATCGCGATGTCCTCCAGATCGTCATAAGATAGCGGTAGCGGATGTTTCGTGAAAACGCCGGCCTGTCGGACAAAGGCTTCCCCAGGCCGGTTGATAGCGACCTCTTCGGTCCTTGGCTCCTCAAGCCATTTCAGAACGGGGTCGAGAAGCAAACGCAATTGAGGATCAGCCTCCGATCGCATTTTTGTCTCTCCGGCGTTCGCGATGTTGGGGGGCTGGCGCCACGGCGGTCGCTCTAAGTTCGTATACATCTGAGAAATCGAGGTCCCGAGCCACAAAGATGGATACAGCATCTCCCTGGTTTTTCTTCAGAGTTGGCGGAAGGTTGATCGTCGCTCTCAGTGTCGTCTCGACGGCTTGTCCACCATTGCTCTGGAAGCTGTTGATGCCGCTTCCTTCGCCAGAGCTAGCCGCATATTGACCGGCCGCCTGAAACGCACCTTGAAGGACGCTCATGAGCATTGCTCCGCCAAAGCGCTGCCAGACGTGATTATCCACCGTGCCAGGCATACCGGAGCGGCCGAGTTCGTCAGCGCCCGGCGATGCTATCGACACGAGGGCATGGTCAGGCGTTTCGATGCGCGTCCACAGCACGAAGACACGCGCATCCCCCTGTTGGAGACCGCGCTGGATCTCGCCAATCACGGTCGTCCCGCGATCCAGGAGCACGACATTGTTGGTAGCGCCGCGGACGTCTTTAGGTAACACGCACTTCACATAACCCGGTAAATTTGTGTCGACTGCCGTTTGCAAAATGCAGGGAATGATCGTTCCTTGAGTAATCACTAGATCAGGGTGCGGCAAAAGTGTAGCCCGGCTTGGCTCCTGTATATCTGGCTTCAATCGCCCTGACAGATCGCCACCGATTGAAATCTCATCCTCGGTCGCGGGAGCATCCTTATGGTGGTCTTCGCTCCGCTGACCGTCGTCGGGCATTTGACTGCTGCTACTGTAGGCGAAAATTGGTGTTTCCTCCGGCGGCGGATCAGCTGGCGCCGGTGGCGTGGATGGCGCAGGATCTGCCGCCTGCGCCGCCTGTACGGGTGCTGGAGGTTCGGGAGCAATCTCGATTGGCACAGGGCGGTATGGCTCAGCGTTGGGGAAAATTGGCGGTTTTGGCTGAGATGGTTCATCTTGTGTGCTGGGACGACCTCCGAGCCAGATGAGCGATAGAGATGAGATGAGAACAAGACCAGCGACGGCCAACTTCTGCGATCCCGATAGATGCCGGCGGGCCGGCTCCGAGACGATCGATCTAGATGCATCGACATCGTGTGCCGACTGTGGGCCGGTTTCATTCATCGGCCCGAGCCTTTCAAAACGCGCCACACGTCGGGTCTCACTGTACCGGTCCCTGGCGCTCGTCCCACAGGATCATAAGCCCTGTTGAAAATGGACAGGACCGTATTGCCATCTCTCAGACGCCATTCCCGGGCGACTGCGGATACTTCAACATAGTCCCCTTTGACTGTGTAATTGGCAGCGGCTTCCTTGCCGTCGGGATTGATAACGTAGAGGGAGGGTATGCGGGAATTGCTTGCGAAGCCAAATACGGTCGTAAAGCCATTATCGAAGACTTCCAGCGGCGCCAGCGATCGGTCGCCCTTTGCGACGTAGTGAAAATTGCTTTCGTCCGGACTGGCGGTTGCGGCGGGCCGATTCAACAAATCCTGAACTCTGTCATCTTGCAGCACTTTCGCCCGGGCCTGACCAAGAATCGAGCGCCTTTCTGCTTCCTTTCTCTGAGCAGCAGCCTCATCAGCAGGGTAGGTGAACTGCACACTGTAGTATAGGTCAGGTTGCTGCTCATCGAGTTTTGGCATCGCTCTCGTTGAAATACTGAATACGTATCTCCGTGTACCGGACTCACTCTCGGCCAGCACGATGACCGGCTGCGGCGGGAGCATCCGGCTAGCCTTAAAAAAGAGATAGTTGGCGCGCGGGAGCGCAGCCAGGTCTTTGCTATTGGAAACGGCCACGGCTGCGACGGTCTCGTTGGTCGCGAATGTGACAACCAGCGTTGCCCCCACTGCGGTCGATAGGCGCACCACTTCGTCGGGACGGTAAGCCAGGTAGCGCATCCGCGCATCATGCTTGCCGGCAAGTGGCGTGTCTTCCGCGGACGCCTCGATCGTTAAGAAAAGTGAACAGGCCATCGCGAGAAACGCTCGTTTTGTCATGGCTGTACGGGCCCCGGGATTGATACACTATCTTCCGAGGCTTGATAGGAGGTAACGAGTAGTCCTCCCGGATTGGTCAGCCTCGATTGCCCAGGCAGACCCGTCAAGCGCTCGTAGCGGATGGTTGCTGTCCAGGTGGTCACCATCGGCATCTGCCCATCAACGATAAGAGAGCGTTTGTAGCGGATCTGTTGAACGTCCGGACTGATGTCATTTGAGGAAATGTGCTCAACCTCGAGCTTGCCGCGCTTGCCGACCGTGACTTGCGGCGAGGTGGGATTCGGATAGTTGAAGTAATCTTGATATTCCTGTCGCACAGCCGGTGCGCTGAAACTGGATACGAGATCATAGCCGTATTGGGCTGTATCTGCTGTGTAGCCCTCGCGCAGGCGTACATATTCCCACAGCGAAGCATTTACGACGGCCCGGTCTTGGGTTGCCGGCAGTTGAGAGACTGACACTTCGCTGTCAACTGTCCCATCCGGCCGTACCCAAAGGAACACAGGCACGAGCTTGGCCAACGGGACCATGGCAGCGATGGTAAATGCCTGCGCAACGTTTCCTAGGACCGCCGCCGCCGCAAAGGCTATAAGGGTCTTTGACAGGCGCCGCGCAGACTTCGCTCGTGACGTTTGAAACGCTTCCACCTCCTTGTAGTGGGCGGCTAGCGTTTCTCTCTCCACCAGAAGGGCATGTTCAGGAAACTTCACTTGGGCTCTTCCGCGCAATCGACCTGAAGATCCTCAGGGGTGATTTCCCATTGTCCCACGTTCAGTTGGAATGGCGTACCCGCACAGGTCGCAAGCCCATCGGTTGTCTTGCAGGCGGCCAAAGCTAGGATTGATAAAATTAGGCAATATTTCATTTTGGCACCGCGCTAGTGATTGATTAACGACCCGCCGTTTTGGCAGGGGGGCGAGTGAGGCTGCCAGGCAGTTGGTTCGTACTTGCCCAAGAGCCGCCGGCGATGCTGCTGGCGATCGCCGGAAGCGCGACGATCAGAGCGTCGCCAGCCAGGAAAAGCATGTCGAGTTCGTAAAGCCCGATGATCTTGGCTGCTGTCGTACCGGAGTTTTTGATCACCGCAAGCATGACTACCAGCGAGGCTGCTTCGGCAGCGATAACTATCGTTGCAACGATGTTGAGGAGGAGAAGCAGCAGCCCATACGAGAGCAGTTGGCCGATCCATTTGGTAGCTATGTCTCGAGTGTGATCAAAAAGGTAGCCTACAAGAACCAGGGGGCCGATCGCCAAAAGCACCTTCGTCAGAATTCCGACGGCATCATAGATCTCGAACGCTGTCCACAGCGCGCCGTAGAAAATCCATTCCGCTCCCTGGAAAGCAAGTATGTCCTGGCCATTCATAGGCCCAATTTCGGAAGCAATCACCTGAAGGCTATACTGAGTTAAAGCAAACATCATGTCGAGCTTCTGGGGGATACCGATGAAGGGCAAGTCGCTGCCACTGATCTGGTGAGCAAGCCTTGGAATCGTCTCGTCGAAGACCGCTTCAATGTACTGCTGGTAGTTGGCCTGGCTTAAGATAAGGGCAACGACAATCGATACCATGATTACGCGCGAGATACCCCCGCGCGCATCGACTTGACCACGCATGACCAGACAGCCTTGGATTATTATCCAAAGCGTGACACACGCGACCAGAGGCGCGCTGACCGCCTCTTGGATTTTTTCAAGCACGTTGTGCAGCCCTAACGTAAAGGCCTGATGAAAGATCGTGTCTATAGCCGTGAATGGCGCGTGAATTTTGAAAGTCATGGCGTGAGCCTGATTTGTCGCTGATCAGCGCAGCTGAGCCGGATGAACTCAGCGTCGTTTACTGGCGGATGCCAAAAAAGATGCTAGCGGTCTTCTGGCGTTCGCGACGCTGCGTGGCGGCCTCCTCCCCGGCGTGAAGGCTCGCTTGTGCAGTTGCCATCGTCAGCAGACTTGTGGCCTGAACATTTTGGATGATCGCATCATGGATCTGCTTGAGGACCAGACCGTTGGTCACTGTGGCCTGCACAATATTTCCCGAGCGGGAAAGCTGACCAAGCGTGTTGTCGTTAGCCTTAAGGCGCTTGTCCATTACGTCCAGAGTGTCGGCTGCAAGACCTGCGGCATTGGCGGCACCAGCGATTTGCTCCTCTAACAGTTTCCCTTCTGCATCGGTGCCGGTGACTATCCGAGTTGGGTCCTGCGCAATGTTACGCGCTATGGTCGAAACTGGCGCCCGAGCATCAAACATCTGCCCCTCCAGCTTATTGCTCGACGGGTAGTGATTTCCTTGGTTCAGTGCGCCCAACAGTCCCATGACACCGAATGACGACGTTAGCATATCCACCATTTCGATCGTGGCAGCGAGCGTCTCGGCTGACTTTATAAGGATCGCCGCAGTGGAAATCGCGGTCGCGGTCGCTTGTGCTTCTGTTAGAGGGTCGCTGACGACAAATTGCGACCTGGCCTGTCCGTGAAGCAGAAGGGAAGCAGCAAGCGTCGTTGCTGCAAGCTTAGCAAATCTCATGAATATTCCTCCGTCAGTCTTGAACTTCGTGGTAACGAGCCATGAACTTATCGAGCCACCCACTTGGGGCATCTCCGTACTGGTCACGAAGCTGGTCGGCAAAGCGCACGGTGTTGGCCCGCCCCGAGAGCACGGCTACGTACTCGCGCATCTGGCCAAGGTCGAATTCGCAAACAACACTCCCGCTGTCGCGCTTGAGCAAAAACTTGCGGCTGCCAATTGCCATTCCCTGGCGGATTGCCTCGAACTCCTGAGTAGTGCACTTCAAGCCATCGACATACGCGGCCCGGTCGGCCGTCGGTGATGGGTAGAAAATCTTCGTCATGCATTGTGCAACGAGACTAGCTCCGAGGGGCGATTCCAGCACGTGTTCAGGCTGCTGCGTTGCGAGTATCAACATCCCGTTGTTCTTGCGAACGGTGAGCAAGAACTTGTCGATAACAGCCGAGAACTGTGGGTTGAGCAGATAGAAGCGAAATTCGTCGCAGCTCATGACGAACCGACGGCCATCGACAACAGCGCCCACGCGGTGCAGAAGATATGCGGCGGCCGGCGCACAGACCTCCTCAAATTCCAGGAGCTGCGTCATGTCGAAGCCGGTAATGGAGGCATCAAGCCTTACTTCGTCGACATCGCCGTCAAAGGCCCATCCAAGCGCATTCCCTCTACACCACCGCTGCAGCCGCGCTCCTGCGCCCTCGGAGGGGCCGTGCAGCAGGAATTCGCGCAGGCCCGCAATTGAGCGCATGACGGGCTCGAACGAAAGTTGACGAACAATGCCACGTTCCAGTCGACGGCTTTCCTCCGGCGAGATCGGACCACGGCCGTCACTCTCGATTAGGGCCATCAACCATTCGCGCAGAAAGTCCAGCGAGGCGGAGGTGTTGTCCAGTCCACGCAGAGGAGCCAAGCCGCTCGGAGCGCCTCTGCGCAACGCTAGATATGTCCCTCCCGTGGCTCGCACCAGCAGTTCACCACCCCGGTCCTTATCGAAAAAGACGATGGCACCATCGCGATCGACCACGCTTTGTTCAAGCATCGCGAGGATAAAGGTCATCAGCGTCGTCTTGCCTTTGCCGACGGGCCCGAATATCGCCGTCATGCCGACGTCATTCTCATGGGGGATGTAGTCGAAAGAAGTTCCACCGTTTGTGCGAAAGCGCGCAACAGCTTTGCCCCAATGGCCGGAACTGCAACCGCTTGGGAAGTTCTCAAAAGAGACAAGCCCGGCAAAATTGTACGAGGTGATCGCCCCGGGGCGCGTGCGCCACCTGTTGTTCCCCGGAAGTTGGGACCAGTACGCGGCCTCCATGCCGATACCCTCTTGGACGATTACGGCGCCCGCGTCGGCCAGCCTTGCGCGCGCATTTGCTGCGCGATCTGCAAGGCTATTGAGGCTGTCGGCATAGACGCACAGGCTCAGATGATGCGAACCCATGACGAACTCGTTGCTTGCCAGTGCGTCCTCTGCTTCGGCAAGTTCATTGATCTGGGTGAGAGCCTTGTCGCCGGCACTCGTCATCTGGCTGGACTTAAGGCTAAGCTTCGCATGAGCTTGTGGCCGAGTGAGGAAGGAAAAGCTCTGGCTGAGGACAAGCGGGAAGTTGGCGGACAGCAGGGGATTTAGCATGCCTGGCCGCGTCGTCGCCGGATATTCACGGAACGAAAACAATGATCCCACGGAGCTATCCCCGGGCCTTCGAATCTCAAGCGCCCGTTTCCCGCAGATGACCTGGTCAGTGTAGATCGAGGCGCCAAGTGAGCCGGTAACCATCGGAACCGGAAGAAACCGGCAAGTCATTATCAGCCGAAGCGCCTCCCCAATTTCCGTGAAGAGCACGTTGCCTTTCTCACGAATACCCAACCGGCGCAGACCGTAACCGCCGAGTGAGCCAGCAATGATCTGCCAGAGGTCTTCAAGGCTTCGCATTTGGGTGGCCAAATCGTTGTCATTCCGTCTGGGGGATTTTGCAATGCGCAAGCCGATCTTGCCGATTGCGGTGCGGGGGAACACAACGACAGTGAGGAAGTGATCGTTGCGAAAGAGCTTTCCCGACAGCACACGGCTCTCATAGGCCTCGCTCAGACTGCCAGCGAATGCACTTTGAAACTGGCGCGGTGCCGGCTCCGGCACATCGTTGTTTCGCACAAGATGAGCGTATAGCGTGACATTGTCATCGGCGATGTTGCGCAAGAGAGTGTTGAACGCGCGGCAGCGCGAGTTGCGCATCTCAGCGTCTTCCAAATCAAATGGCAGGCCGCTCACGTGTGCCATGGCCATGATCGATCCGTCTTCCAGAAGGACAACCTGGTCGCTGAGATGACCAACATACGGAAGATAGATCTCGCCAGATCTCTCGGTCCGGCCACTGGCGCCAAACATTACACCATTCCTCTTCCGCGTTTCGGCACTCTGATCGGATTGGCGCTGACGCTCGCGCCGCCCCAAACCGGCCCGTCCACGCTTCTGCCGGCGGTCTGCAAATAGAGGAGCGCGACGCTTGCGGCGTTATAGTCACGCTCAACAACCAGCCGCGCTCCGAACCAGAGTGGCACGAGCACGATTTCGTAGAGTGGATTCTGAAGGATAATGATGACGAGCCCAGCCAACATCATGAGCAATCCGGCCAGCGTCAGCGGCACCCCCAGAAACAGTGCGGGGCGTGTCGCCGCCACATAGAGGGTGCTCACTTCCAGCCGGTCGCTCATCAGCCACCGCCTATGAGCGCCTTGCCCAGGAAGCTGGCGCCAAACATGATGACG
Organism: Mesorhizobium sp. WSM4844; assembly: GCF_055811775.1. Lineage (NCBI taxonomy): Bacteria > Pseudomonadati > Pseudomonadota > Alphaproteobacteria > Hyphomicrobiales > Phyllobacteriaceae > Mesorhizobium > Mesorhizobium sp. WSM4844. Next base: position 5,283 of record NZ_JBVVQB010000059.1, on the reverse strand, counting down.
ATCCCTCCAACGACACCCGCAACCAGGCCAAGTGAAGCACGACCGAACATCCAAGAGATACCGATGGCCACGAGTCCGAGCACGGCCAGTGATTGTCCGAAGGGGCCAAGTATGAAGGTGCAGATATTCTGGACCATCTTGGCGGGATCTGTCCCTCCGGTCACCTGAGCCGCGGCCGGTCCGCTGGAGAAGACCATCCATGCCGCGCCTGCAGCAGCGGCCGGTACATATTCAGCCGCCATGCGCAGCATGGAAAAAGGCAGAGGAACACGCGTTTTAAACGCATGAAATATTTTGAGTGGCTTCATCATTGCATCTCCATGATTCAATCGAATACGAGTTTGTTCGGGTTCGAGGGTTCCCGCTCTTCCGCAGCCTGGCTGCCTGTCGGACCGGAGGGATCGGCCCCGGAGCGGTTTCGCTGATAGGAGCCCCAAACGTCCCACGAATCTTGTGCGGGCTGCTTTTCATTAGTCTGTTGGCTCTGTTCGAGCAGAGGGGGCACTGTTTTCGGACCGGCTGCCTCAAGGTCTGGCCCATCTTGAGCGGTCGGCTCCAGCGTTCGCTCAAGGAGACTTGAGATGTCCTTTGCGGCCGACTCGACCTTGCGTACATAACCGTTGGTGAAGCCACGCGTGACGTCGCCCGTGTTATAGGCCGAGATGGCACGGCGAAGCGCAAGTTGCTGCGCCGGAGCAGTCGTGCCGCCGGCATACCGGCTTTCAAGCAAGTGGGCGGCAGCCGAAAGCGAGGCGCAGGGCTCGAAAGCCTTATCCGGTGTGAGATTGAGCATGGGAAAGTTGTTGCTGTTTATCTGCATCAATCCAACGTCGACAGAATGTTGTGCTTCGAGGCGGTGCTTGATGCCTCGCGTGGCTTCCAGGTGATCTATCCAGCGAAGCTGCTCACCTGTGGTGTTGTCATGAGCCACCAGCGGTTCAAAGCCACTTTCAATCTTGGCAATCGCGGCGAGGGTGGACGGCGCAACCCATGGAGCGCATTTGCGCGACAGGCTGTGGAACTCACGGGGAGAAAGTGGCGCGGGCTCGGCTGGGAGTGACATGGATGTCAACAGGACGATGGCCAGGGGCCAAGCTGCAATAAACATTCCCGATCACCTACCTTTCCAAGCCGCCGGACGAGTTCTGCCCCTGTCCGGCACGCGCTTATCGGGAAGGTCTGTTACTCTGTGATGTTCAATTTCAGCTTTTCGGTTTCAACTGAAACAAAGACCGTGTTCGTGTTAGCGTAGGTGAGCAGCTTGCGCATGCGTGGGCTGGCGCGGGCCCGATCAGCCAGCGACATCCGGAGCATCTTGGTACGATGACTCCTGTGCGGGATTGCTCGTCCCGGCCGTCCGTTGCTCCTGGACCGTGGCCCGCGACTTCGGCGTCATGGATGGTGATGGGATCTTCTGTCATCGCTAAGCCAAGGACAAAATGGGAAGCTTGGCGGGTTTCTTCAGGCTCGGGATCACCGTGGGGAATCGACGAAGGCGCTAAAGCAGCCCAACTTTGCCGATATGCTGCCGTGCTTTAAGAGACAGCCATGCGCGGCCCTGCACACTCAGATCATTGTTTGAGACCGCGAGCTCGTCCGCGAAGCTGGCTCGAAGGCGCAAATCCGCGGGGGCGAGGGTCAACTGGGAAGACGTGGCGGCGCAGCCCATCCTGGTGCGAGCCTGGTTCAGCTGTTCGGCCGCGCCGCTACCGGGTGGATCATGCACTGTCCCATCGGCAGAAAACCGCATGTCATTGACGGAGTCCGACGGCGCAATGGACAGCATAGTGACACGCTCAAGATGGAGGAGTTGCAGTAACCGAGAAATGTTAGCCCGGACGTTCGGCGACCTGCCGGTCGCCCGAACAGCATTTTGAGGCCGCCGGCCACCTTGGACGAAGCCGGCTTGGCAGGAGACCTACTATTTGGCACAAGGCCGCTGCAGCGAATCACGGTCTTCTTCCGCCGACCGCCTCTCCGATCAATTAAACGCCGCGCTGCTCAACCATGTCCGAGCTGGATCCACGAGCCGGAGGATGTCGAGATGATCCAGCCGCACGCAACGGCGAGTGGTATCAGGGGCAGCTGTTCTGCGTCGGTCCCCAGGGTAGCTCGGCATCAGGTTTAGACAAGGGGATTCAAAATTGAAGGTGAGCCGTTGAAACATGTTCTTGTCGTTGACGATGATGCCGCAATGCGGCGCCTCATCGCCGAGTATCTCACGATGCATGCCCTGAAGGTAACCGCAGTCCACGATAGCAAGCAGTTTGACTATGTTCTTTCACATGAGCCAGTCGATCTCGTGGTTGTTGACCTTAACCTAGGCCGGGAGGATGGACTTGCGATCGTCCGCAATCTGGCGACAAAATCGGATGTTCCTATCATAGTGATCAGCGGCGACCGGCTTGATGAGGCGGAAAAAGTGGTTGCACTGGAGCTCGGCGCAACCGATTTCATTCCCAAGCCTTTCGGGATGCGCGAATTCTTGGCCCGCATTCGAGTAGCGCTACGCGAGCGCATGTCTAGTCCGCGAACCAGAGATCAGCGCTCATTTCGCTTTGGGGCCTGGAAGCTCAGCGTGAAGCAGCGGCGACTGATCTGTGCGGAGCGTGGCGAGGTCAAGCTTACCGCATGTGAGTTCAATCTCTTGATCGCATTTCTGGAGAACCCCCGCAACGTACTATCCAGAGAACGGCTTTTGCTCGCGAGCCGTGTGCGTGGAGAAGAGGTGTACGATCGAAGTATCGATGTCCTAATCATGCGCTTGCGCCGAAAGCTGGAGGCTGATGCGGCCAATCCTCGCCTAGTCAAGACATGCCGTGGTGCAGGGTACTTCTTCAACGCTGACGTAGACGTTAGCTACGGAGGTACCTTGGCCGCGTGACAGCAGCTATTCTTGAGATTGGCCGAGGCTGATCAAGCGTAAGACCGTATGTCCGCTTCTGCCGGTGAGGTAGCTCGCCCTACACTGCGCGTCCGAGGTTGCTCGGGCGGTCCGAGCCGATCCTCATCACAGGAGGACGAGCCGTGGCAGATTATAGGGAAGCATTTGTCGGAATCGATGTCGCTAAGCTGAGGAATGCCATCGCGATTGCGGAAGCCGGCCGGGAGGGAGAGGTTCGGTTCTTCGGCGAGGTCGACGCATCGGATACGAGTATGCGCCGCGTTATCCAACGGATCGCCGCCAAGTTCGATCGCATCCACCTCTGCTACGAGGCGGGCCCAACCGGCTATGGCCTTTACCGGCTGATCCGTTCCCTTGGCCATGAATGCACCGTGGTCGCGCCATCGCTGATTCCAAGGAAGCCTGGCGATCGGGTGAAGACGAACCGCCGGGATGCTCTTTCATTGGCAAGGCTGCTGCGCGCCGGCGAACTGACGGCGGTATGGGTTCCCGATGAAGATCACGAAGCCATGCGAGATCTCGTTCGCGCCCGGGCAGCCGCGGTTGAGACGCTGCGGGTCCATCGCCAGCAGGTGAGCGCTTTCATGCTCAAGCATGGGCGTGCCTATCCGCGCACGAAGAACTGGACCATGCGCTACCTGCGTTGGTTGCAGGAGCAGCGTTTCGATTATCCTGCACATCAGATCGCGCTCCAGGAAATGGCCGAAGCGGTGCGCGTCTCAAAGAGCGTGTGGAACGGCTTGAGCGCGTGATCGAAGAGTTCATCCCGAACTGGTCGCTGGCGCCGATCGTGGGAGCGCTCCAGACATTGCGTGGGGTCGATCTGATCGTCGCCGTGACGTTCGCCACCGAGGTCGGCGACGTAAGCCGTTTTGAGAGCCCTCGCCAGCTCATGGGCTATCTGGGCCTCGTTCCCGGCGAGCGGTCGACTGGAGAGACAATCAGGCGTGGCGGCATCACCAAGGCAGGCAATGGCCGCGTTCGCCACATGCTAGTCGAGAGCGCCTGGACCTATCGACATCCACCGCGGATCGGCAAGGCGAAGCTGTACCGGTTGGAGCAGGCACCGCCGAAAGTCCGTGAGATCGCATGGAAGGCTCAGGCCCGCCTGACGACCCGGTATCGAAAGCTGGTTGCGCGAGGCAAGCGAACGACGGTGGTCTGCACGGCGATCGCCCGCGAACTAGTCGGCTTCATGTGGGCCGTCGCCAGGGAGGCACGCTCCACCTGATCGCTCGCCGCGGCAGTGTACACCTCGCGCATGGGCGGAGGCGGGACCACGGCAGGGGAATGCCCGTCAGACGCTTTGTGGCCGGCAAATTGACCGACGCCCGCAGTAAGATAGGAACAGCCCCGGACGCACAATCGGGAATGCGGTAGCCAACCCGCGCATCAGAGCTTGATCACCGACGTCCTTCAGTTCCGCCTCCACCCATGCGCGCTCATCAGAATGAGCAGCCGTTCCTCGGATCGGGCGACCTCCTGCGTTCCAAACCTTGACAGCGGACATCAGAGCGGTGTTCTTAGGCCACAGCCTTGAGCTCGAGCTTGTTGATGTAGACCCAAGGCAGGAGATCGTCCATCTGGCTGTTGGGGTGGCCGTTGACGATCCTGGTGAGGACATCGGCGAGATAGCCGAGCGGTTCGACACCATTGAGCTTGCAGGTTTCGATCAGCTAGGCGATGACTGCCCAGTGTTCGGCACCGCCGTCGAGCCAGCGAAGAGCGCGTTCTTGCGGGATTGAGCGCTCGACGGTGTTGCTGTCGATCTCGATACGGCCGTCGTCAAGGAAGTGCGAGAGGCCTTCCCAGCGTGAGAGCGTGTAGCGGATTGCCTCGGCGAGCTTGATCTTCTGACTGATCAGGCCGAGCTTTTCGCGCAGTCAAGGTTCAAGATCGGCGACAATAGCGCACCTATTTCCTGACGCATCGCACGGCGTTCATTGGCCGATCGGCCGCGGGTATCGTCCTCGATCTTGAGGTCGGCGATCGTCTCAGCGCCTGGCTGGCGATCGGCGAGTTCCAGGCCTACAATCGCCTGCCAACAGTGCCAGCCTGATCAATTACGGCGAGAGCTACCGGTCCGGAGATCGCATCAGCCTCTCCGTCGCCAAAGAGCTGTTCTGCTTCATCCCGGCCATCGAGCTCAACGCCCCGCGTCGGAGCGCTCTCTGCTTCTGGAGGAAGCCATGAGGTCCGCTCGGGCTTGATCGGAGGCTTGCCTGATGGGCGTCGTGGTTGCTTCGCTCGCCTGCCGCCCCGTGGCGAGGGTTTGCGGATTATCGGTCCTCTGCCTCTTCTCCGGTCTCCACAGCGCTGTGGAATGTTCATTGTTGATGATGACGCCGCCGCTGTTCACGAGGTTGTTCCTGTCAAGT
>NZ_JBVVQB010000058.1:0-41003 GCF_055811775.1 Mesorhizobium sp. WSM4844 | reverse complement strand
ACGCTTCACCCCAGCCGAATGCGCCAACTACTTCAAGGCAGCTGGATACGACCCAGATTAAACAGGACGCGCTCTAATGGTCGCCATGGGCCAGAAACCGAACTTTCAGGTCCGGCAGGGGTCGGCTATAGTATCGTCCTTTACGCTAATAGACGCAGCAACGGTTGGGGTTTCCATTGTCACGAGCGAAGGAGAAATGGCTTCAGGTTGCAGGCGTCCCCCCACCAGACCGTCTATCGCTAAGAAGCTTGGACGCTTGGAATTTAGGAGATGTTCCTGAGAGCCGCATTCGCGAGGGTTACACGCAAGAAGAGGTGCGTGCCAACGTAAAAATGCTCAATTCCGTTGAACTCCTTGAGCAATGGAAGCCTGTTAATCCCAGAAGCGTGGCTCTCGGGATGTGTATAGCAATCGGTTGGGACGACGATGTGGGTGCCGACGATTTCAACTTGTATGTTGCTACCAATGATTTGCGACCGCAATACCATCGGCGTTCCAATGCATGGGTTTTTGTCGATGTGTTCGAATGGCACGGCGTCCTAGTGAGCCTTCTCAACATCTTGAGGAAATGCGAGCGCGCTACGTGGGAGGATAGTCTTCAAGAACTCAGAAAGCGCTTCGATTGGGAGTATGAAGGCATGGCGGGAATGTGATCTATGTCCTCAACAGGCCGAACTCGGTCGTTCGAAGTGATTGGGTTTGGCTTATAGAGCGTTTGGCCGGCGAGAGACTTTCAGGAATTGGTTTGGCCGGTCCTGTTGACAACGTCAGGGATCGAGCACGAGCTTGATCCAGATTGGTCTAAGTGATTGGTCTAAGGTCCGGATGGCTGTTCGACTAAGACGTTGATTTTGCTATCGAAATCTCGTCGTTGGGAGGAATGGCGGAGAGAGCGGGATTCGAACCCGCGTTACGGTCTCCCGTAAACACACTTTCCAGGCGTGCGCCTTCAACCACTCGGCCACCTCTCCGTCCTGGCATTTTCGCTACGGCCGGTTTCGCCGCGCGGGTTGGGGAGATGCCGTCTCCTTGGGGATTCCCGGTCCGGAACTCCGCACCGTAGGCGCCGTCAACCAGCGGACACCTTTTCCCCACACCTGAGCCGTCAAAGCAACAGGTGCGGGGCTCATCTAGTCGATCCGGTACCGAATGCCAAGACATAACAGCACTCTATTCGCTTGGTCGGATAGGGATGCTCTGTCCATGCCGCCAGCACTGCTTGGCAAGCCGATCGCCGCGATCGGCGGCGTCGTCTTGGCCGACCGACGCTCAGCGGCGAAAACCGGCGGCGTCGGTTCAACTTCGCGTGTCGCGATTGCGGATAAAGCGCGCAGATCCTATTTATCAGGCCGATACAGATATTTCTGAAAAGCTTGCGGGGAGGTAGGATGTTCCGCTTCGTCTTCCGTCTTGCCGCAATGGTTGCGCTTTCGGTTTCGGTCATCATGGCGGTGGTCGACGCGACGCGCTCGGTGGCGGGCTCCGCCCTGGTCATGACCCCGCTCAACACCAGCTGGCTCGCCGTCTCGCCGGATACGCGAAGCGCCTTCGAAAGCTTCGTCCGCGACAGGCTTGGTCCGCTGCTGTGGGACGGCGCCATCGCCTGGGTGCTCAACCAGCCCGGCTTCGCGGTGTTCGCGGGGCTTGCCTTCATTCTCTACATGATCGGCTACAGGCGGGAGCGGGCAACCGGGCGGTTCGCCTAGACTTGATAATTTATTGTTAAGGATCTTCTGGCGTCCCCAACCAAGGCGTCCACAACCAAAAAGGAAAGGAAACTGCACATGTTTCTTAGCGACATGCTGAACAAGAAGCTCAACCTGCCGAAACCTGCCGAGGCGCTGCCGGGTCGCGCCAATCCTATCCCGACGGCATCCAATCATTTTGTCTCGAAGCGGCCGCTCAAGGGCCCCTATCCCGACGGGCTGGAGAAGGCGATGTTCGGGCTGGGCTGCTTCTGGGGCGCGGAACGCATGTTCTGGCAGGTCGAGGGCGTATGGGTCACGGCCGTCGGCTATGCCGGTGGCGTCACCCCCAATCCGACCTACCAGGAAACCTGCACCGGTTTGACCGGCCATGCCGAAGTCGTGCTGGTCGTCTACGACCCGAAGATCGTGTCCTATGCACAGCTTCTGAAGCTGTTCTGGGAAAGCCATGATCCGACGCAAGGCATGCGCCAGGGCAACGACGTCGGCACCACCTACCGCTCGACGATCTACACCTTCGGCGATGCGCAATACCAGGCGGCGATCGCCTCGCGCGACGCCTACGAGGCCTCGTTGCACGGCGCCGGCCGCGGCAAGATCACCACCGAGATCGCGCCGGCGCCGGAATTCTACTTCGCCGAGGAAGACCACCAGCAATATCTGGCGAAGAATCCCTACGGCTATTGCAATCTGCAGGGCACCGGCGTCACCTGCGCCATCCCGGCTGCCGTCTCCGCCTGAGGCCTTGGCGGGACGATGATCCCGGCTTATCCAACAGGTCAAAATTCCGCGTGAATTTTGCTTCGGGCCGTGCCAGATTGGCCCGAAGCGGGAGGAAGACACTCCTGTCTGATGTCGCATGCCTGCCGGAGAACCGGGCAGGCAGGCGGTGCATAACGGAAAAATAACCGACAGGGTGTGGATCACATGAAACGTATCGTTCTCGGCCTCCTGGCCGCAACTGCGATGGTTCTTCCGGCCTTCGCCGCGGACATCCAGCCAGCACTTCTCTACGATCTCGGCGGCAAGTTCGACAAGTCATTCAACGAAGCGTCCTACAACGGCGCCGAAAAGTTCAAGGCCGAAACCGGCATCGCCTATGTGGAATTCGAGGTCTCAAACGCCACCCAGCGCGAGCAGGCGCTGCGCCGTTTCGCCGAGGATGGCCGCAATCCAATCGCCATGGCGGGCTTCTCCTGGGCAGATGCGCTGGAGAAGATCGCCGTCGAGTTTCCCGAGACCAAATTCGCCATCATCGACATGGTCGTCGACAAGCCCAACGTCCGCTCCGTCGTCTACAAGGAGCAGGAAGGCTCCTATCTCGTCGGCGTGATGGCGGCGATGGCCTCGAAGACCAAGAAGGTCGGCTTCATCGGCGGCATGGACATTCCGCTGATCCGCCGATTCGGCTGCGGTTATGTCGGTGGCGCCAAGGCGGCCGGCGCGACCGATGTCATCCAGAACATGACCGGCGACACGCCGGCAGCCTGGAACGATCCGGCCAAGGGCGGCGAGATCGCCAAGACGCAGATCGACCAGGGCGCCGACGTGATCTACGCGGCGGCAGGCGGAACCGGTGTTGGCGTGCTGCAGGCAGCAGCCGACGGCGGCAAGCTCGGCATCGGCGTCGATTCCAACCAGAACGGCCTGCAGCCCGGCAAGGTGCTGACCTCGATGGTCAAGCGCGTCGATGTTGCCGTCTACAACACCTTCATGGATGCCAAGAACGACAAGTTCACCGGCGGCATCAACGATCTCGGCCTCAAGGAGGGCGGTGTCGACTATGCCATGGACGACAACAACAAGGCGCTCGTCGACGACGCGATGAAGGCGGCGGTTGAAAAGGCCAAGGCCGACATCATCGCCGGTACCGTCAAGGTGCATGATTACATGTCGGACAATTCCTGCCCTTATTGATCGCAGGGCAATCGCATTTGGTGTCTTGCGAAGGTGGACCGGATTCTTGCGAAGAGGACCCCACCCTAACCCTCCCCACAAGGGGGAGGGAACGCTGCCGCGAGCCAATTTGCCGAGGTCAGCGCCAACGGAAGTCTCCCTCCCCCTTGTGGGGAGGGGTTAGGGGTGGGGGTACATCGTAGAGCGAAAGCGTCGGCTTTCCACAGCGTAGCCCAGCTATTGATCGCGACCTTGCCGATCCACTCGAAGCCGCCGGTGAAAACCCCGGCGGTTTCTTGCTTATCAGCAAGCTCACCAGTGCGGCGGCTTGGTCACCGGCACGTCGGGCGCGGCCTGTTCCTCCAGCGCCAGGAAGCGGTCGGCCAGCGCATCGAGTTTGCGCTGCATGCGCTCGATCACCTTCCACTGCTCGGCGATCTGGCCGGACAGTTCCTCGATGGTCTTCTCCTGCTCGGCGGCGCGGATTTCCAGCGTCGTCAGCCGGTCGTCGGGCATGGTCATGTCAAATCCTCGATCCAGGCGATTGTGCAGGCTGCGGCCACGTTCGAAATTGACAAGCGCGCGGGGATTTGTCGAGAGTGAACGCTGCTCCGGCAATTGGCACAGGCGGGGCGTCATGCTAGGCGTTTTGACCAAGCGATAAAAATACGATGGGAAAGGCTGCATGGCGCAAGCCGCAATCGAGCTGATCGGCATCAACAAGAGTTTTGGCGCCGTGCGCGCCAATCGCGACATCAATCTGGAGATCGCGCGCGGCACCATCCACGGCATTGTCGGCGAGAACGGCGCCGGCAAGTCGACGCTGATGTCGATCCTTTATGGTTTCTACCAGGCCGACAGCGGCGAGATCCGCGTCGGCGGCCAGCCGGCGTCGATCAAATCGCCCAACGATGCCATCGCGCTCGGCATCGGCATGGTGCATCAGCATTTCATGCTGGTCGACAATTTCACGGTGCTGGAAAACGTCATTCTCGGCGCTGAAAGCGATGCGCTGCTGAAGAAGAGCATCGCCAAGGCGCGGTCCGAGCTGGAACGGCTCGAGCGCGAATATGGGCTGGAGGTCGATCCCGATGCGATCATCGAGGAGTTGCCGGTCGGACTGCAGCAGCGTGTCGAAATCCTCAAGGCGCTGTATCGCGGCGCCGAGATCCTGATTCTCGACGAGCCGACGGGCGTGCTGACGCCCGCAGAAGCCGACCATCTGTTCCGCATCCTCAGGCAGTTGAAGGAGCAGGGTAAAACGATCGTGCTGATCACCCATAAGCTGCGCGAGATCATGGCGATCACCGACACGGTCTCGGTCATGCGCCAGGGCACGATGGTGGCGACCAGGCAGACCACGAAGACCACGGTCGGGGAACTGGCCGAGCTGATGGTCGGGCGCCGCGTGCTGCTCAGGGTCGAGAAGGGCGAGGCTGAAGCCGGCGGGGTCAAGCTCGCGGTGAGGAACCTGACGGTGAAGGATTCGCGTGGCGTCACCATGGTCGACGACGTCTCCTTCGATGTGCGCGCCGGCGAGATCGTTGGCATCGCCGGCGTCGCCGGCAACGGGCAATCCGAAATGCTCGAGGCGATTTCCGGCATCAGGCGCGCCGTCTCGGGCTCCGTCATGCTCGACGGCAAGCCGATCGATCTGACCGGGGCCGCCGATCCCGGCGAACTGCGCGACCGCGGCCTCGCCCATGTCCCGGAAGACCGTCATCATGTCGGGCTGGTGCTGGCCTTCGAGGAGAACGAGAATTCGATACTCGGCTATCACGACGATCCGCGCTACCTGAAGGGACCGTTCCTCGACATCGACGCGATCCGCGGCGACGCGAGGGACAAGATCGCCAAATACGACATCCGCCCGGCGGACTGCCGTCTCAAGACCGCGAATTTCTCCGGCGGCAACCAGCAGAAGATCGTGCTGGCGCGGGAAATGGAACAGGACCCGGGCGTGCTCATCGTCGGCCAGCCGACGCGCGGCGTCGATGTCGGCGCCATCGAATTCATCCACAAGCGGCTGATCGCCATGCGCGACCAGGGCAAGGCGGTGCTGGTGGTGTCGGTCGAGCTCGACGAGATCCGTTCGCTCTCTGACCGCATCCTGGTGATGTTTGCCGGCCGCATCGTCGGCGAGCGCGGCCCCGAGGCGAGCGAAGGCGAGCTTGGACTGCTGATGGCCGGCGTCGAGCACCGGGAGGCGGCGGAATGAGCACGCCTTATGCCAAGCTGCCGGCCTGGGCGGATTACGGGCTGATCCCGGTGATCAATCTCGCCGTTGCCTTCGTCGTCGCCGGCCTCGTCGTGCTTCTGGTGGGCGAAAATCCGTTCCGCGCTGCCGCCGTCCTGGTCGAGGGCGCCTTCGGCCGTGGGCAAGGCATCGCCTTCACGCTGTTCTACGCCACCACCTTCATCTTCAGCGGGCTGTCGGTGGCGGTTGCAGCGCATTGCGGCCTGTTCAACATCGGTGGCGAGGGCCAGGGCTATATCGCCGGTCTCGGCATCGGCATCGTTTGCCTCGCCTTCGACAGCGTGCTGCCATGGTGGCTCACCTTTCCGCTGGCGATCATTGCCGCTGCGGCGATGGGGGCGCTGTGGGCACTGATCCCGGCCTATCTGCAGGCCAGGCGCGGCTCGCACATCGTCATCACCACCATCATGTTCAATTTCATCGCCGCCAGCGTCATGGTCTACGCGCTGGTCGGATTCTTGAAGCCGGCCAATTCGATGGCGCCGCAGACACGCACCTTCCTCGACGGCGCGCAACTGCCGAAGCTCAACTGGGTCATCGAATTGTTCGGCGCCAAGATCCGCTCGGCGCCGTTCAACATCAGCTTCCTGCTGGCGCTGGCCATGGCGTTTCTGGTCTGGGTGCTGATCTGGCGCACCAGGCTCGGTTACGAGATGCGCACCTACGGCCACAGCGCGAAAGCGGCGCGCTATGCCGGCATTTCGGAAACCCGCATCATCATCGTCGCGATGATGATTTCGGGCGCGCTGGCCGGCATGATGGCGCTCAACCCGACGATGGGCGACCAGCACAATGTCGCGCTCGAATTCGTTTCGGGCGCCGGTTTCGTCGGCATCGCAGTAGCGCTGATGGGGCGCCTGCACCCGGTCGGCATCGTGCTCGCCGCAATATTGTTCGGCATGCTCTACCAGGGCGGCGCCGAGCTCGCCTTCGAGATGCCGGCGATCAGCCGCGACATGATCGTCATCATCCAGGGCCTGGTCATCCTGTTCGCCGGCGCGCTCGAGCATATGTTCCGGCCCTATGTCCAGGCGCTGTTCGCCTCGCTCAGCCCGAGATCTGTCGGCATCGAAGCGATCAAGGGGAAGGGTGCCTGAGATGGATCTGTTCAACGCCATCATCCAGGTTCTGGACTCGACCATCCGCCTGTCGGTGCCGCTGCTGCTCGCCTGCCTCGCCGGTCTCTATTCGGAGCGGGCCGGCATTTTCGACATCGGGCTCGAGGGCAAGATGCTGGTCGGCGCCTTCGCCGGTGCCGCCTCCGCCTCCGTCTTCCATTCCGCCTATATCGGCCTCGGCATGGCCATCCTCATCTCGGTCGCTTTTGCGCTGGTCCACGGCTTTGCCTCGATCACCCATCGCGGCAATCAGATCGTCTCCGGCGTGGCGATCAATTTCATCGCCGCCGGATCAACGATCATGCTCGGCCAGGCCTGGTTCCAGCAAGGTGGACGTACGCCGGCTCTGGCATCGGACGAGCGGTTCGGGGCGATCGTCTGGCCCGGTGCGGACGCGCTCAGGGGCGTGCCGATCCTCGGACCGATATATTCGGAACTGGTCTCTGGCCATTCCGTGCTGGTCTATGTCGCGTTCCTCGCCGTGCCGTTCACCTGGTGGGTGCTGTTCCGCACCCGTTTCGGCTTGCGCATGCGCGCGGTCGGCGAGAACCCGGCCGCGGTCGACACCGCCGGTATCTCGGTCGCCTGGCTGCGCTACCGGGCGCTGATCTGCACCGGCGTGCTCACCGGTATTGCCGGCGCCTATCTGTCGATGGTGCAGAATGGCGGCTTCGTCAAGGACATGACTGCCGGCAAGGGCTACATCGCCCTGGCCGCGCTGATCTTCGCCAAGTGGAAGCCGGTCAACGCCATGTTCGCCTGCCTGTTGTTCGGCTTCCTCGACGCGCTGTCGATCCGCCTGCAGGGCACGCCGCTGCCGCTGATCGGCAAGGTGCCGGTGCAGCTCATGCAGGCGCTGCCCTATATCCTCACCGTCATCCTGCTCGCCGGCTTCATCGGCAAGGCAATTCCGCCGCGCGCCGGCGGCGTGCCCTATGTCAAGGAACGCTAAGCGTGATTTCGAACCGCAGGTCAGCGTCAGCGAAAAGTGGAAGCCGGCTTTCGGACAAGATCATGCAATGGAAAAACAATGTCGCATGATCTGTTCGAAGCGGCCAAGGCCGCCATGGCCAAGGCCTATGCGCCCTATTCGAAATTCCCGGTCGGGGCGGCACTGCGCACCGAGGACGGCCGCGTCTTTACCGGCGCCAACGTCGAGGTCGCGTCCTATCCGGAAGGTTGGTGCGCCGAAACCACCGCGCTCGGCCACTTCATCATGGCCGGCGGCGGCAGGATAACGGAGATCGCTGTCATCGCAAAGCGCATGGCTAAATGCTCGCCCTGCGGCGGCTGCCGGCAGCGGCTGGCCGAATTCTGCCGGCCGGAAACCAAACTCTATCTTTGCGACAATGCCGGCGTGGTCGAAACCGTGACCATGGGCGAGATGCTGCCCTACGGCTTTCAGGGCGATATGTTGAAATGAAGAGCTTGGCTGAAATGAAGAGCTGGTTGACATGAAGGAAGCGCTTGATCGTCTGGTCGAAAGGCTGGACGGGCTGGCGCCCGCCACCGCGCTGGTGCTGGGTTCGGGCCTTGGCGGGCTTGTCGACCAGGTCGAGGATCCTGTCCGCATTTCCTATGGCGAATTGCCGGGCTTTCCCAGAAGCGGCGTCACCGGCCATGCCGGAGAGGTGGTGGCGGGACATTTTGCCGGCGCGCCTGTGCTGATGCTGTCCGGCCGCGCTCACTACTACGAACACGGCAACGCGGCGGCGATGCGGCCGGCGCTTGAAGTGCTTGCCGGCCTCGGCATCTCGCAATTGATCCTCACCAATGCCGCCGGCTCGGTCGATCCGGGCATGGGGCCGGGATCGGTGATGCTGATCACCGACCACATCAATTTCTCGGGTTCCAATCCGCTGATCGGCGAGCCGAGCGACCGCCGCTTCGTCGGCCTGACCGAAGCCTATGATGCCGGTCTTCGCTCAGCGATCGAGACGGCCGCGAAGGCGACGGACACCGCGCTGCACAAGGGCGTCTATATGTGGTTTTCCGGGCCGTGCTTCGAGACGCCCGCCGAGATCCGCATGGCGCGCGTCATGGGCGCCAATGCCGTCGGCATGTCGACCGTGCCGGAGGTCATTCTCGCCCGTTTCCTCGGCCTGCGCGTCGCCGCCTGCTCGGTCATCACCAATCTCGCCGCAGGGATGACAGGGGCGGAGCTTTCGCACCAGGAGACCAAGGACATGGCGCCGATTGGCGGCGCGCGGCTGGCGACGATCCTCCAGCGTGTGTTCCAGGATGGGTTGCCGGAGCGTAAGGTCCCGGCCTGATGCTTCCCCAGGAAATCATCCGCAGCAAGCGCGACGGCCACAAGCTGTCGACGCAGGAGATCGCCAGCTTCATCGAAGGCGTCACCGCCGGCACCGTCTCGGACGGGCAGGTCGGGGCCTTCGCCATGGCGGTGTTCTTCAACGGCATGAGCCGCGACGAGGCGGTGGCGCTGACCCTGGCGATGCGCGATTCCGGCGACGTGCTCGATTGGTCGGACCTGCCGGGCCCGGTCACCGACAAGCATTCGACAGGCGGCGTCGGCGACAATGTCTCGCTGTTGGTGGCGCCGATCGTCGCTGCCTGCGGCGCTTATGTGCCGATGATTTCCGGCCGCGGCCTCGGCCATACCGGCGGCACTCTGGACAAGATGGACGCCATCCCCGGCTATACCAGCCAGCCGGATGTCGCGGGATTCCGCAAGGCAGTGCTCGAAGCCGGCTGCGCCATCATCGGCCAGACCGCCGATCTCGCGCCCGCCGACCGCCGGCTCTATGCGATCCGCGACGTGACGGGAACCGTCGAATCGGTGCCGCTGATCACCGCCTCGATCCTCTCGAAGAAGCTGGCGGCCGGCCTGCAGTCGCTGGTGCTCGACGTAAAGGTCGGCAACGGCGCCTTCATGGAAAAGTCGCGCGACGCAACGACACTGGCGAACAGCCTGGTCGAAGTCGCCAATGGCGCCGGCCTGAAGACCTCGGCGCTGGTCACCGGCATGAACGAGCCGCTGGCCTCGGCAGCCGGCAACGCGGTCGAGGTGCGCAATGCCGTCGATTTCCTCACCGGCCGCTTCCGCGACCGGCGCCTGGAGGATGTGACGGTGGCATTGGCCGCAGACATGCTGCAGTCGGCCGGGCTGGTCTCGTCCAACCAGGACGGCATGCGGCGCGCCGCCGAGACGCTTGCCGGCGGCGGTGCCGCGGCCGTCTTCGCGCGCATGGTGGCGGGGCTCGGCGGTCCGGCCGACTTCGTCGAGAACCCGGAAAAACACCTGCCGAGGGCGGCGACGGAATTTGCGGTCAAGGCCGCCGAAAACGGCTTCGTTACCGGTATCTCCACCCGCGACATCGGGCTTGCCGTCGTCGGGCTTGGCGGCGGGCGCATCCGGCCGGACGACAGGATCGACCATGCCGTCGGCATCACCCGGCTGCTGCCTGTCGGCGCGGAGGTGCGGGCCGGCGAGGCGCTGGCGCTGGTCCATGCCCGCAATGCCGGGGATGCCGAGGCGGCCGCCGCCGCCGTGCTTTCGGCCTATACGATCGGCGCTTCGAAGCCGCCCGCGGAAAAAACCGTCATCCGGCGGATCCTGCCGCGCGGATGAAGTTTTTTTAATTGGACCATGATCTTTCCGAAAACCGGTTTCCACTTTTCGGGATCATGGTTCACTGGACGAGCAGCAGCGCGCCGTTCTCGACCTGGTATTTTTCCAGCCGCTGGAGAAAACTCAGACCGATCAAATTGGTGCGCAGCGCCTTGTCGTCGAGCACCACCGCCTGGACACCGTCGAGCGTGATCTTGCCGATCTGCAGCCGATCGACGGTCACCAAGGCAGCCTTGATCGCGCCGTTGGCGGTGTTGACCTGGTGCTTGAAATCCGACGCGTTCAGCGAAACGCCGATCCTGCGCGCCGTCGAACTGTTGATGGCGACCAGCGTTGCGCCGGTGTCGATCATGCCGTCGACCGTTCGACCGTTAAGCTTGAACGCCGACGTGAAATGCCCGCGCGCGTCAGCCGGGATCACGACCTTGCGGCCGAGCGGCTGCGCCGGCCTGCCGGGAACCGTGGCCAGATTCAGGTCCGTTTCGACCGCCGGCCTGGCCCCGACCGCCGATTTCAGCAGGCCTTCGAACATCTGCGGATTCGACTGGTAGAGCATCGGGAACGACGCCGATGCTACGGCGAGCACGCCAAGGATGAGAAGATTGCGCAGCATGGACCGGCCTTCGTGAAGACCCATGCTTATCGCGGCATGGTGTTTGCCGCTTTAACAGATGCAGAAAGCGGTCGTTTGCGTAAACGATCGGTAAACGAGCGGCGCCACGGTCATTTGGTCCCGTACATGCGGTCGCCAGCATCGCCGAGGCCGGGCATGATGTAGCCCTTCTCGTTGAGCTGGCGGTCGATGGAAGCGGTGAAGACCGGGACATCGGGATGCGCCTTGATGAAGCGATCGAGGCCTTCTGGCGCCGCCAGCAGGCAGAGGAAGCGAATGTTGGTGGCGCCGCGTCCCTTCAACTTGTCGATCGCGGCGATCGCCGAATTGGCGGTCGCCAGCATCGGATCGACGACGATCACCAGCCGGTCGGCGAGATCGCTCGGCGCCTTGAAGAAATATTCGACCGCTTCCAGCGTTTCGTGGTCGCGGTAGAGACCGATATGGGCGACGCGCGCCGCCGGCACCAGGTCGAGCAGGCCCTCGAGCAGGCCGTTGCCGGCGCGCAGTACCGAGGCGAAAACCAGCTTCTTGCCCTCCAGCGTCGGCGCTTCCATCGTCTCGATCGGCGTTTCGATCGTCGTCGTCGTCAGTTCGAGGTTGCGGGTGACCTCGTAGCCGAGCAGCAGCGAGATCTCGCGCAGCAGCCGCCGGAAGCCGGCCGTCGAGGTTTCCTTCTTGCGCATGATGGTCAGCTTGTGCTGGACAAGCGGGTGGTCGACGACGGTGACGCCCTGCATAGTGGTCTCCTAGCTGCGCAGGTGAAAGTGAGTTGTGAATGGTGAATAGTGAATGGTGAACAGGTTTGCGAGTCCTTGGTTCAGCGGAAAACTCGCGGTTGACGGACCGAAGCGCCGGGTGGACCATTCACCATTCACCATTCACCATTCACCATTCACCATTCACCATTCACCATTCACCATTCACCATTCACCATTCACCTGCCCTTGACGTCGAGCCGGCCCAGCAGCATTGCCTTGGTCTTCCTGTCGACGAAGGCGGCGTCGATGGCGGTTCTGGTGACGGCGGCGAGCGCCTTGTCGTTCATCGAAAAATGCTCCGCGGCAATGTCGTATTCGCGCTTCAGCGACGTCCGGAAATAGGGCGGATCATCGGAATTTAGCGTCACCTTGCAGCCTGCCGCCTGCAGGGCCGGAAAAGGGTGATCGGCGAAACTGTCGAACACCCTTAGCGCGATGTTGGAACTCGGACAGCATTCGAGCACGACGCCTTCGTCGGCGATGCGCCGGATAAGGTCGGGGTTTTCGATGGCACGCACGCCATGGCCGATGCGGGCGGGGCGAATGTGGTCGAGCGCGGCCTTGACGCTCTCCCAGCCCATCAGTTCGCCGGCATGGACGGTGATGCCAAGGCCGGCCTCTCGCGCGATTTCGAAGGCCCTGACATAGTCCTCCAGATCGCCGATCCGCTCGTCGCCGGCGACGCCGAAGCCGGTTACCAGCGGATGCCCGCAGCGGGCGGCGAAGCGCGCCGCCTGCTCGATCGATTCGACGCCGGCATTGCGCACGCCGGTGACGATCATGCGGCCCTCGATGCCGGTCTTGGCCTTGGCGCGCGCCATGCCTTCGCCGAGCGCGTCCGTATAGGCCTTGGGCGACAGGCCGGCCTTCCCGGCGTGGTCCGGCGAGGTGAAGATCTCGGAATAGATGGCGCCGTCGCGGGCGAGGCTGGTCAGGTAATGATCGGCCAGCCGCGCATAATCCTCTTCGGTGCGGAACAGGTCGGAGGAGAAGTCATAGGCGGCGAGGAAGGAGGTGAAATCGTGCCAGACGAAAGAGCCGTCCTGAATGTAGGGCGAGGCGTCCTTGCCGTATTTCTGCGCCTGGCGGATGACGAGTTCGGGCGCCGCTGCCCCTTCGATATGGCAGTGCAGTTCCGCTTTCAAAGGCATGCAATCATCCCGTCAGGTCAGTCCAGGACATGGAGCCATAAGCGTGATCCCACGACCGGGAAGCGCGGCCGAACACCGCGCCTTAAACAATAGCGTCGGCATCATCGATCGGCTATGGTCCCGCCGGTTTTATGGCGGATCAAAAATAATGTCGGTTGAGAGAACCACGGCCGTTGGCGGCATGGAAACCTCCTATGGTTTCAAGCGCGTAGGGGCAGGCGAGAAGCAGTCCTTGGTCAACGACGTTTTCCACAAGGTGGCGAACCGCTACGATCTGATGAACGACCTGATGTCGGGCGGCCTGCATCGGCTGTGGAAGGACGCCATGGTCACATGGCTCAATCCACCGAAACGACCGGGCTGGAGCGTTCTCGACGTTGCCGGCGGCACTGGCGACATCGCCTTCCGCATCGTCGAGGCGAGCGGCAGGAACGCCCATGCCACGGTTCTCGACATCAACGGCTCGATGCTCGCCGTCGGCCGCGACCGGGCCGAGAAAAAGGGCCTGACGGATAATACCGATTTCGTCGAGGCCAATGCCGAGGAGCTGCCTTTCGCTGAGGCCAGTTTCGACGCCTACACGATCGCTTTCGGCATTCGCAACGTGCCGCGCATCGATGTGGCGCTTGCCGAAGCCTTTCGCGTGCTGAAGCCTGGCGGGCGTTTTCTCTGCCTTGAATTTTCCGAGGTCGACATGCCGCTGCTCGACAAGGTCTACGAGGCGTGGTCGTTCAACGCCATCCCCAGGATTGGCAAGGCGGTGACCGGCGAAAACGAACCCTATTCCTATCTGGTCGAATCGATCCGCAAATTTCCCAATCAGCAGAATTTTGCCGCGATGATTTCCCGCGCCGGTTTTGACCGCGTGTCGTTTCGCAATTATGCCGGCGGCATAGCTGCGCTTCATTCGGGCTGGAAGCTTTGAGGCAGGCCCGTATTTTTTATACGCGACCTGCCCTTCGCCGGTCTAGAAAACCGGCAGGACAAGCGCAGTCATGAGCAATGTCGGCGCTGGTTTCAGGCTCGTACGGGCCGGCTGGGTGCTGGTCCGCGAAGGCGTCGTCGCGGCGTTGCCGGGCGATGAGCTGTTCGGCCTGCCGAAATTCGGCTGGCGGGTGGCACGGCTGTTCACCCGCCGCCGCGCGCTTGCCTATGAACGTGGCGATCGGCTGGCCAAGGCCGTCGTCCGGCTCGGCCCATCCTATGTCAAGCTCGGCCAGTTCCTGGCGACACGGCCCGATGTCGTCGGCAACGACATAGCGCTCGATCTCGCCATGCTGCAGGACAAGATGCAGACATTTCCGCAGGCCGAGGCCATTGCGGCGATAGAGGCCTCGCTCGGGCGCAAGGTCGGCGAGCTCTACGCCAGTTTCGGCGAGGCGGTCGCCGCGGCCTCGATCGCTCAGGTCCATACCGCCGAAACCTTGCAGAACGGCGTCGGCTCGCGGGTGGCGGTGAAGGTGATCCGGCCGGGCGTGCGGCGCCGTTTCTTCCGCGATCTCGAAAGCTATTTCCTCGCCGCCCGTCTCCAGGAAAAATACATCCCGTCGTCGCGCCGGTTGCGGCCGGTCGAGGTGACCCAGACGCTGGCGCAGACCACCAAGATCGAGATGGATCTGAGGCTTGAGGCGGCAGCGCTTTCGGAGCTCGGCGAAAACACCAGGGACGATCCCGGCTTTCGCGTGCCGACGGTCGATTGGGAACGCACCGGCCGCGACGTGCTGACCATGGAATGGGTCGACGGCATCAAGATGAACGACATTGCCGGCCTCACTGCCGCCGGCCACGATCTGAAGGCGATCGCCGCCAATCTGGTCCAGTCGTTCCTGCGCCATACGCTGCGCGACGGTTTCTTCCACGCCGACATGCATCCGGGAAACCTGTTCGTCGAGCCCGATGGCACCATCGTCGCTGTCGATCTCGGCATTGCCGGCCGGCTCGGCAAGAAGGAGCGCCGGTTCCTCGCCGAAATCCTCTACGGCTTCATCACCCGTGACTATCTGCGCGTCGCCGAAGTGCATTTCGAGGCCGGCTACGTGCCGCGCCTGCATAACGTCGCGGCATTCGCCCAGGCGATCCGCGCCATCGGCGAGCCGATCCACGGCCAGCCGGCCGAAACCATCTCGATGGCCAAGCTCTTGGCGCTTCTGTTCGAGGTCACCGACCTCTTCGACATGGCGACGCGGTCCGAACTGGTGCTGCTGCAAAAGACCATGGTGGTGGTCGAGGGCGTTGCCCGCACGCTCGACCCGGCATTCAACATGTGGAAGACGTCAGAACCGGTGGTCGGAGGCTGGATATCAGGCAATCTCGGCCCGCGTGCCCTGCTGGCCGACGCACGCGACGGCGCCAGCGCGTTGCTGGCGCTGGCCCGCCAGGCGCCGGACCTCGCCGCCCGCACCGAGCGGCTGTCGCGCGAGATCGATCTGATGGCCGAACACGGGCTGCGTTTCGACGAAAGGACGGCGCACGCCATCGGCAAGGCCGAGGCGCGCCACACCCGCTCCGGCCGGCTGGCGCTGTGGGTTATCGCGCTGACGCTGGTCTTTATCGCCTGGAAGTTGCTCTGACTGCAATGACAGCAGTGCTGTCATTGCAGTCATGTTGCTTATCGCCTATGTTAAGGGGCAAGGAGCAAGAGCATGAGCACGATAACAATCCGCAATCTTGACGAAAGCGTGAAGCAGGTGCTTCGCGAGCGCGCTGCCGCGCGTGGCGTTTCGATGGAGCAGGAAGCGCGGGACGCCTTGCGCGAGGTGGCGATCCCAAAAACCAAGCTTGAAAATGGGACTTGGCGGCTAAAAGCGTCGCGTGACGAAATCTTGGCGCTTGGACGAAAGCTAGAACGGCCTTTTGATCTCAAGGCACTTACTGACCACATGTGGGACGAGGGACTTCTGTGACAATTGCAGTCGACACGTCGGCATTGATCGCAATTATTGGCGCAGAGCCGGACGCGGCTGCGTTCGTCGATGTTTTCGGAACCTCACCTGCTGCACTGATCAGTACTGCGACGCTGCTGGAGGCGCATTGCGTAGTGAGCCGATCAAGCGGTAGCGTCAACGCTAGCGAGTTCCAAATGCTCATCGACCGTCTTGAGCTGACGGTAGTTCCCTTTGATTTGCCGCAGCTTGAGATCGCGCGGCTTGCTTATTCTCGTTTTGGTCGTGGATCCCGCCATCGTGCCGATCTCAACATGGGCGATTGCTTCGCCTACGCCTTGGCCAAGTCACGAAACCTGCCGCTGCTTTTCAAGGGCAATGATTTCATCCATACCGACATCGAACCGGCGCTGAAGCCGGCATGACATCGGACAAGAACTGGGCATGACCCTCTCCGGCAAGCGCATCCTGCTGATCATCGGCGGCGGTATCGCCGCCTACAAGGCGCTCGACCTGATCCGCCGGCTGCGCGAGCGCGGTGCCGCCGTGCGTGTGGTGATGACTGCCGCGGCGCAGGAATTCGTCACGACGCTGTCGGCCGGGGCGCTGTCGGCCGACCACGTCTTCACGGATTTGTTCGACCGCAATGACGAGCACGATGTCGGCCACATCCGCTTGTCGCGCGAGGCCGATCTTGTCGTTGTAGCGCCGGCTACCGCCGACCTGATGGCGAAGCTCGCCAACGGCCATGCAAACGACCTTGCCTCGACCGTGCTCATTGCGACCGACAAGCCGGTGCTGATGGCGCCCGCCATGAACCCGAAAATGTGGTCGCATCCCGCGACCCGGCGAAACCGGGCGACGTTGCGGAAGGACGGCGTCGGATTCGTCGGCCCGGCAAAGGGCGAAATGGCCGAGAGCAACGAGGCGGGCGAAGGCCGCATGGCCGAGCCGCTGGAAATCGTCGCTGCGATCGAGGCGCTGCTCGATATCAGTCCGAAGCCGCTGGCAGGCAGAAAGATCATCGTCACCTCAGGGCCGACGCATGAGCCGATCGATCCGGTGCGCTATATCGCCAACCGTTCGTCCGGCAAGCAGGGCCATGCCATCGCGGCGGCGCTGGCAAGGCTGGGCGCCGATGTGCGCCTCGTCTCCGGTCCGGTCGGCATTGCCGATCCGGCTGACGTCACCACGCTGCATGTCGAAACCGCAAACCAGATGAAGGACGCGGTCGAACAGCTTTTGCCGGCGGACGCGGCGGTATTCGTCGCGGCGGTTGCGGACTGGCGCAGCGAGACTTCGGCCGGCGAGAAGATCAAGAAGGTGGCGGGCGAGGGGCCGCCGGCGCTGCAGATGATCGAAAACCCTGACATTCTTGCCGGCGTCGGCCATCACAGGAAGCGACCCAGCCTGGTCGTCGGTTTCGCCGCCGAAACGCAGGATCTGGTCAGGAACGCCGAGGCCAAGCTCAGGAAAAAGGGCGCCGATTTCATCGTCGCCAACGATGTATCCCACGAAAGCGGGGTGATGGGCGGCGACCGCAACACTGTGCGGATCGTCTCGAAGGCCGGCGTCGACGAATGGCCCGAGATGAGCAAGGACGAGGTGGCGACGCGGCTCGCCGCCTTGATCGCCGAACGGCTGAAGACGATTACTGTCTAGCCGGTCGCTTCCTGCGGCCGGGCTGCCGGCCCCGAGATCCTCAGCGCGGCAAGGCATCCCAGAATCCCGAGTGGCACGAAGGCGAGGAACAGCCAGGTGGCGACATTCGCCGCCGCCTCGCGGTTCAGGCCTTCGGAGAAACCGCTGGCGTTGGCGACGATACCGGTCAACGCGGCACCGACGGCATAGCCGATGCGCTGCATGGTCGGCACGGCGGCGGAAGCGATCGTTTGTTCGCCGTCCCTGGCCGATGCGACGATCACGCGTGTGACGAAGGGCCAGGCAATGCCGAAGCCGCCGCCCTGCAGCAAGGCGCAAAACAGGATCAGCGGAATCGAACCGGCCGGCACGGCATAGGCGAAACCGGCGATGCCCGTCGCGATCATCAGCGCGCCGCCGGTGATGATCAGTCTCTCCCGCTCCGGCGGCGCATTGGCGACGAGGATCGACAGGATCGACCAGGCGATCGATTCGGCGGCGATGATATAACCGGTGGTCAGGATCGGAATGCCATGCAGGCTGGTCAGAAGCAGCGGCCCGTAGACGGCGAAGGAACAGGTCGCCACCGAAAACGCGGCGACCATGGTCATGCCTGCGCCGACCGGCGAGCGCCATGAGAACAGCCGCGACGGGAACAGCCGCGAGCCCGGCTTCAGCGCGTCGATGCGGACGAACAGCGCGAGCCCGATCAGGCCGAGGATGAGCAGCAGGGACGAGCGCAGCAGGGCAATGTCGACACCGGCCGTGGCGATCAGCACGACGCTGACGGCAAGGCAGCCGAGCGCGGCAAAGGGGAAGGGCGGCGCGGTTCCAGTGATCGCCCGCGGACGGGTCGCCTCGGGCGTGTCGAGCACGATGAAGCTCGCCAACGCCATGGCCGTGCCGCCAAGGGTGAAGACGCCGAAAGCCCAGCGCCAGGAGAGCAATTCGGTCATCAACGCACCGAGCACCGGCCCGCTGAAGGCGGCGACGCCCCAGATCGCCGACATAACGCCGAAAAGCTGCGGCCAGATGGCGCGTGGAAACAGCCGCTCGACCGAGACGAAGGCCAGCGACACCAGCGCGCCGCCGCCAAAACCCTCGATCAGGCGCCCGGCCAGGAACAGCGGCATGGAGGGCGCGATGGCGCAGACCAGGGCGCCGGCCGCGTAGAGCAGGGCGGCAACCACCATGTTGGTGCGCAACGCGACATAGCTCACCAGCCGTCCGGCGGCAGCGCCGGCGACGATGGCGCCGAGCTCGTAGATCGCCAGCGACCAGCCGACCAGCTGAACCCCGGCGAGTTCACCGACCATCGCCGGCATCACCGTTGCCACCATGGTTTCGTTGGTGGCGTGCAGCAGGATGCCGAGGCTGATGAAGCAGAAGCGCGCCAGATCGCCGCTCGCCCACAGCGCCCGCCAGTCGACCCTGTTTGTGCTGGTTTCGATCACCCCGCCCTCCCGAACTTTCGTATACGCCGATTAAAGAAATGGTGGAGCGCTCTTCGTCTCCAAATGGCACTTCGGGGATGGGTTGTAAAACCTCAACCGTAGTTGAGCTCAAGCGGTTTTTCGCGGGTGCGCTGAGGGTGCTGATGAAGGCGGGATGTCAAGATTGGCGATCATGGCGTCAGCGATGATCTTCCCTCGCACGGCGGTTCCCCAAAAGTCGTGCGGCGCGGAACAGTTCTATCGTGTTCCGCGCCGCATGCAGAGCTACGCTATGGCGATCATTTGAAAGAGTGGATCAGTTGCAGTGAGGTGACGGCGACTGCCAGGTTGACGCCGGTCTGCGCCTGTACGTTTAGAGGCTGCAGCGAGAAGGCGCTGTTCAGCCCGCCGACCAGAAGGTTGGCGCCCCCGCCGGTTACCACGCTGGCCTCGGCGTTGACGCCATAATAGCTGCCGGCAAGATCGCCGGCATCACGGTTGCGGGTGGCCGCGAGAACCGCCCAAATCAATTCGCCCTGGTGGGTCCTGCCAACGTCGACGCCAAGCTTGGAAATGACCCCGGTATAGGCTTCCGGGGGACCGCCATGATGAGGGCGAAAGGTGCAGGCCACGCCTTTGTTGGATGTCACGATATAGCCGGTGCCGCCGTCGATGGTGCAGTCGAGCACACCGAGCTGCAGCCTTCCTGCGCTGGCAGGGGCGGCGAGAACCGTAGCGGCGAGGGCGGCGGCACAGGCGAGTTTCTTGATCATGGGAGCGGTCCTTTTCGCGAATAGCCTTGAACAACGGCTAAGCGTCCCGAGCGTTCCGCCGAGAACTTGGCGCGATCAAGGCGTCAGTCGTTGAAGGTTTCGAAGCCATGCCAAACGGCAGGCCTGCCATGTCAGGCCGAAACGCCGCCGTCGGTCAGACGGCGCTGGTGCGCGCCAGGCCGTCCTTGGCCGGCTGGTAGGTGGGGCTGAGGCGCACGGCCTCGCGGTAGGCTTTTGCCGCCTTCGCCTTGTCGCCGCGCCGCTCGTAGATCAGCGCCTGGTTGGACCAGGCCTCGGCATTCTTGCCGTCGAGCTTGATCGCCATGTTGATATCGGCGAAGGCATTGTCCTCGTCGTTCATGGCGAGATAGGAGAGGCCGCGGCCATTGTAGGGATCGGCGGCGTCCGGCGCCAGCGAGATGGCTGTCGAGAAATCCTCGATGGCGAAAGCGTGCTGGCCCTGGCTCTGATAGATCAGGCCGCGATTGTGATAGGCGCGCGCGTCTGTCGTGTCGAGCTGGATCGCCTTCTGGAAATCGTTGAACGCTTCCCGGATGCGGTTGGCTTTGCGGTAGAGATTGCCGCGGCCGATATAGGCGGCGTCATAGTCGGGATTGATCTGGATCGAGCGGTTGTAGTCGGCAAGCGCGGCCGCCTGATCGCCGAGGAAACGCTGGATGAGAGCGCGGTTCGAATAGGCCTGGTAGAAATTCGGATTGAGCTGGATGGCGGTGTTGAAATCCTTGAGCGCCGCCTGATACTGGCCGCCGCGGCCATAGGCCGAGCCACGCACATTGTAGCCTTCCGGATCCTGGGGACTGCGCTGGATGACAGCCGACAGCGAGGAGATGTTCTCGGCCGACCCTTGTGCCTTGTCGATGTTGGTGAATTCGCCGGTCGGGGCTGTTTGGCAGCCGGCGAGCGCCAAGCCAGAAAGCAGGGCTGCCGTCAGGGCGAAGCCGCGCATTGCGGTTCTGCGCTCCACGCTAATTGCGTTCATGTCTGCTCTGTCCTCACTGCCCGCCCGCGCCGCCAGGTCTGTTCCCTCTCCGAACCGGCCCTCTGCGAGCTGGTCGAATTCAAAACAAAAAGGTGGCGGCGATTTCGCATCGCGCCACCTTGGGTATCCTTCGAAAAGGACGAAAAATTGGCGTCAGAACCGCGGCGGACGCGGAGCGCCGGCACCAGCGGCACCAGCCGCCACCGGGCGCGGCGTCATCGGCAGCAGGCCTTCGCGCTGGGCGCGCTTGCGTGCCAGCTTGCGGGCGCGGCGAACGGCTTCCGCCTTTTCGCGGGCGCGCTTCTCAGAGGGCTTCTCATAATGTCCGCGCATCTTCATTTCGCGGAAGATGCCTTCGCGCTGCATCTTTTTCTTGAGCGCGCGAAGCGCCTGATCAACATTGTTGTCGCGAACGAGTACCTGCACGGGCAATCCTGTCTTTCGGGTTTTGTTAACAACAGGCAAGTGGCCATAGTCGCTTGCCTCCGCGGCGGTCTACACCACGAATTGTGGCGGCTGATAGCAGAATCATGCCGCTCTGTCCACTGCCGAAACGAAAAACCCGCCTCAGCGGCGGGTCGTCGGCGCAAATCACACCATGCGCAAAGCAATAGCATAACTGCCGTCACAAAGCAAGGAATTACGACCTCTGGTAGCATATTCGCCTGCTCGGGCGGGCTCTCCGCGCCGATGAGCGATCGTTGGCGTTTTCTCCGACACCGATAAATTCTTGGCTGCCCCAATCCCGGCAAAACGCTCCGCCCGGCTCTATCAACGAAGGAACCAACCTCGTTCCCCAATGGTTGTTGCGGCGAAGCAAGCACAGGGGAAAACCGATGTCAGGCACCCGTGAATGGCTCGTCCAATGGCTCAAGGATGCGCATGCGATGGAGGAGCAGGCCGAAACCATGCTGAACGGCCAGCTCAATCGGCTGGAGAGTTATCCCGAGCTCAGCGAGCGCATCAGGCTGCACCTCGATGAGACGAAGGGACACGCCGCGCGCCTCGGAACCTGCCTGGAAAGACTGGGCGAAGATACTTCCGCGCTGAAGGACGCCGGCGGCAAGCTGCTGGCGATGGCGCAGTCGCTAAGCGGCGTCTTCGCCGGCGACGAGGTGATGAAAGGCTCACTGGCGAGCTACACCTTCGAGCACATGGAGATCGCATCCTACACGATCCTCATCGCAGCCGCCAAATCCCTCGGCGAAACGGAGATCGCCCGGGCCTGCGAACAAAATCTGCGTGAAGAGGAGGCGATGGCCGAGTGGCTGCACAACAAGCTGCCCGCGACTACGGAGCAGTTCCTGGCTCGCTCGGCGTCGGACAGCGACAATGCCAAGCGATGACGACAGCAGGCCGGCGAGCAACGTGAAGCGACCTTCGGTCTGGCGGGCTTACAGCTATGCCTGGATTACCCTCGGCTTCTTCATCATCTCGCTTGTCGGCCACTGGGTTTTCGGCTGGTTCGCCTATGTCGACGAGCAGCGAGCGCTTGGCCAACCGCCCGAATTCGGCGGCTATCTGATCGAGATGAGCCGCGACACGCTTGAGAACTGGCAGTCGGAATTCCTGCAACTGCTCTGGCAGGTCGGTGGCCTGGCGTTCCTGCTCTTCGTCGGATCGCCGCAATCGAAGGAGAGTACCGACCGTATGGAGGCCAAGATCGACGCGCTTCTCAGGCTTGTCGATCCGGAGAAGGGCAAGGAGGCGATTCGCGAGCTGGACCTGCAGTATGACGGCCGCCACACCGACCAGCCGCACGCCCATCGGAACTGATCTGGGGGCTGGAAATGTGGCCCGGAGCCGATCATACTTCGGCCCCGGGCCGGCGGGCTTCCTCTATGCCGTGGCCAAATGAAGCCGCTCGAAGTCCTCGAAGAACTCGCCATAGTCGCAGGTTATTTCCTCCCCCACTGCTATGTCGCGGATCGCGGTTGCCCCGCCATGCCGAGAAAAATCCGTGTTCGGCCTTTCGGAATGGTTCATGAAGCGGCCATTGTCGACCTCATAGACGATGAATCCGGGCCGGTCCGGGCTTGGATAGGCATATCTGTCGAGCAATTCCCTGAGGTGCGGCGGCGCCGTCTTATATTTTTCGATCGGGATCAGCCGGTCGAAATCCGGATCGAGCCGCCAGATCGACGCTCCCCTCCTGATCGGATCGGCGGCGAACACACCAACGCCCTCGATTGCGCTAGCAGCGATGTAGGTCCTGATCAGCAGCATGTTTTAGGCCCGTCTTCGAACAAAAGTGTCCGAAGAAATCGCCCAATCGCACTGGAAAGCAAGACCGCTTTTGCGACATTGCGGCTTGCTTGCCCATGCGGGGAACGCCTCACGTCCGATTGATCGAAACCCCGCCATCGGCAAACAGCGCAGTTCCAGTGGTGAAGCTCGATGCGTCGGAAGCCAGATAGAGCGCCGAGTGGGCGATCTCCTCAGGCTCGGCGACGCGCTTCAAGGCATGCAGGTTTTCGACGAAGGCTCGCGATTCAGGTGTCTTGAACGTTGCCGAAGGCGTGTCGGTGCCCCCCGGCAGCAGCGCGTTGACCCGCACGCCTTTGGCGCCATTTTCGGCGGCAAGCACCTGCGTCAACCCGATCAGCCCGGCCTTGCTTGCGGCATAGCTGGTCATGCCGGGCATGCCGACGGTATGGCCGACAAAGGTAGAGGTGAAGATCAGCGAACCGCCACCGCGTTCGACCATCGCCGGGACCTGATATTTCGCGCCGAGGAATGCGCTGGTCAGGTTGGTGTCGAGCGTCTCGCGCCATCCCTCCAGCGACAGCTCCGAGATCGGGCCCATCTTGCCGACCGAGCCGGCGTTGTTGAAGGCGATATCCAGCCCGCCGAATTTCTCGACCGCCAGGTCGACAAGGGCTTTGGCATAGGCTTCGTCGCGAACGTCGCCGGCAAGGGCGATCGCCGTGCCGTCGGCTTCCTCGATTTCCGCGACGAGCGCGTCCAGCTCTGCCTGGCGACGGGCAGCGACGACCAGCTTGGCGCCTTCCTCGGCAAAGAGTTTTGCCGTGGCGCGGCCGATGCCGGAACTGGCGCCGGTGACGATGGCGATCTTGTTGGCGAGTGCGAGCATTTTTTGCATCCTTCTTTCGCGCCAGCTTTCGCCGGCAATCGGATGCTTGGTCGCAGATCGAGGCGGCACGAGCCACCCGATACCTGAAGGCGTCCGGATGCGTCGTTCGGCTCGTTGCTCGACAGGTCTTTTTGGCCGTGGCGCAAAACGGCAAGCGCCGTCGCAAACAGCGCAAGGGTGGCAGCGCTGTTTCGCTAGTGATACACCTCGCGCGCCGGGGCTCGATTGGATGTCCGGCCGCTATCTGCGAGGCTGGAACGTTGAAGAAATACTCGGTATTCGCCATCGCCCGCGAGGCCATGCGCGGCCACAAGGGCTGGGAGGAACAGTGGTCCTCGCCAGAGCCGAAGAAGGAGTACGACGTCATCATCGTCGGCGCCGGCGGCCATGGCCTGGCCACCGCCTATTATCTCGCCACGGTGCACGGCATCACCAATGTCGCGGTGCTGGAAAAGGGCTGGCTCGGCGGCGGCAATACCGGCCGCAACACCACCATCATCCGCTCCAACTATCTCTATGACGAGAGCGCCGGCATCTACGACCACGCGCTGAAGCTGTGGGACGGGCTCAGCCAGGAGCTCAACTACAACGTCATGTATTCGCCGCGCGGCGTCATGATGCTGGCCCACAATGTGCACGACATCCAGGTCTTGAAACGCCACGTCCATGCCAACCGTCTGAACGGCATCGACAATGAATGGCTGACGCCGGAAGCCGCCAAGGAATTCTGCCCGCCGCTCAACATTTCGCGCGCTGCCCGCTATCCGGTGATGGGCGCGACCCTGCAGCGTCGCGGCGGCACCGCCCGCCACGATGCGGTCGCCTGGGGCTATGCGCGCGGTGCCTCGGCGCGCGGCGTCCACATCATCCAGAATTGCGAGGTCACCGGCGTCAAGCGGGCGCCGAACGGTTCGGTCACCGGCGTCGAGACGACGCGCGGCTTCATCGGCGCCAAAAAAGTCGGCGTCGTTGCCGCCGGCCATTCGTCCGTCATCATGGACATGGCCGGCGTGCGGATGCCGCTGGAAAGCTATCCGCTGCAGGCGCTGGTTTCCGAGCCTGTCAAGCCGGTCTTCCCCTGCGTGGTGATGTCGAACACGGTGCACGCCTATATCTCGCAGTCCGACAAGGGCGAACTGGTCATCGGCGCCGGTACCGACCAGTATATCTCCTATTCGCAGACCGGCGGCTTGCACATCCTGCAGCACACGCTCGACGCCATCTGCGAGATGTTCCCGATGTTCACGCGCATGAAGATGCTGCGCTCGTGGGGCGGCATCGTCGACGTGACGCCCGACCGTTCGCCGATCCTGGCCAAGACGCCGGTGCCCGGCCTCTATGTCAATTGCGGCTGGGGTACGGGCGGCTTCAAGGCGACGCCGGGCTCGGGCCATGTCTTTGCCCACACCATCGCCAGGGACGACCCGCACCCGATCAACGCGCCCTTCACCATCGAGCGCTTCCGCACCGGCCGCCTGATCGACGAGGCGGCGGCGGCGGCGGTGGCACACTGATGATGGCCCGCTTTGTGATGTTGGGCCAGAGGCTTTGCGATCAACCCGCCGGCGCCTGCGTCGGCCACGGCGAATTGTAGGAACAACCATGCTTCTCATCCGCTGCCCCTATTGCGAGGAAGAGCGTCCGGAACTCGAATTCCGCAACGCCGGCGAGGCACATATCGCGCGTTCGGCGGATATGGCCGCGACAAGCGACGACGATTTCGAAAAGTTCTTCTTCATCCGCTCGAATCCCAAAGGCATCATCTATGAGCGCTGGCGGCACATGCATGGCTGCGCGCGGTTCTTCAATGCCGTGCGTGACACCGTCAGCGACAGGTTCCTGATGACCTACAACGCCGGCGAGCCGAAGCCGGCGAAGCTGCCGGGAGCCTCCGAATGATCGCGACGTTCCGCATTCCCGGCGCCGGGCGCCTCAAGCAGGCAGAGACCGCGCGGTTCAGCTTCGACGGCCAGTCCTATGCCGGCGTCGAAGGCGAAACGCTGGCCTCGGCGCTGCTCGCCAACGGCGTCCATCTGGTCGGCCGTTCGTTCAAATATCACCGGCCGCGCGGCTTCCTGTCCGCCGGGGCGGAAGAGCCCAACGCGCTGGTTGAGATCAAGCGCGACTCGGCCAGGAGGACGCCAAATGTCCGTGCCACCGTGCAGGAGCTCTATGACGGGCTGACGGCACAGTCGCAGAACCGCTGGCCGTCATTGGCCTTCGACGTCAGCGCGCTCGGCGACATCGCCTCGCCGCTGCTTTCGGCGGGCTTTTACTACAAGACCTTCATGTGGCCGAAGTCCGCCTGGAAAAACTTTTACGAGCCCAGGATCAGGGCTGCGGCAGGGCTTGGCGTCGCTCCCGACCAGCCGGATCCCGACCACTATTCGGCGCGTTTCGCACATTGCGAGGTGCTGGTGCTGGGTGGAGGTGCTGCCGGCATCGCCGCGGCACTTGCCGCGGCCGAAACCGGCGCGCGCGTCATCCTAGCCGACGAGCAGGCCGATTTCGGCGGCAGCCTGCGTTTCGAGAGTGGCGCCAGGATCGACGGCCAGGACGGTTTTGCCTGGGCGCAAGGTGCAGTCGCGACGCTCAGGGCCATGGACAATGTCCGCGTGCTGTCGCGCACCACGGCCTTCGGCTATTACGCGCAGAATTTCGTCGGGCTGGTCGAGCGCGTCAGCGACCATCTACAGAATGCCGGCCGCGAGCTGCCGCGCGAGCGGCTGTGGCAGGTTCGCGCCAAACGCGTCGTGCTGGCGACCGGTGCCATCGAGCGGCACATGGTGTTTGCCGACAACGACCGGCCAGGCATCATGCTGGCGTCGGCGGCGCGCACCTATCTCAACCATTTTGGCGTCGCGGTCGGCAGGAATGTCGGCGTCTATACGGCCAATGATTCCGCCTATGCGGCGGCGATCGACCTGAAGAAGGCCGGCGTCGGCGTGGCGGCGATAGTCGACCTGCGCGACAACCCGACCGGGTCGGTAATCGACGAGGCGAGGGCGCTCGGCATCGAGGTCAATTTCGGCCGCGCGGTGATCCGCGCCGGCGGCAAATTGCGGGTTTCGTCGATGACCGTGCAGCCGAAGAATGGCGGCGGCGAGCGCACCATCCCGGTCGACGCCATCCTGATGTCGGCCGGCTGGACACCGTCGGTGCATCTGTTCTCGCAATCGCGCGGCAAGGTCGCCTTCAACGATGAGACAAAGCGTTTCGTGCCCGGTACCTACGCGCAGGATTGCGTCTCAGTCGGCGCCTGCAACGGCACCGACGGGCTGTCGGCGACGATCGACGAGGCCTATGCGGCGGGCGCCAAAGCGGCGAAGGATGCGGGCGTCAACATCGTCAAGGAAACCAAGCCGAAGGTCGACGCCAGCGAGAACTGGTCGCGCGGCATGCTGGGTGCGGCGCCCGGCGCCGGGCCGGACACGACGGTAAAAGCCTTCGTCGACTTCCAGAACGACGTCACCGCCAAGGACATCCGCCAGGCGGTGCATGAAGGCATGCGCTCGATCGAGCACGTCAAGCGCTTCACCACCAATGGCATGGCGACCGACCAGGGCAAGACCTCGAACATGCACGGTCTGGCGATCGCCGCCGAGACGCTGGGCAAGCCGATCCCGCAAGTCGGCCTGACGACGTTCCGGGCGCCTTACACGCCGGTGACCTTCGGTTCGATCGTCGGACACGCGCGGGGTCCGCTCTTCGACCCGACCCGCAAGACGGCGATCCATCCGTGGGCCGAGGCTCAAGGGGCGGTGTTCGAGGATGTCGGCCAATGGAAGCGCGCCTGGTATTTTCCCAAAGCAGGCGAAGACATGCACGCCGCGGTCGATCGCGAGTGTGTCACGGTGCGCAAGACGGCCGGCCTGTTCGACGCCTCGACGCTGGGCAAGATCGAGGTGGTCGGGCCGGATGCGGCGAAGTTCATGGAACTGCTCTACACCAATCCGTGGGAGAAACTGGAGCCCGGCCGCTGCCGCTATGGCATCATGCTGCGCGAGGATGGTTTCATTTATGACGACGGTGTGGTTGGCAGGCTTGCAGCCGACCGTTTCCACGTGACGACGACGACGGGCGGTGCGCCGCGAGTCATGAACCATATGGAGGATTACCTCCAGACCGAGTTTCCGCATCTCAACGTCTGGCTGACCTCGACCACCGAGCAGTGGGCGGTGATCGCCGTGCAGGGACCGATGTCGCGAGACATCATCGCGCCGCTGGTCGAAGGCATCGACATGTCGGACGGGGCGCTGCCGCATATGTCGGTGCGCGAGGGCAGGATTTGCGGCGTGCCGACAAGGCTGTTCCGCATGTCGTTCACCGGCGAGCGCGGCTTCGAGGTCAACGTGCCGGCGGACTACGGCCAGGCCGTCTGGGAAGCGCTGTGGGCCGAGGGCCAGAAGCACGGCGCCTGTGCCTACGGTACCGAAGCGATGCACGTGCTGCGTGCCGAAAAGGGTTACATCATCGTCGGCCAGGACACCGACGGCACGGTGACGCCCGGCGATGCCGGGCTCGACTGGGCGGTCGGCAAGAAGAAGACCGATTTCGTTGGTATCAGGGGCATGGCTCGGCCCGACCTGGTCGCCAAGGGCCGCAAGCAGCTTGTCGGCCTGAAGACCAAAGACCCAAAAGTGGTGCTGGAAGAAGGCGCGCAGATCGTCGGCGATCCGAAACAGGCGATCCCGATGACGATGATCGGCCATGTCACCTCGAGCTACTGGTCGGAGAATTGCGGCCGCTCGATTGCGCTGGCCCTGGTTGCCGGCGGCCGCGACCGGATGGGCGAGACGCTCTACGTGCCGATGCCCAATGCGACGATCGAGGTGGAGGTCACCGGCATGGTGTTCTTTGACGACAAGGGGGAGCGCCTCAATGGCTAAGGCTGCCGCGAAGGAATCTGCCGCCGCTGCGCCGTCGGTCGAACGCCGGCCGGCTCTCGCCGGTCAGGAGCTTTCCGTAACCGGCGTTACGCTTGCTGTGTTGCCGCCGGCGCAGCGTATTTCGCTGCGCGCGCCGGACGCCTCGGTCGCGGCGCTTTCGAAGGCGCTTGGAGTGAACCTGCCGCGGAAGCCCAAAACCTCGGCGGCAAAGGCCGGGCGCACGGCATTGTGGCTTGGGCCGGACGAATGGCTGGTCATCGACGAGGTGGGAAAAGACCCGCTCGCCGATTGCGCCGAGGTCACAGTGCTGCATTCGGCGGTCGGCATCTCGCATCGCAACGTCGCCATCTCGGTTATCGGTCCAGCGGCGGCGGCGACGATCAATTCAGGCTGTCCGCAGGATCTGTCGCTGGACGACTTTCCGGTGGGCGCGGCCTCGCGCACCATCCTGGGCAAGGCCGAGATCGTGCTATTGCGCATCGCAGCCGACGCGTTCCGGGTTGAATGCTGGCGCTCTTTTTCCGATTATGTCTTTACTTTCCTGTCGGAGGCGGCCGGCGACGCAGCGGCTTAGGAATGTTCGCTGGGCTCGACCGTTTGCCGGAGCAAGTCGGGGAGAATGTCGATGCCGTCGAAATCCGCGCCGAATCCAGCGGCTCAGAAGACGCCGGCCGTGCGCTCGTTCGAACACGAGCAGCACAAAGAACCAAACATTGAAGAGGAACTCGAGGAAGGGCTCGAGGACACGTTTCCGGCCAGCGATCCGGTGTCGATCACCGGGACTTCGATTCCCGGCGCTCCTGCAAGACCTGGCAAGGCCAAGATCGTGGCCGGAATGAAGAAGCGCAGGAAATAACATTCATCAGGCTCCGGCGAGCCGGGTCGCCGGCCACGAGAGCAGGCGGTCAGGATTTCCTGTCGTCGCTTTTGTTTCGAACGTCAGAACGTGCTGGGCACGATCCACGGGTCGATGTCGATGCCGAGCCGCGGGTCCTTGCTTTCCGTTGAGCCCTTGTGGGTGGCCGCGCCTGCCTTCTCGACCGATCCGGTCGCGCCGCAATCGAGCTTAATGCCGGTGTCGGCGCAGGCCGCGGCCGGCGCCTGTTTGCCGGGCTGACTCTGGTCGGCGAAGGCAGCGCCCGAGAATGCAAGCACTGCCGCGACGGTGAGGATTGTCTTTTTCATGGTCTGTCTCCGGGCTGGATGACTGGATTTGTACATGTACGATATAGCGTACATATACGACCGGCGAATATGAAGTTCAAGTCGGAAATTGTACATGTACGAAATTTATGGCGGCGAGCGTGGCGCTAGCCCGCCGGGTCGCGATCCCAGCCACCAGGGTCCTACACGCATAGATTGATTCCCCAGTCCTTCGCCCTGTTTCGCTTGCCTGTCAGCTATCCGAAACCGAACAAAACCCTTCAGCAGTTGACCGGCGTCTCGGTCAGCGGCGGCACGTCCTGCGTGGCCAGAGCGGCAAGCGTGAAGTCGCACATCCGCTTGACGAAAGCCTGCTGGTCGCCGAACGGATAGAAGGGAAAGGTGATCAGCAGCGAGATCGTGCCGTGGCCGACCGCCCACAGCATGGTGGCGATGGCGCGCGGATCGCCCTTCAGCCTGCCGGCGGCCACGCAGGCTTCGACCCTCTTGATCAGCACCTTCATCAACGGGTTGCCCTCCTGCATCTCGGCGAAGGTCCTGCCTTCCGGGGGCTTGACCTTCTCGGTCATGAATATCGTGCGATACTCGTTGGGGTTGCCAAGGCCGAAGGCCGCATATTCGGTCATCACCACTTGCAGCGCCTCGATCGGATCGTCGGCCGGGTGATCCTCGATACGCTTTGCCAGAGTCTTGAACGCGTCCTCGGCCAACGCGAACAAGATGTCCTGCTTGTCGGCAAAATAGGAATAGACCGACATCGGCGCATAGCCGACACGCTTGGCCAGCTTGCGGATGGTGAGGCCTTCATAGCCTTCTTCCTGGACGAGCTTGTGCGCGGCGTCGACAAGTTCGGAGCGCAGTTCGGCCTTTTGTTTCTCGCGGCGTGTCTGGACGCTGAGCGGCAATTTTCGCCTGCCTTCTGTTTGTGGCTGGCTAAATTATATACGCTGTACGGAATCGGACAAGGCGCGGTCAAAAATCGCGTCCTTCTCAGCCATTTTCGCCCAAACATCGATCACCCGTGTTACCCGGGCAGAAACGACGCGACATCGGACTGTTACAACCAGAGGTTAGCTGCGGCCCGGCCAAGAGATTTTGTTGCTAGGGCGAGATGACCATGACCGAGCTTTCTTCCGTTGCGCCAAACGCAGATCCACTTTCTCACGATGCCATGCTGGCCTTCAGGCGGGTGGTCATGGTTGCATGGTTGGCGATCGCGCTCGGATTCGCCATGGAGGCGCTTACTCTGGCTGGCAGGCTTG
The DNA here is from genome assembly GCF_055811775.1 of Mesorhizobium sp. WSM4844. Lineage (NCBI taxonomy): Bacteria > Pseudomonadati > Pseudomonadota > Alphaproteobacteria > Hyphomicrobiales > Phyllobacteriaceae > Mesorhizobium > Mesorhizobium sp. WSM4844. The sequence goes on along the minus strand of NZ_JBVVQB010000058.1, from coordinate 9,771 downwards.
CAGCGGGTTCTCACCCGGCTACCACCCTGATCCTGATCGAATTGGCGCAAGGCGTGACGTGGGCGTTCTTCGTCTGCGCCGGTCTCAGCCTCGGCACGGCGATCGCCAAGGTACGAGCCTCGCTCGGCGGCCTGATCGCTGCAATCTCGGCACCACTGGCGATGGCCATCGCCAAGGGGTCGCAAAAGGTCATGGTAACTGCTCTTGATGCGGCCACAAAACCGGCCACCCTCTCGCTCACCACGCTGGGCGTGCTGCGGGCGATCGAATATGGCCTGCTCGGCTGGATCCTGGCCTCGCTGGCGTCGAAGGAAAAACCCCGTCCGCTCCATTTTGCGCTGGCAGGCACCGCGATAGGCGCGGTGTTCGGCGGCGGAATCACGGTGCTGACGATTGAGACGGCCGCGGTGAACGGCGTTGCCCTTGAATTGCCGCGGGCGATCACAACCGGCCTCAACGAGATCGTGTTTCCGATCGGTTGCGCACTGGTCGTCTACATTGCCCTGCAGGTCGGTCGGCACATGAAGATGATCTCTGGCGAGGTTCGTTGACCCGTTCAGGCCGCTTCTGGCTCGCGCTCGATCAATGTCAGCGTCAGCCAGCGCGCGGTCAGCGCCGGCTTTTTCGAGCCCTCGATCTCGATCGTCACGTCATGCGCGGTCTGCACCCACCCCGACGGCCTGACCTTGACGTCGGCCAGCACGAAACGGGTGCGGATGCGCGCGCCGGTCTTCACCGGCGCCAGGAAGCGCAGCGAGTCAAAACCATGGTTGACGCCCATCTTGCTGTTTTCGAGTGGCGGCATGGTCTCGAAGGTCATCGCCGATAAAAGCGAAAGCGACAGAAAACCATGCGCGATGGTGCCGCCGAACGGCGTCTCGCGCTTGGCGCGCTCCGGGTCGCAATGGATGAACTGGTGGTCGTCGGTGGCGTCGGCGAACTGGTCGATCATGCGCTGCGAGACCACCCGCCACGGCGACACGCCGACCTCCTTGCCGACGCTGGCCAGAAGCACATCGAGACTGATCGGTTCCACGCTGATGTCCTCCATTTCAACCGTCCGGAGCGCGAGCGGCTTCATTCCTTGAACAGTGTCAGCCCATGCTGCACCGACTGTCCGCCATCGATCGGCAGGATGGCGCCGGTGATATAGCTGCCGGCACGGCTGCACAAATAGAGCGTTGCGCCGGCAATGTCATCCGGCGCGCCGATGCGGCCGATCGGTACATGGCCGCCGATATGCTTGGCCTGGTCCTCGCTCGCGGTGGCGAAGGCAGTCATCCGGCTCTGGAAGGGACCGGGGGCGAAGGCATTGACGGTGATACGGCGGGCGGCGAACTCGATCGCCAAGGTGCGCGTCAGATGATGAACAGCAGCCTTCGAGGCAGAGTAGGAGTAAGCGTCGTCGGCCAGCGGCTGCGTGCCCATCACCGAACCCAGATTGATCACCCGGGCCGGATCGGCATCGCTGGCGGCGGCGTCGAGCAGCGGCAGAAGCTCGCGCGTCAGTTGGAAGACCGCAGTGACGTTGACGCCGAACACCCTGGCCCAGGCATGGTAGGGAAAACTTTCCAGCGGCGCCCCCCAGGAGACGCCAGCATTGTTGACCAGGATGTTCAGCCGCTCGGTCCGCGCCTTGACCTCGTCGACCAGCGCCGCGATGCCAGCCTCGCTGGAGACATCGCCGGCAAAGCCCTCGGCCCGGCCGGTGCCGCCGAGGCCGTTCAGGTCATCGGCAACCCTGATGCAGTCCTCACCCTTGCGCGAGGCGATCATCACGGTGGCGCCGGCCCTGACCAAAGCGGTCGCCGCCATGCGGCCGATGCCGGTCGCAGCCCCGGTCACCAGCGCGGTCTTGCCGGCCACCGAAAACAGCTCGTCCAGATAGCTCATCGCAATTCCTCCGCGCGCCCGCGCCTCGCCCAGCAAAAGGCTGCCATGGTCAGGCCGCAAATCTCTTCAGGCAAATGATAGTGCCCAATTTGTATCGGAGATCAACTTGTTGAAGTCGGCGCCGCCCCTTATCGCCCTGCCGGGCACTTCTCCCGCAATAGTGACGGGGAGAAGGAGCTGATCGCAACGCCGGCGCCCTTCTTGCGACGCCGGTGATTGGCGAAACCGGTGACGAGAGGCCCTCTCCCCGTCCCTATACGGGCAGAGGATGCCGGCAGGCAGATGAGGGGCAACGCAAACGCTCGGAATGAGCGGTCACTGGTCCAAGCTGAAGCGATTGTCCTGCCTACTCAGCCGGCTCGACATTGGTGTAGGCGGCTTGTTCGAGCTCGCGTTTCAGCCGCGATGCCTCTTCCACCTTCGGCGTGACGAAGCGGCCGAGCAGGAGATAGGCGACCGGTGTCAGGAACAGCGTCGAGACGGTGGCCAGACCCAGGCCGCCGACGATCACCCAGCCGAGCGCGATCCGCGCCTCGGCGCCGGCGCCGCTCGCCAGCACCAGCGGCACGCCGCCGAGCACGGTGCAGATCATCGTCATCATCACCGGCCGCAGCCGGATGGTGGAGGCCTGCTCGATCGCCTCACGCACGCCGAGCCCGCGGTCTCGCAACTGATTGGCGAACTCGACGATCAGGATGCCGTTCTTGGCCATCACGCCGACCAGCAGCACCAGGCCGATCTGGCTATAGGCGTTGAGGCTGGTGCCGCTGAGCAAAAGGGCAAAGATCGCGCAGGCGAGGCCGAGCGGCACCGTCGCCATGATGATGACCGCGCTGACGAAGCTCTCGAACTGAGCGGCGAGCACCAAAAGGATGATGACTAGCGAGAAGCCGAAGATGGTGATCATGGCGCTGTTGGTCTCGCCCAGCGTCGCCGCCTCGGCCAAGGGGACGATGCGGCTGCCCGGCGGCAGAAGCGGCGTGGCGATTGCCTCGGCGCGGGTGAGCGCCTGGCCGAGCGCGAAATCGCCGCTGAGGTTGGAGGTGATCGCCACCGACGGCTGCTGCTGCTCGCGGGTCAGCGAGGGCGGTACGGCGCGCTCGGTCAAAGTGGCGATGGTCGACATCGGCACGAAGCGGCCGTCGGCCGTCTTCAGGAAGATGTTCTCCAAATCGGTCGGATCGTTGATCGGATTGGTCGTCGAGACGAGTTTCACCCCGTAGCTGCGGTCGGCGATATAGACGTCGACGACATCATTGCCGTCGAGCATGGCCTGAAAAGTACCGGCAAGCCCGGTGATGTCGATGCCGAGGTCGGAAGCACGCTCGCGGTCGATGGCCACCGAAAGCTGCGGCTGCGTCGGGTCGACGGAGAGCCGGGGCGACTGGAAGCGGGCGTCCTTCTGCATCTCGGCGATGATCTTCACCGCAGCGTCGCCGAGCGCCGCACGGTTGTTGCCGACCAGCGCGAACTGCAGGCCGTTGCCGGCGCCGCGAATCCCGAGGCTGTTGGGCTGCATCGGAAAGACGCGCACGCTCGGCACCTGCCGGGTGAGCCGTCTGATGTCGGCCATGATCTGCTGCTGGCTGCGGGTGCGCTCGTCCCATGGCGCCAGCGTCATCACCATGAAGCCGGCATTGTAGGCGCCGTTGCGGCCGGCGCTCTCGAAGGTGTTGCGGATTTCGCCGGAATCGCGCAGCGGCTGGATCAGTTTTTCGATCTTCTGCATCTGCTGCGTCGTGTAGTCGAGGCTGACGCCTTGCGGCGCGTCGACGCGCATGAGCACGATGGCACGGTCCTCGGTCGGCGTCAGTTCCTGGCGAATCGTGCCGAACAGCGTGAAGGCGGTGGCTGCAAACAGCAGCGCGACCAGGAGCACGATCCACGGCGCATCGAGGCAGGTGCGCAGGCAGCGCCGGTAGAGCCTGTTCAGCGCGCCGCCGATGCGGGCGCCGATGCCGCTGCCGCCTTCGTGATGAAGCGGCGCGACCGACAGCATGCGCGAGGCAAGCATCGGACAAAGGGTCAGCGCCACGACGGCGGACAGAAGCACCGATATGGCGAGAACGAAGCCGAATTCGCGAAACAGGCCGCCGGTCTGGCCGGGCAGGAAGGAGATCGGCACGAAGACGGCGACCAGCGTCAGCGTCGTGGCGATGACGGCGAAGAACACTTCCTGGGCGCCAAGCACGGCCGCGGCGCGTGGCCCCATGCCTTCGTTGCGTCGTCGCACGATATTTTCCAGAACAACGATGGCGTCGTCGACGACCAGGCCCGTCGCCAGCACCAGGGCCAGCAGCGTCAATATGTTGACCGAGAAGCCGGCAAGATAGATGGCGGCGATCGTCCCGATCATGGCGACCGGCATCGCAAGCCCAGGAATGAGCGTCGCGCGCCAGTCGAGAAGAAACACATAGATGACGATCAGCACGATGGAGACGGACAGGCCGAGTGCGATCTCGACCTCATGCACCGCGCCGTTGACGAAGACCGCATCGTCGCTGGTGACCTTGATCGACATGCCCTGAGGCAGATCCGCCTGCAGCGCGGCGACGGCCGCCCTGACGCCGGTCGAAATATCCAGCGTGTTCGATTCCGCCTGGCGGATGATGCCAAGACCGATGCCGGTCTTGCCGTTCGAACGCAATGTGGTCTGACCGATGTCGGGGCCGAGCGTGACGGTGGCGACGTCGCGGATGCGGGTCGTGCCGCCGATGATGATGTTTTCGAACTCCTCCGGCGTGGTCACGTCCGCCGTCGGACGCACGATCAGATCCTGGTTGGTCGTGGTGATCGAGCCGGCAGGCGAATCGAAAGCGACCGAGGCCAGCGCTGTCCTCAGGTCGGCGACGGTGAAGCCCAGGCCGGCGAGCTTGTTCTGATCGACATCGATGCGAAATATCTTGTCGCGGTCGCCATAGACCTGGACGTCGGCTACGCCAGGCACCGCGGCAAGCTCGTCCTCGATCTGGTCCTGGACCAGCACCGTCATGTCCTGCACCGACATGGTGTCGGAGGTGACAGCCAGCCGCATCACCGGCTCGGAATTGGCATCGGCCTTGACGATGCGAGGCGCATCCGCCGTGTCCGGCATCTGGTCGGCGACGCGGCCGACGCCGTCGCGCACATCGGAGGCGGCGACGTCTAGGTCGACGCCGTCGTTGAATTCGATGGTGACGCGGCTTGTGCCGAAGGACGAGGTGGACGAGATCGACTTCACACCAGAGACGCGGGCGACCGCGCCCTCAATCACGTCGGTCAATTCGCGGTCGACGGTCTCGGCTGCAGCGCCTTCAAAGGTCGTGTTGACGGTGACGACGGCGCGATCGACATCCGGCAGTTCGCGGATTTCGACACCGTAAAAGGCAGCAAGGCCAGCGACCGCGATCAGCGTGTTCAAAACGAAGGCCATCACCGGCCTGCGAATGAACAGCGCGGTGAATCCTGTGTCGCTGGCTGCGTTGTTGGTTGCGGTCATCAGCCGTCGGCGTCCGCGGCGCGCAGTTGTTCGCCGGCGATGCGGACCTCGCCGCCTTCGCTGACGCTCTGGGTGCCCTCGGTCACCACCATGTCGCCGCTGACGATCGGGGCATCGATCAGCACGGTCTCGGTGTTGCGCTGGATGATGCGCACCGCAACCCGCTTGGCCTTGCCGTCCACGATGGTCCAGATATAGGCGCCGTCCGAACCCCATTGTATCGCCAGCGGACTGACCGCAGGATAGCTGTCGCCGGGGAACTTCATGGTGATCTGGAAGGACATGCCGGCACGCAGCGAATCGGCCGGATTGGCGATCTTTGCCTTGACCAGAAGGGTACGACTGGCTTCATCGATGTGGTTGTCGATGGCGGAGACCGTGCCGGTATAGGCTTTGTTTGGGTTGGCGATTGGCGTCGCCGACAATTGCGCGCCGACTTTGACGACTGCGGCGAAGCGCTCCGGCACCCAGAATTCGACCAGTATGCTGGAGCGGTCGTCAAGGGTGGCGACCGCCGACTGGCTGGTCACATAGTTGCCGGCTGATATCGGCAGGATGCCGACGACGCCGGCGATCGGCGCGACGATCGAGCGGCGCTGCAGGGCCAGTTCCGCATCGCGAAGCGCCAGCTTGGCATTGGCCAGCACCACTTCGGCATCGGCAACGGCGACCGCTGTCGCGGCGTTGGAAGCCCGCAGCGATTTGACCCGGACGAGCTTGGCCTGCGCGTCCTGCAAGGCAAGCTTTGCGCGGTCCTGTGCGATCACCTCGGTGTCGGAATCGAGAGTGGCAATGATCTGTCCTTTTTCGACATGGGCGCCGGACTCGACCAGAAATTCGACCAGGCGGCCGGAACTGAAGGGATTGACCGTCACCGAGGCGTAGGCTCGGCCGGTGCCGATTGCCCGCAGGCGATCATTGATGACGGCCGTGGCCGCCGGCAATGCGACGATAGTCGCCAGTTGGCCGGCGTCGCTGCGGCGGCCCGCTTGCCCGGCGTTGTCGACGGCGCTCGTCGCTGTCGGAGGCGTCGCGGCATCAGCCCATTCGATGCCCCAGCGCGCCAGCACATCCGGCGCGCCTGGAAAAAAGCGAACCCAGGCGGCCGCGGCCGCGACGAGGATCACAAGTGAAAAAACGATCTGTTTCCAGGCGGCCATCGGCACTCCGGTTGGCAAGATCCCGTCTACGTTCCCAAGCTGAAGTAGACGCGACAGCACCCTCCGACACAGGGGATGGCCCGTCGATATCAAAGCTTTATGGCAATTCTCCCGCTCGCTTGCACATTAAATCGGTGTAACGTTGATAGGGCCTACGCTTGAGTCAAACTGGCTCAGCCGGCTGAGCCAATGGGGTAGTGGTCAGTTTGAAACAATCGTTGCGGTGGAAGAAGCGCATGGTAGGCAGGATCGACTTCAGATGTGACTCGCTTTGCTATCAATCCTCTTCAAATCGAGCCGCGGAATGAGAAAGTCCAAAAATGCTTTAACTTTGGGGGGCTGAACGCCGCCTCCAGGCCGGATCGCATAGAGGGTTGGTTCGGGCCCTGCCCACTCGGGTAGGACACGAACCAGTCTCCCAGCGGCAACGTCCGACTTGACGCGCACATGGTTGGTCATGAACAGACCAACTCCCTCCAGCAGGAACCCGTGAAGAGCCTCTGGATCGCTGGCAACGGCCACTGCTCGTACTTTGAACTGGGACCGCTCGCCGCCGCTCGATAGGGGCCATTCTACTGCCGGACGATTGAAATAGAACTCTGTCAACAGACAGGCATGTTCCGTCAGCTCCGATGGATGCTGTGGCGTCCCCGCACGTTCCAGGTAGGTCGGGGCCCCATAGATACCCATCGGCAATGCGCCGAGCCGCCGAGCCGTGAGCGTGGAATCGGGCAGGGTGCCTTCCTGGAGCCGGAAAGCGATGTCTATGTCCTTGGCGACAAGGTCGACGACCTCGTGCCCAAGAAGCAATTGCGGGAACACCTCTGGATAGAAGCGGCGAAACTCGGTGAGCAGCGGAGCGAGGACGCGAGTTGCCAGCCAGTACGAGGCGGCAATCCGAAGCCATCCGCGCGGATGTTGCTGCAACTCCGCCACTGCGTTCTCCGCATCCTCCAGATTCTTCACCACTCGTTCGCAGTGCTGGAAATATACCGCTCCCGCTTCAGTCAGCTTCAGGCTGCGGGTTGTTCGATTCAGCAGTTGTGTCCGCAGTCTGGATTCCAGCTCCTGCACCTTCCGGCTGACCCGTGTCTTCGGCACCTTGAGCACGTGCGCTGCCGCTGTGAAGCTCCCTTCCTGCACCACCTTTACGAAAGCGACCGTATCGCTGAAGTCGCGCAGCATATGAGTCCTCCAGCAAGTTCGGATTGTCTCTCATTTTGAGACATTGATGTCCTAATCCGCTCGGTAATCAAGTCAGGTCCGTCAGGGTAGATCATGATTGTCCTATCAACAGCAAAACCAACTGGAGAACTGCCATGATCAAATCCCTAGCGATCGCCGTCGGTGCGCTGACGCTTTCGGCAACTGCTGCCGACGCACAAAGCGCGCCGCTCCGCAACGTCGTTCTCGTCCACGGCGCCTTTGCCGATGGAGCTGGATGGCGAGGCGTCTACGACCAACTAACAAGTCGTGGCTACAAAGTCTCGATCGTCCAGAATCCGCTCACGTCGTTCGAAGACGATGTCGCCGCAACGCGTCGCGTGCTCGCCCGGCAGGATGGGCCAGCCATCCTCGTCGGTCATTCCTACGGTGGCACGGTAATTACAGAAGCCGGCAACGCTGCCAATGTTGCGGGCCTCGTCTATGTCGCTGCCTTCGCTCCAGATGTCGGTCAATCCACGCTGGACCAATATGCCGAAATTCCTCCGCCGCCGAACTTTCAGCCTGACGTGCAGCCCGATGGCTTCGCGTTCCTGAAGATTGAGACGTTTAAGGCCGGCTTTGCTGGGGATACCAAGGATGCCGATGCCGCATTCCTGCGCGACTCCCAAGTGCCGATCGCTATGAAGGCGCTTGAGGCCAAGGTGACGACGGCGGCGTGGAAGACCAAGCCAAGCTGGTACGTTGTCGCGACTGAGGACGGCGCTATTGCGCCCGAACTGCTTCGGAGCACCGCCGATCGTATCGGGGCGGTCACCACCGAGGTCAAAGGCAGCCATGTGGTATTCCTTACCCAGCCACAGGCCGTAGCCGACGTCATCGAACAGGCTGCCAAGGGTGTGGTGCCGGGCGATACCGCGGTGGCACCGAACTGACATCGCCCAAACGTAGCTCTGAGCCACCGCCAAGAGCGCAAGTGGGAAACGTGCAAAGATACTGGAGCAGCCGGAAGCGTCATCGACGTCCCCGGCATTATGACAGGAAGGCCTGATTTACGGCTCGGTCGAGCCGTCGCTTTGAGACGCGACAGCGCTAATGCGGGCCGCTGAACTCAGTTTGACCACGCAGCCGGGCAGAGCGCTTACGTCGCGTGTGCGCCGCCGGGTACGACCACGCCGGACATCGCGATACCGACGGTTCCCGGATCTTCCTTCAGCGCCGCATCCGCGAGCGAGACCACGCCCACCAGGCGCTTGTCGCGATTGAGGACAGGCAATCGCCTGACCTGGATGTCACCCATGTTCTGGGCGACATGGTCGATATCTTCGTCCTCGAAGCAGTATTTGACATCCTTGGTCATCACGTCGCGGACCGTGGCATTGCCGTCCTTGCCTTCGGCGAGCGCACGCACGACGATGTCGCGGTCGGTTATCGTTCCGACGAGTCGGTCGTTTTCTCCGACTGGCAGGAATCCGACATCGTCAACCGCCATGCGTTTCGCGATTTTCTGCAACGACTCGTCAGGACTGGCGAGATGGACGTTGGGGGTCATTATCTCAGCGACTTTCATGGTGAATCTCCCTATTTGCGCTCAGAACGGCGCCGGCGCCGGCAGTCGTTGGGCGAGATTGGTCTGGAAGACGTATTGAGGGCCTCAGGCCTGTCGCGCTGCGACGCTCGCTCGGCGGCCTCGTTCTTCGCTGATGGAACTAACAGCCGGGCCGAATGGTTCCAGCCGTTTGGCCGCGCCGCCATAGATATTCGCCGGAACCATCGGGCTCCGGTCCCGTTTGCCGTAAATACCGCCTTGCAGACCGGACATGGGCGGCGTGACCCTTGAAGCTTCCCGTTTTGTTCCCATATAGGGTGAAAGGACGGGAGACCGTTCCTCCGCCGGGTCCCGCGCGGAGACATAGGTAATAAATCGCACCTAAGACATGGTGTAGTGCGCCCCTGAACTGAGACGCCAAAAGCGTAACAGTTCTCCGCAAAAAAGATTGAAATCGTTGTTGACACTTTGGATGGGCGCCGACTATATACGCCTCACCAACGAGGGCGGCGCGCCGCTGGCGACGA
>NZ_JBVVQB010000057.1:0-41083 GCF_055811775.1 Mesorhizobium sp. WSM4844 | reverse complement strand
AGAACCGATCACCCTCCGTCGAGTTTCTTCACACCCCCCTCTGTCCTGCCGGACATCTCCCCCGCAAGGGGGGAGATCGGATGTCACGAATGCTTTCGCCAACCTCCGACGTTGCCAAGAGGGCGGCCACAGTGACACTGCCAATCTCCCCCTTTGCGGGGGAGATGGCCGGCAGGCCAGAGGGGGGTACTGTCCCGCCTGCGCCCCGAAATATTCCTGGGATGACGAAGGGATGAACGTCACACTCAATCGTCGGTGGCCGGCGTCAATTCGAGCTCGGCCGGCGACAGACCCTGCTGGAGCTGGCTCAGCCGGAATTCGTCGACCCAATATGCCTCGCCGTCGACGAGGACACGCGCCTTGTAGGCGCCGGCGGAAAAGCTCTGTGCGGTGATGTAGACCTTGTGGCGGTCGAGCGCCTTGCGCACCGCGGCACGCTTGGAATTCTGGCTGGTGACGGAACTGGCCATGGACTGCTCATACACACGCCGCCGCAGGAGAAGGCGGCTGCATAAGCATGGCCGAGCCCGGCTGTCGTGTCAATTTTTCAGTGGGCGCGAACGGCCTGGACCATCGCCGCGTCATGCCGAAACGAGCCCGCATCGTACCATGTCTGCCTTTTGGGTTGTCCTTCGTAAGAGGACAACCACTGAAGGAAACGGGCTTGCATCAGGAAACTTCTTTTTTTGTATCACGAATAATGGTTGACTCTCCTATTATCGTCCGGCCAGCAGCAGGGAAAGGAGCCTTTTGACATGATCCGCAAGAACCGCATGAAAGAGTTCGTTCCCGGTCGGGGTTACACCAAGGAAGACTGGGACGATGCCGACAGCCCGGAATTGACCGACGAGCAGATCGCCAAGGGCAAACCTTTTGCCGAAGCGTTTCCCGATCTGGCGGAGAGCATCAAGCGCGGCCGGGGGCGCCCACCTGTCGCCGTCCCGTTGCAGCAGATTTCCATCCGGCTTGAACCGGCGGTGACCGAGAAGTTCAAAGCAACCGGCAAGGGCTGGCAGGCCAGGGTCAACGATGTGCTGAAGAAGGCGAAAGTGGGCTGAGGCGGATATCATTTCGGCGAGGCCCACGGCATGGCGCCGTGCCCATTTGGTGCTTGTGCAGGGCGGCAACACCCGCCTGATCGGCCGGCATCGATCGGGCGAGCCGGCACCGACTCCTGCATGCATCAACTTGCCTACGGCAGCTTCGCCAGTTCGGCAGCGTGGCGGATGGCAAGCAAGGCGTCCCGGTTGGTCACCGGATAGCCTGCAATGAAGCGTTCGACCGAAAAGCCTGGAAATTCGGCTCTCAAGCGGGCCGCGGCGCGCCCCGCCTCGGCGGTCTCGCCCATGGCCGCATGCGAAAGCGCCAGGAACATCAGCACGTCCGGCGACTCCGGCGAACTCCTGCGGAGCGCCGCGACAGCTTCCCGATGCCTGCCGGCGGCAAACAGGATGCGGCCTTGCATGCCGAAATACCAGTGCGGGGCCAATGGATTGAGGCGCATGGCACGCTCGATGAGCGGAATCGCCTCAGCTGGATCGCCGGCGACAAGCGCTTTGCTGCCGGCCAGCAGCAGCAGTATGCCGGCGTGGTTGGAGCCGTATTCGAGAGCCCGCCGGTGCGCGCGCTCCGCTCCTTCGAGATCGCCAAGGCATGCCCTGACATTGCCAAGGCATGCGTGGGCGCAGCTGTCCGTCGGGTCGAGGCGCAAGGCGTTTTCGGCCGTGATCCGCCAGTTCTCGATCGACGTCAGCACGTCGTCGCCAAAGCCGTTGCAGGCCTCGACCGAATAGGCGTAGGCGAGTTCGGCCCAGCAGTTGGCGAAAGCAGGATCAAGCTCCAGCGCGCGCAAAAACAGGCGGATCGCCTCGGCATTGCCGGCGCGGCTGAACGTGGTGTGCTGTTCGAGCGCAAGCAGATAAAAATCATAGGCCCGCAAGCTGGCCGGCGGCTTGCGGCGAGCCGCATTGCGGCCGACCGTGGCCAGCGTTCCGTAACTGCCGGCGAACACGTTGATGATGCTTTCGGCCAGGCTGTCCTGCAGCGCGAAAATGTCCTCGGCCGGGCGGTCGTAACGCTCCCTCCACAGGTTGACGCCGCTATCGGCATCGGCAAGCTCTATCGTCAAGCGAATCCTCTGGTCGTCCGCACGCAACTGGCCCGATACGAAATAGGTGGCGCCGAGCGCCTTGCCTACCGCCGCGAAATCGGCCGGCTTGCTGCCCAGCGATTTCATCGTGTGGAAGGCGATGACAGGCAAGCCCGCGTATCGCGCCAGGTTGAAGGTGATGTCTGACGACAGGCCATCGGCAAAGCGGCGCCAGCGCTCGTCGGAATTCAGGCATTCGATCGGAAATATGGCGAGCACTGACGGAGCGTCCGACTGACGTGACTGCCCGCCGGGCCGAGCGCCGGAAGCGCCGGCAAAATACGCCGCGAGCCCGATCTTGGTGCGCACGCCAAGTTTTTCGTAGATGGCCGCCAGATGGGTGCGAACAGTGGTCGGGGCAATGAAAAGTGCATTGCCGATTTCGCGATAGGTCATGCCGGTTGCGAATTTTTCCGCGACCGCGCGCTCGCGACCCGACAAGGCATCGAGCGCCTGCGCCTTCGAAGCGTCATTGACCGTCATGGTGAAAACCGTCCCAGGACAGAATACTACAAATGCAGGAGGCCGAATACTGCATCTGCGCGATTCCGCCGCAGGCGCACAAATTGCAAGGTCGTTTGCCGCAACAAGCTGCAATCCGGGGGAGGTTCCATGCGTCCTGTTTCGATAATGCTGGCATGCACGATCTTGAGTTTTTCCGCCGCCCAGTCGCCGTCGTTCGCTAGAGGATGCAGGCAGGTGCTGGAATCGGATGTGAAAATCACGAGCATGCGCCTCTATGCCGACATCCTGGCCAATGCCGCCCGCAACGGCTGGGACTACACGCCTGAATCGATCGTCAGCGGCTCAAAGCGGCATTTCGAGGAGATGAAGCTGCAGTTGAATGACGCCGGCTATGAGATCATGCCCGTCGGCGTCCGCCTGTATTGCAAGCGGTGGGACAAGCTCGCCGCCCGCTAGCAACCAGCGATCCGCCCTTTGCGGCGCAAGCTTTGCCGAGACATCGATATGTCGAAGGTGCAGGCCAACTGTCTGCTTCTGCTTGCTGCTGCCTTTTGGGGCTTCGGCAATGTTGCGCAGAAGACTGTGCTGGATCATCTCGATCCGCTCAGCGCCGTGGGCATGCGCTGCCTGATCGCGGGGCTCATGGCCGCGCCGCTGACGGGGCTCGAATGGGGAACGAAATCCGGGCCAGGCTACTGGATCAGCCTCGCCAAAGTCAGCGCACTGTTCTCGATATCCATCATCATCCAGCAGGTCTCCTATCTCGACACCACGGTTACCAATGCGAGTTTCCTGGTGAGCACCGCAACGGTGATGACACCGCTCGCGGCCTGGTTGCTGATTGGCGAGCGCCCGACTGCTGTCGGCGGGCTTGCGGCTGCCATGACATTGGCCGGTGTCCTGCTGCTGTCCGGAGGCTTGATCACCAGCTTCAGCCAGGGCGATCTCGCTGCGACACTTTCGGCCGCGTGCTACGCGCTGTGGATGGTGGAGCTTGGTCGTCACATGCAGACCCACGGCGCGCCGATCGCAGCGGCTGCCGCGCAATTTCTCGGCGCCGCCGTGATCACGCTGCCGCTCGGCGCCGTTCTGGGTAATCTGTCGCTGGCCGCCATCAGCGATGCCGCCCCGGAACTCGCCGTGCTCGGCATCTTCTCGACCGGGGCCGCCTTCGGCATGCAGACGATCGCTCAACGCTTCACGTCGGCCAGCCATGCCGCGGTGATCGTCAGCGCAGAGAGCGTGTTCGGAGCGGTTGGCGCCGCCATATTTCTGGGCGAGCGGCTGTCGCCGACCGGAGCAGCCGGTGCTGCGGTCATATTTGGATCAATCACCTTGCTGTCGCTGACAACCGACAAAATCAGCAAGCCGGCGGTGGCAGACTGAGAGATCATCCCGGCAGTCCGGCGAACCCCGCGAAGCCGCCCCCCTGTTCTTGCGCAAATCTCCGGCCTTGGCTAGCATCCGCCCGCCGGCGCCGAGCGGAGGAGAACGTCGCGGTGGACCGGCTGGAGCGCCGTTGCGTCCCCCTGGGCGCTCAAAGGACACTCCATTTCTGGATCGACGCAGGAATTTTCGGAAAACCGGAACCGGTTTTCGGGTTCATGCGCTCATGTGGGAGGAGACTAAATTGATCAACAGACGTGAATTCCTGCTGTCGTCCGTGGCGATGGGCACGATGGCGCTGGCCGCTCCGCAACTGGCTTTCGCCCAGGACAAGCTGACCATCCTTGGTTCGGTGCCGAGCCTCGGCTTTCCGTTCTTCGTGCACATGCTGAACCAGATCAAGGCGGAAGCTCAGGCGCAGGGCGTCAATCTTGTCGAAAGCGACGGCCAGAACTCGGCGCCCAAGCAGACCGCCGATATCGAGGCAGCGCTCGTGCAGAAGGTCAACGCCATCGTCATCTCGCCACTCGACGTCAACGCGCTGGCCCCGGCCATCGAGCAAGCGATCCAGGCCGGCGTCCCCGTCGTCACCATCGACCGCCGCGTCGACGGGGTTGAAGGCATCCTCGCCCATGTCGGCGCCGACAACGTCAAGGGCGGCGAGGCCGAAGCGCAGGCCATGGTGGCGGCGTTCCCGAACGGCGCCAAGATTTTTCATCTGCAGGGCCAGCCAGGGGCCGGTCCGGCGATCGACCGCAACAAGGGCGTGCACAACGTCCTTGACCCGATGAAGGACAAGTACCAGGTCATCTTCGAGCAGACCGCCAATTTCGCCCGCGCCGAGGCGCTCTCGGTCACCGAGGCCGGCCTTGCCGCCAACGGCAAGCCCGACGCGATCATCTGCGCCAATGATGACATGGCGCTGGGCGCGGTCGAAGCCTGCGCGGCGCGCAACTTCACCGACGTCAAGATCTACGGCTTCGATGCGCTTCCCGAAGCGCTGGTCGCCGTGCGCGACGGCAAGCTGGCCGGCACCGTCGAACAGTTCCCCGGCGAGCAGTCGCGCACCGCGGTGCAGATCGCCGTCGCCTACGCCAGGGACAAGACCGAGCCCAAGGAAAAGCTCGTCCTGCTGACGCCGATCGTCATCGGCAAGGACAATCTCGACAAGGCGGAAAGGCTGGGCGAGACGAAGTAGGCCAATTGGCGAGGCCGGTGGGACAGCACCCCCCTCTGGCCTGCCGGCCATCTCCCCCGCAAGGGGAGAGATTGGCAGCTTCGCTGGCTGCGCCTTTTCTTCAACGTTGGTGATTGGCGAAAGCCGTGACGACATCCGATCTCCCCCCTTGCAGGGGAGATGTCCGGCAGGACAGAGGGGGTGTTCAAGCTCGGCGTTCAAGGTGGCATGAACTGCACCCCGGGAGAAACCTTTGTCCGTGGCTGAAAACGTAGCATCGTCACAGAGTCCCCCCCTCCTCGCCGTCGAGGGCGTGACCAAGCGTTTTGCCGGCGTCACCGCGCTGAGCGATGTCTCGCTCGAGGTTCGGCCCGGCGAAATCCTCGGCCTGCTCGGCGAGAACGGCGCCGGCAAGTCGACGCTGCTCAAGATCCTGTCCGGCGTGATGCCGCCGTCCAGCGGCCGCATCGTCTTCGACGGCGTCGAATTCAATCCGCACAATCCGCAGGATGCCAAGCGCCTCAGCATCGTCACCATCTACCAGGAACTGAGCCTGATCCCGACGCTGACCGTGGCGGAGAACATCTTTATTGGCCGCGCGCCGCTCGGGCGCTTCGGCCTGGTCAGCTGGCGGAAGATGGAGGTAGACTCGCGCGCGATCATCGCCCGCGTCGGCCTTGACCTCGACCCGGCGACGCCGGTGTCTGCGCTGTCGGTGGCCGAGCAGCAGCTGGTCGAGATCGCCCGCGCGCTGTCGCTGAAGAGCCGGCTCATCATCATGGACGAGCCGACCTCGGCGCTGACCGAAACCGAAGTGCAAAAACTGATGTCGATCATGGGCCGGCTGCGCAAGGACGGCGTCGCCATCATGTTCGTCACCCACCGGCTGGAAGAGGCCTCCGCGATCTGCGACCGCATGACGGTGCTGCGCGACGGCAGGCTGGCCGGCCATCTCGACCGCGATGGCGGGCCGATCAAGCTGCCGAAAATCATCGAGAAAATGGTTGGCCGCGCCGCGTCCGAGCTTTATGCCAGGCCGACGCTGCGCGATGTCGCCGGCGACGTCAGGCTTTCCGTGCGCGGCCTGCGCACGGTGCGCGATCCGCAGGCGCCGCACGCCATCGTGCTCGAAGGCATCGATCTCGACCTCAAGGCGGGCGAGATCCTCGGCGTCGCCGGCCTCGTCGGCTCCGGCCGCACCGAGCTTGCCCGCGCCATCTTCGGCGCCGACCGCATCGCCGCCGGCACCATCACCCTCGACGGCAAGACGATCGCGCCTGAAACACCCGCCGACGCCATCGCCCTCGGCATCGGCCTGGTGCCGGAAGACCGCAAGCATCAGGCGATCTTCGCCGCGCTCGGCATTCTCACCAACTTTTCCGTCGCAGCGCTCGGCCGCTACTCCAACGCTCTCGGCTTCATGGCCGAGCGCCGCGTGCGCCAGGCGCTGGCGAGCTACAGAAAAACGCTGTCGATCCGCATGGCCTCGCCCGAGCAGCCCATCGAGGGGCTGTCCGGCGGCAACCAGCAGAAGGTCATCCTCGCCCGCTGGCTGGCGCGCGACCCCAAGGTGCTGATCGTCGACGAGCCGACGCGCGGCGTCGATGTCGGCGCCAAGGCCGAGGTGCACCAGATCCTGGTGCAGCTCGCCGGGCGCGGCATCGCCATCATGATGATCTCGTCGGAATTGCCCGAAGTGCTTGCGGTGTCGGACAGGATCGTCACCATGCGGCGCGGTCGCATCACCGGCGAGATGCCAGGCATCGAGGCGACCGAGGAAAAACTGATGGAACTGATGGCGCTCGATCAAACGCAGGAAGCGACGCAATGACCAGCACGACCGAACAGAGCGAGCGCAGCGGCATCAATGTCGCGCGCCTGCTGATGAGTTTTGGCCCGCTGATGTTCCTGGCGCTGCTGATCGTCGTCTTCACCGTGCTGAAGCCGAGCTTCATCGATCCCATCAACATCTTCAACATCATGCGGCAGATCTCGATCACCGGGCTGATCGCGCTCGGCATGACCTTCGTCATCCTCACTGCCGGCATCGACCTGTCGGTCGGTTCGCTGCTGGCCTTCTGCGGCATGGTCGCGGCGGTGGTGGCCAAGGGCGGCACTGCCAACACGCTGTCGCTGTCGACGTCCGGCGCACAAGGCTATGGCTGGTTCGCCGCCCTTCTGGCTGCCGTCGTCGTCGGCGCCCTGGCCGGCGGCGTCCAGGGCTTTGCCATCACCCGGCTGAAAGTGCCGCCCTTCGTCGTCACGCTCGGCGGCCTCACCGTCTTTCGCGGCCTGACGCTGACGATCTCCAATGGCGGCCCGATCTCCGGCTTCGACGCTTCGATGCGCTGGTTCGGCACCGGCCTGATCGGCCCGGTGCCGGTGCCGGCGATCATCTTCGCGGCGGCGGCGATCCTCTGCCACATCGTCCTGCGCTACACGCGCTACGGTCGCGCCGTCTACGCCGTCGGCGGCAATGCCGAGGCGGCGCGGCTGTCCGGCCTGCGCGTCGACCGCATCCTGATCTCGGTCTACATCATCGTCGGCTTCTTCGCCGGCCTTGCCGCCTTCGTGCTATCGGCCAGGCTCAATTCCTCGGAAGCCGTCGCCGGCATCGGCTACGAGCTGACGGTGATCTCGGCGGTGGTCATCGGCGGCACCTCGCTGTTCGGCGGCATTGGCTCGGTCGGCGGCACGGTGGTGGGCGCGGCACTGATCGGCGTGCTGCAGAACGGGCTGCAGTTCAACAACGTCTCGTCCTACACGCAAAGCATCGTCATCGGCCTGATCCTGATCCTCGCCGTGGCCTTCGACCGCTGGCTGAAATCGCGGGTAAGGCGGTAGCCCGAGGGGCAATACAGACCTAGGTCGGCGGGACAGTACCCCCTTTGTCCTGCCGGACAGAGGGGGGTGTTCAAGCGCGGCGCATAGGGATAGGCAAGTTTCGCGCGGAGGGAATAGAAGCAGTGAACCACTATCACGTACCTCCGAACAACCGCGGCAATGCGCGCAAGATGCGCAAGGCCATGACGGAAAAGGCGCGTTCACGCTGGTGCGTTCACGCTGCGAACGCATCGCCCAATCTCCGAGCGGTCCACCCGCATCCGTAGAGCTCGTCTGCGGCGCGAGAAGATCGTTGCGGCGGGCGAACGCCACGAAGGTCGCTCGCGCCGTCTACTCCTGGCCGGCCCCGACGCGTTGGGCCGACAGGAACATCAGCGTATAGGCCGCCTTGCGGCGATCCCAGCCGGCCTGCTCGGCCATGTCCAGCAAGCCGTCGACCAGGGGCGCCAGCGCCGCCCTGCAATCGGTTTCATAGTTGAAATCGTTCTTCGGGCGGGTCGGCGCCGCGATCTTTCCAAAACTGTCCATCACATCCATGGCAACACCTGCTCCGCATTGGTCCGGACCGGCAAGACCGTGCCCGCTTTGGCGGACACGGTCCATCTGCCGTTTAGAAGCCTCGCTTTGGACGCCTGACCTTTAGTAGTCCATGCCACCGCCGGGCATTGCCGGTGCGGCAGCTTCCTTCTTCGGCTTCTCGGCCACCATCGCCTCGGTGGTCACCAGCAGGCCGGCGACCGACGCGGCGTCCTGCAGAGCGGCGCGCACCACCTTGGCCGGGTCGATCACACCTTGCGCGTAGAGATCACCGAACTCGTTGGTCTGGGCGTTCCAGCCATAGCCGAATTCGGTCTTCTCGCGCAGCTTGCCGACGATGATCGAACCTTCCGCACCGGCATTCTCGGCGATCTGGCGCACCGGCTGCTCGATGGCCCGACGCACGATCTCGACGCCGGTCCTCTGGTCGGGATTGTCGACGGCGACATTGTCGAGCGCCTTCGCTGCCCTGAGCAGCGCCACGCCGCCGCCAGGCAGTATGCCTTCCTCGACCGCAGCGCGGGTGGCGTGCATGGCATCGTCGACGCGGTCCTTGCGCTCCTTGACCTCGACCTCGGTCGAGCCGCCGACGCGGATGACGGCGACGCCGCCGGCGAGCTTGGCCAGCCGCTCCTGCAGCTTCTCGCGGTCATAGTCGGAGGTGGTCTCCTCGATCTGCGCCTTGATCTGGCTGATGCGTGCCTGGATCTCGTCCTTGCGGCCGGCACCGTCGACGATGGTGGTGTTCTCCTTCTCGATCAGCACCTTCTTGGCGCGGCCGAGCATCTCCAGCGTGACGTTTTCGAGCTTGATGCCGAGATCCTCGCTGATGGCCGTGCCGCCGGTCAGGATGGCAATGTCTTCCAGCATCGCCTTGCGGCGGTCACCAAAACCCGGCGCCTTGACGGCGGCAACCTTCAGTCCACCGCGCAGCTTGTTGACGACCAGCGTCGCCAGCGCCTCGCCTTCGACATCCTCGGCGATGATCAGCAGCGGCTTGCTCGATTGCACTGCGGCTTCGAGCACCGGCAGCATGGCCTGCAGGTTGGACAGCTTCTTCTCGTGGATCAGCACATAGGGCTCTTCGAGCTCGACGCGCATCTTGTCCTGGTTGGTGATGAAATAAGGCGAGAGATAGCCGCGATCGAATTGCATGCCCTCGACCACTTCGAGCTCGGTCTCGGCGGTCTTGGCCTCCTCGACCGTGATGACGCCCTCATTGCCGACCTTTTCCATCGCTTCGGCGAGGAAGCGGCCGATCTCGGCATCGCCATTGGCCGAGATGGCGCCGACCTGGGCGATCTCGTCGTTCCTTGTCACCTTGCGGGCATTGGCCTTGAGTTCGGCGACGATGGCGTCGACTGCCTTGTCGATGCCGCGCTTCAGGTCCATCGGGTTCATGCCGGCGGCAACCGCCTTGGCGCCTTCCTGGACGATCGACTGCGCCAGAACGGTAGCGGTCGTGGTGCCGTCGCCGGCGACGTCGCTGGTCTTCGAGGCGACCTCACGCACCATCTGCGCACCCATGTTCTCGAACTTGTCCTCAAGCTCGATTTCCTTGGCGACGGTAACGCCGTCCTTGGTGATGCGCGGGGCGCCGAACGACTTGTCGAGGATGACATTGCGGCCCTTGGGACCGAGCGTCACCTTCACCGCGTCGGCGAGGATGTTGACACCGCGCAACATCTTCTCGCGGGCTTCGGTATGGAATTTCACATCCTTGGCAGCCATTGGATAACTCCTTCAAATAGGCAGCTTTTCGTTGACTGATTGCTTGTTCAGGCCCCGCTCAGGCGGCCTTCTTTTTTATCTGGTCGGTCATTTCAATCACGCCCAACACATCGCTTTCCTTCATGATGAGCAGGTCCTCGCCGTTGAGCTTGATCTCGGTGCCCGACCATTTGCCGAACAGGATGCGGTCGCCGACCTTGACGTCGAGCGGCTGCAACTGTCCGCTATCGTCGCGCGCGCCGGGACCGGCGGCGATGACCTCGCCTTCCTGCGGCTTCTCCTTGGCTGTGTCAGGAATGATGATGCCGCCCGCGGTCTTCTCGTCGACCTCGATGCGGCGGACCAGGATACGGTCATGCAATGGACGGAACGCCATGTCGTTCTCCTCATGGGACAAACAGATTTTCTTGGACCTCCCTTCGCAGCCGACCAGTGGGTCGGTGCGACGGTGCGCGACCCCTGCTCAGGCATCACGCGCCTATCGAATTAGTCTGCCTATCCAGCCTTTCAAGAGGACGCCGAAAAAATTTTGGCACTCGCCGTTGTCGAGTGCCAACGCACCGTAATAACGCACTGTAATAATGGCGCTATTCCAGGATTTGAAACGACGGATGCGGCTTGAAATCGGGGCGCAACCTTCCGACATCATCGTCGATCCTGGCACCGTCTGCCGGCGGCCGGAACCGATGAGGAAGTGGAAGCGTTTTCCCCCGCGGAGGATGGACGCCTGATCGTTCGGAAAGGAGACGGGCATGGTCGGTAATGAGTTCCAGGTCAGCAACGAGTTCCGGCTCCAGATGCAGGGTTTTGGCCTGACGACGGCAGAGATCCATTATCGTCTTCCCGACTATCGGGACCTGCTGCAGCTCTTCATCTGGCAGCAATACGACATCGCCCCGGATTTCCCGACGCTGAAGCATTTCCTCGAATTTTGGGAACGCGAGATCGAGGGCCCGCTGCATTCTGTGCGCGTCGCCCATCACCGTCTGATTCAGCCCTCCGAATGGCGGGCGGTGGACGGCGTCATTACGCTGCAGTGAACGTGAAATAGAAAAAAGGCGGCGCTTTTCATGAATGGCGCCGCCTCTGCAGCACAGCGCGTCCGCCCCGGCTTCAGGTTCCCCGGCTTCAGGTTCATTGGCGTTCAGGTGGATTGGCGTTCAGGTGGATTTACGTCCCGTGACCAGCAGTCCGGCGGTGCGCGCCGCCTTGACGAAGGCGGTTCGCGCCTCGCGGGCGGTGCGCCAGCCGTCGAGCGCGTCGCGGCAGGCGCGATAGGCTGCGCGCCAGCTCCGGCCGCGCGCCCGGTCCGGCCATTGCTGCATGCATTCGATGGCTTCCCAGCTGCTGGCGACCTTGCGCTCTCCGACGGATTGGAGCTTGAGCGTGATCGGCTCGGAGAATGGGACGTCGTTCATCACTTCCTCCTTTTTTCTTTTTGAGAATAACCAGGAAGGCGGCCCGATCGGCGCCCGACTGACGAGATGGTTCGTATGGGTGCACGCTTCAAGATCTCCCCATCTCCAGACTACTTGCCTCCAGCCCTGCTTGCCGAAACCCGGCGCTATATGTCGTCGTCCGGGGGTTCGAGAAGTCCGATCAGCGTCGCCACCCTTGCCGACGGCAGCGGGCGGCCTTCGTTGACCAGCGCCTCATCGGCGCCGACCCAGGCAAAGGCCTCGCGCAACTCTTCGATCGTCGCGCCGGTCGAGGCGATGTCGGCGATCACGGCGTCGTCGACCGGGCCCAGCACCGAAATGATGTCGTCGCGTGTCATGGTCATGATGTCCTCCATGCGGCGTGCCGGCGCGACCCTCAAACGACGGTTGAAACCGGCATTGCCAGCACAATCGGGGCCAGTACAATCCGGCAACAAAAATTCTGGCAGCGGGACAGAATCTGGGTCTTGATTTCGGCCTGACAATAACCAAATGAAAATTGCCGGTTGCCGAATGGGACCGGCAGAACCCAGGGAGCGCCAAGCTCTTTGGCGTCCCTCGTACTATGTTGCTCCATGGAGGATGTAGCTATGAGAACCGCATTCGACTTTTCCCCGCTCTATCGGTCGAGCATCGGTTTCGACCGCATCTTCAACCTGCTGGAAAACGCGCCGCAGGCAGTCGAAACCTGGCCGCCCTATGACATCGAGCGAAGCGACGAGAACACCTATCGGGTGAGGATCGCCGTCGCCGGCTTTTCCGAGAACGATCTCGACATCAGCCACGAGCCGAACCTTCTCATCGTCTCTGGCGAGCGCAAGGAACACGACGAGGTGGAATATCTCCATCGCGGCCTTCCGGTGCGACCGTTCACACGGCGCTTCGAGCTTGCCGATCACATGACGGTCACCGGCGCCTCGCTCAACAACGGCCTGCTGACGATCGACCTCGTGCGCCAAGTGCCCGAAGAGATGAAGCCGCGTCGCATCACGATCGCCAAGCAAGACGCCGCGCCGAAGGCCGGACAGGTCGAGAAGCCGAAGCAGGCCGCCTGAGCGAAGGCGATCTCTGGCGTTCGCCTTTGACACAACCAGTCGAGAAAGGAGAACAGCAATGGCTATTCGTGATCTCATACCCTGGGGCCGGGAGAACAGTCCGGTTCCCAGCTTCTATCGTGACGAGGACCGCGACCCGTTCATGGCGTTGCATCGCGAGATGAACCGCCTGATCGACGACGCCTTCCGCGGCTTCGAAACGCGTATGCCGATGCTCAGCGGATTTTCGTCGGCGCGCGGCAGCTGGCCGAGCGTCGAAATCGCCGACGGCGAGAAGGAGATCCGCGTGACCGCGGAAATTCCCGGCATGGACGAAAAGGACGTCGAGGTGATGCTCGATGACGGCGTGCTGACGCTGCGTGGCGAGAAGCGCTCCGAGACCGAAGACAAGGACAGGCAGTTCTCCGAGCGGTTCTACGGCCGCTTCGAGCGCCGCATCCCGCTCGGCTACGAGGTCGAGGAGGACAAGGTGAACGCCGCCTTCCATAACGGCGTGCTCACCGTGACGCTGCCCAAGACGGAGCGCGCACGGACGAAAGCCAAGCGCATCGCCATCAGTGGCGGTGCCGCCAGCCCCGGCAAGAGCAAGCACTGACGACATCGGCAGCCGGACGCGCCAGCCGCGCCCGGCTGCGCAGATCCGCGCCCCGCCCAAAGGCACGGGCTTCATTTGTTCGGCCGATGCGCCTGATGGCGCGAAGGCCACATAGTGAGTATCTACGGAGCATTGAGTAGCAGCGTCGCTACCGTGGCGTTCCTGGCGCACAGGCTACGGAGCCCGTCATCCCTTGGGGTGGCGGGCTTTCGTATCAATTGTCGGCTTTATCGGCCTGTGAAAAGTCCTCGCCATCCGCTTCGTGTCACGATCGCGGGCGGAGGCGGCAGCCACCCGTCTCAGATCGCCTCGCGCTGCCGTTCCGGCGTGGCGACCAGCAAGGCCGCGGCGGCGTTGGCGGCAGCAAGTGCGGCCTCGACCCGATGGCCGCGGGCAAGGCCTGCCGCTAACGCGCCGACGAACTCGTCGCCGGCGCCATGGGTGCTGACCACCTTCACCGGAAGGGCGGCCCGCGCGAACGCCTGGCCGTCGCGGCCGCAATAGGCAACGCCCTCCCCGCCGGCCGTGACGATCGCCGCCGGGTAGAAATCGATCAGCATGCGTGCCGCCTCGGCAGCACTCTCGAGCGTATCGACGACCGCAACGCCGGCCAAAAATTCCGCCTCGATGGCGTTGACGATGACGATATCGGTGAGTGCGATCAATTCGCCGGACAGTTTTCGCGCGGGGGCGGCGTTGAGCACGACGCGGCCGCCATGCGCCTTCACCGCCCGCGCTGCGGCAATGTTGGCGGCTTCCGGCACCTCGTTCTGCAGCAGCAGCACCGCCGTTTGCGCAACCATCTCGGTCGCGGCCACGATGTCCTTCTCGCCCAAGGTGAGATTGCTGCCCGAGACGATCACCGCGCCATAATCGCCGCCGGCGTCGAAGATCACCACGCTCATGCCCGAGCCGGCGCCAGGTGCGACCCGCACGAAGCGGCTGTCGACGCCGCGGCGCGCGAGATTGCCGACAAGCGCGCGGCCGAAATCGTCATCGCCGACGGCGCCGATCATTGCCGAGCGCACGCCGGCCCGCGCCGCCGAGACCGCCTGGTTGCCGCCCTTGCCGCCGCATTTCGGCTGCCAGGCATGGCCGGTTACGGTTTCGCCCTTGCGCGGGCGGTCAGGCGCTTCGACCATGATGTCGTAATGCAGGCTGCCGAACACGGTGACCAGCGGAGCCGTCATGTGCCCCAATCTTTCATGAGCCGCCCCAATCTTTCATGAACCGCCCTTGTCCCGGCGTTTCGACGTCACCGCCGACATCGTGCGGCCGAGATTGCGCTCCGCCGCCTGGTAGTCGCGCTGCGCCACCGCGACGAACAGCGCGTCGAGAATGTTGAGCTGGGCGATGCGCGCCGCCGCGTTCTCGCCCATCAATGGCGAGCCCTGCGCGGTCGAGCACAGCACGATGTCGGCGACGGCGGCCAGCGGCGAGTTGTCGTAATTGGTGATCGCCAGCGTCCGCGCACCGCTCTTGCGGGCGAGATGAATGGCATCGATGACGGCGCTGGTGTTGCCGGAATGCGAGAAGCCGACGGCGATGTCGTCGGCGCCGAGCAGCGAGGCCGACATCAGCATCATGTGCGAATCGTCGTAGACAGATGCGCGGATGCCGATGCGCAGGAATTTGTGCGAGACGTCGCGCGCGATCTGCGCCGAACCGCCGACGCCATAGAAATCGCGGTTCCTGGCGCGGTACAAAAGATCGGCGGCGCGGTCGAAATCGTCCATGTCGAGGATCGCCAGCGTTTCCTCCAGCGCCTGGATCGAGGTGCGGAACACTTTTTGGACGATCTCGGCCGAGCTGTCGTCGACCGACAGTTCCTGGTGCATTTCGGCGGTCGGCAGGCGGCTGTATTCATAAACCGCGGTGCGGAAGTCGCGATAGCCGGAAAAGCCCAGTTTCTTGGCGATCTTCACCACCATCGCCTCCGACACGCCGGCTTCTTCGGCGATCTGCTTGAGCGGAATGGTCTCGTCGAAGCCGCGCCGTCCGAACACGGTTTCCACCACCTTCGCCTCGAGCGGTGTCAAATGCGGCATCATCATGCGGATCCGCGGTCCTACTGCTTTCAGATCCAGGCTGGTCAAGGTCATCCACGTCCCCTCGTCACGCGATCGATGAGCATCGCGGCGAGGATTATAAGGCCAGTTGCCAAGAGCTGATAGAAGGACTGGACATTCATCAGCGTCAGGCCGTTGCGCATGGTGCCGAGGATGACGGCGCCCAGGATGGTGCCGACGACGCTGCCCTTGCCGCCCATCAGCGAGGCGCCGCCGATGGCCGCCGCGGCAATGGCATCGAGCTCCCAGAGATTGCCGAGAATGGGTTCGGCGGCACCCAGCCGTCCGATCAGGATCTGCGCGGCAAGGGCCGCCAGCAGGCCCGAGATCATGTAGGCGGCGATCTTGGTGCGAGCGATCGGCACGCCGGCTATGTAGGCCGCCTCCTCATTGCCGCCGACGGCGAGCAGATATTCGCCGAAAGGCGTCTTCTTGAGGATGATCCAGGCGATCAGCGCGACCACGGCCACGATGATGACCGCCAGTGGCAATCCGAACAGCGAGCCGTTGAAGATGGCGCGGAAGCCGGCTGGCAGGCCGAGCACCGGATTGCCGCCGGTATAGATCAGCGCTAGCGCCCGGTAGGTGCTGAGCGTTCCCAGCGTGACGATGAAGGGCTGCAGCCCGACATAGGCGACCAGCACGCCGTTGAGCAGGCCGCAGACGAGGCCGATGGCGAAGCCGGCGGCGATGGCCAGCGGAAACGGCACGCCGGCAACCAGCATCGAGGCCGAGATGACGGCCGAAAGGGCTGCCGTCGGCCCGACCGACAGATCGATGCCGCCCGAGATGATCACCAGCGTCATGCCCAACGCCAGGCAGGCGTTGATGCTCGACTGCTGCAGGATGTTGATCAAATTGCGCTCGGCAAAGAAGCCCGGGACCAGCGCGCCGAAGACGGCGAGGATCACCACCAGGCCGATCAGCGTGCCGGCGTCGCGCAGCGAAAACCGGTGCAGGAATTCAGCCCGTGGGCGCGCTGCTGTGTGTTCGGTTACATCAGTCATACGCTGGTCCTGTCCGTTGTGCCTTGCCGGCCCGATGGCCTTGCGCCTTGCCGGCCTTGTGTCTCCGTTTGCGGTATGGCGTGCGCCGCGATCGCCTGTTCGCTGAGATCAGCCCGGTCGAGCTCGGCGGCGACCGTGCCATCGCGCATGACCAGCACGCGGTCGGCGAGCCGGATCACCTCGGGAAGCTCGGACGACACGACGACGACCGAATGGCCTTCGGCGGCGAGCTCCTCGATCAAATGGTAGATCTCCGCCTTGGCGCCGACGTCGATGCCGCGCGTCGGCTCATCGAACAAAAGGATGCGCGTTCCCGCCGCCAGCCAGCGGCCGATGATCGCCTTCTGCTGGTTGCCGCCGCTGAACAGCCGGATCGGCCGCTCGAGCAGGAACGGCCTAAGATTGACCCGCTTCATCTTCTCGGCCGCGACCCGTTTCAGCCTGGTGTGATCGATGACGCCGCGCGGTGCGAACACGCCCATCGACGCCAACGCCATATTGCTGGAGATCGACCGCAGCGGCACGATGCCTTCGCGCTTGCGCTCCTCCGGCACCAGGCCGATGCCGGCGGCGATGGCGTCGCGCGGACTGCAGAGTTTTATCGCCTTGCCGTCGATCTCGACCCTGCCCGACGAGGCGCGGTCGGCGCCGGCCAGCAGCCGCAGCAGTTCGGTACGGCCCGAGCCGACCAGGCCGGCAATGCCCAGCACCTCACCGCGATGCAGGTCGAACGAGACGTCATGGACCTTGGTTGCCGAGGCGAGGCCACGCACGCTCAGCCTGACCTCGCTGGAAACGTGCGAGCGGTGCTGTTCCTGGGCAAGCTCGCGGCCGACCATCATCGAAACGACGGTCTTTTCCGACATTTGCGCCAGATCGACGGTTTCAACCACGACGCCGTCGCGCATGATTGTGGCGCGCTGGCAAATGCCGAACACCTCGTCCAGCTTGTGCGAGACATAGACGACCGCGACACCGTCGCGCGCCAGTCCGGCAATGACTTCGGCCAGCCGCTCGAACTCGCTCGGCGTCAGGCTCGATGTCGGCTCGTCCATCGCCACGATGCGTGCCCGATCGAGCAGCGCCCGGGCGATCTCGACGATCTGCCGCTGCGCGACCTTCAGGCTGCCGAGCGGGACTGCCGGATCGATCGTCGGATCGAGGGCGGCAAGGGCTTCCGCAGCGCGACGCTCCTGCTCGCGCCGGGCGACCAAGATGCCGCCGCGCGTCAGCGGATGGCCGAGGAACATGTTCTGGGCGACGCTGAGATGCGGCACCTGCTGCAATTCCTGATGGATCATGGCGACGCCCGCGGCGCGCGCCGCGACCGGGTTGTTCAGCGTTACCCGTCTGCCGTCGATCAGCACGCTTCCGGCGGTCGGCCTGTAGACCCCCGACAGGATGCGCAGCAGCGTCGATTTGCCGGCGCCGTTCTCTCCGAGCAGGCCATGGATTTCGCCGGCGCCGACCGAAAAGGACACATCGCTCAGCGCCCGCACCGCCGGAAACACCTTGGAAATGCCCTCGAATTGCAGCCGCGGCACAGACATTGGTTCTATTCTCCAGGCAAAGGGCGCCAGCCCGGCCGGCACCCGCAGTCCTGCCCTTAATTGCCCGCCGCCGCGTCCTCGAGCAGCGCCTTGCGCACGGCGTCGCCGGCGCCGGAATAGCGGTCGGCATTGTCCTTGGTGATCAGCGCCTGCGGCGTGGCGACGACGCGCGGCAGCTTCTGCCCGGCCACCAGTCGCAGCGCCGATTCCAGCGCCACCTCGCCGGTCAGCACCGGGAAGCTATCGACAGTGCCGGTCAGCTCGCCGGCGCGGATCGAGGCATAGGCGTCGGAGATGCCGTCGGTGCCGAAGACGGCGACCTTGTCCTGCAGGCCGGCGGCCTTGACCGCCTCGACGATGCCCAGCGCCATGCCGTCATTGTTGGCATAGAAGCCGATCAGGTCGGGGTGCCGCTGCAGGATGTTGCTGGCAGCGTCGTAGGAGGTCTGGCGATCCCAGTTGCCGGGCACGCTGGCGACGATCTCGAACTTGCCGGCTTCGGTGATCGTGGTCTTGAAGCCATCGGTGCGCTGGACTGCGGCATAGACGCCGGCCTGGCCTTCGACGATGGCGACCTTGCCGCCATCCGGCCGGTTCTTGATGAACCATTTGGCGACGCGCACGCCATTGTCGCGCTGGACATTGCCGACATAGTGCTCCGCCTGCGGGATGACCGCGTCATTGACATTGACCACCGGCACGTTGGCGGCCTTGGCCTGTTCCATGATCGGCTGCAGGTTGGAGTCGGTCTGCGGCGAGACGAGCAGCACGTTGTAGCCCTGCGTGACCAGGCCTTCGGCGATTGTCAGCTGGCCGAGCTGGTCGCCCTCGCTCTGCGCCGCCTGGTAGACGACCGGCACGCCGACGCGATCGCCGAACGACTTGTAGCCCTCACCCAGCGAGCGCCAGTATTCGTTGGTCAGCGTCTTGGAGACGGCGCCCGCCCTGGTGCCGTCGGGCAGCTTGGGAAACGCGCCGAACTTGGCCTCGAGCTGCGACCAGTCGATGCGGCCCTTCTCGGTATCGGAATTGAGCGGCGCGAGGTCGGTCGAAAAGGCCGAGCCGATGGACAGCGCCATCAGCGCAGCGGTGGCGGTGGCAAGCAGAAATTTCATGGTCTTTCCTCCCTTGTTGAACGATTTTGAGGTCGAGCCTCAGCTGTCCGGCCCGAGCATGGCTTCCTGGATGATGGCTTGCGACGCGACCGCGTCCTGGCGGTCGATGGCGGTGGACAGGCGATTGTCCTTCTCCAGCTGGTCGACGACGCGCAGCATGCGATTGACGGTGGCGATGTTGACTTCGCATTCGTGGACCGGATCGAGCCCGGTCATGTCGGGGAAGGTGTCGAAGTAGATGGCGCCGGCGTAGCCGTCGCGGCGGATCTGGCGGAGCAGCTCGACCGTCTGCAGCGTATGCACCGCGCCGACCATCAGGCCATCGTCGCGCTTGGCGTAGCCGTCGTTGAGATGCACGCCCAAGAGTTTGCTGTGGCGCGCCACGAGTGCCGCGGCAAAGGCCGGCTGCTCGTCGGCATAGAGCACATGGGCGAAATCAAGCGTCACGCCGAGATTGGCCAGGCCGACATCGCGGATCGCCAGCAATGTCGTCGCTGCGTCGGGCATCAGGCTGTAGGAGCGCGGCTCGTTGGGCTTGTACTCCAGACTGATCTGGCAGTCGGGATCATGCGCAGTAACTTCACGAATTCCATCTATTTCATGTTGCCACAGTGTCGCGTAATCGGCCTGGAAGGCATAGTCGAAGCCATCCTGACCAAGCCACAGCGTCATCAGATTGGCGCCCGCCTCACGCGCGGCGTCGATGCCGGCCTTGGTCAGGTCGATGGCTTCGCGGCGAACTGCCGGATCCGGATTGGTGAAGGCGCCGAGCTTGAATGCCGGATTGGAGTAGTAGCGCATGGCGAAACCATTGATGGAAAGTCCGAGATCGCCGAGTTTTCGCGCTATTTCCGCAGGTTTTTCACCGACATGATCGGGAAAGTTGAGGTCAAGGTCGGTCAGCCCCGCAACGTTCGCCGCACGCGCTGCCATCTGCAGCATGGACGGCTTGCCGACAAGCTCCGGCCATTCGGCCTGCGGCCGCGAGGCAAAGGAATTGAGGCGTGTCGCGAAACGATTGGCTGTCATGGATGACCCCTTCTTGGACATAACTTCACATACTTTAGTTTATTTGTAAAGTCAGATGTGCCGTTTGATTCAAGACTGGGCGACGGTACAGCGTACATAGAGAGGAGCAGACGGCCACGAAGAGACGAACTGCTGACGCACGATTTGATCCGCGTTCATGATGCTTTAAGCGCAGTTGTTACCGTTTTCGCAAAAACGGTAACAACTCAATGATGGCCGTGGCAGCGAAGTTGTGTTATTACCCTTTTCGCGAAAACGGTAACAACGCCCATGCAGCAAATACCCCACACATACCAGACGCTCTATTCCGAGTTGGCGCAGCGGTCGCTGGACGCCGCGTTTTCGACGGAATTCAACATCGGCGGCCGCTTTGTCACAGCCGAGGTGAAAGGCCGCCGCTACTGGTATCTCGACCTACCTAGCCCTGACGGCGGCAAAACACGCAGATATGTCGGCCCCGTCGACGATCCTGAAATCACCAGGAGGGTCGAAAACTTCAAAGACCTGAAAGCCGACATCAAAGAGCGGCGAAAACTGGTTTCGACACTCGTTCGCGAAGCCTACCTGCCACGGCCGGAAAGGAAGACCGGCGACATTGTCCAGGCACTCGCCGAAGCTGGCTTCTTCAGACTTCGTGGCGTCCTGGTCGGTACCGTCGCTTACCAATGCTATCCAGCCGTCCTTGGCGTTCGCCTACCTAGCACGTCAATGGTCACCGGCGATGCCGATTTTGCGCAGTTTCATTCGATCTCGACGGCCCTCGATGACAAAATGCCACCCGTGCTCGATACGCTGAGGCAAGTCGATCCGACTTTCCGAGAGATTCCGCACCAGGCTGATGGCCGCTTCACGACGCAATACTCGTCTCGCTCCGGATACAGGGTCGAATTCCTGACTCCGAACACCGGTTCGGCCGACTACGAGGGTCATCCTACAACCATGCCCGCGCTTGGTGGCGCGTCGGCGCAGCCCCTGCGCTTTCTCGATTTCCTGATATACGAACCGATCCGGGCCGTTCTCCTGCACGGCGCCGGCGTGCCGGTGAACGTGCCTTCGCCCGAACGGTACGCGATCCATAAGCTCATCATCGCCAGCCGCCGCCGGACGGACAACGACGGCACCGCCAAGAGCCGCAAGGACAAGATGCAGGCTGCAACCATCATGGAAGCCATGATCGAACAACGGCAGTCGGAAGATCTGGCCGATGCTTTCATGGAGGCATATGGCCGCGGTGCGGCCTGGAAGGAAGCCATACGCAAGACACTGTCCCAGATTGACCACGGCACGCGCGAAACCGTCCTGCCGGCGCTGGCCCGCGCTATTCGAAAGCTGGAAAGAGATCCTAGCGAATTCCACCTTGAAGACGTGGCGGCCGCACCGAAGCCGTAGGGCCTGCGCATAAAGGTTCCGGGCGGGCGCTGCTGATCGTAACCCTGTACAACCGCTGGCCGCCCTTGCGTCTTGCGCGCCAATTCATCATTCTCGCCGCAGTTGCACCGCGGCCGGGGGGTTCGCACATGCCGACGCTTTATGCGCTGAAACCGGCCTTCCAGGCCAGGCTGCGGCCGCTTGCCGACCGGCTGGCCGGGGCCGGCGTCACCGCCAACCAGATCACGCTGTTGGCTGCCGCCCTGTCGGTTGCCACCGGCGTTGTGGTCGCGGCCCTTGCCGGCCAACGCGCGGTCTTCCTGCTGATGCCGGTGGTGCTGTTTGCGCGCATGGCGCTCAACGCCATCGACGGCATGCTTGCGCGCGAGCATGGCCAGGCCTCAAAACTCGGCATGTATCTCAACGAGCTCTGCGACGCCGTCTCCGACCTGGCGCTGATCCTGGCCTTTGCCGCTCTGTTCCCTGCCTGGGGCGTCGTCGCCTTTGCCGTCACAGCAGTGCTTGTGGAGTTCGCCGGCGTGCTCGGCATCGCGGCAGGCACCGGGCGCAATTATGCCGGGCCGTTCGGCAAGAGCGATCGGGCGCTGGCGCTCGGCATCGTCGCCTTTCTCATCGCCTGCGGCCTGTGGGTGGAAGCCATCACGCCGTTCGTGTTTCCGGCAATGGCTACACTCTCGCTGGTGACCGCCATCAACCGGATACGCAGCGGCCTTAACGGGAGCGGCGACTGAAATTCCGGTCGCATCCGCCTGGGGAAAAACATGCTTCATGAACCGACGATTGCTGCTTCCGCAGTTGAGCAGCGGGTGGCGCAGGAGCGCAGCTTCCGCAGCCATGACGGCACCGAGATCTTCTACCGCTACTGGCCGGCGGTCGGGCAACCCGCCAGGGGCGCGATTGTGCTGTTCCACCGCGGCCACGAGCATGGCGGCCGCATGGCGCATTTGGTCGACGAACTCGATATGCCCGGCCATGCCTTCTACGCCTGGGACGCGCGCGGCAATGGCCGCTCGGCCGGCGAGCGCGGCTATGCGCCGTCTTTTGCAGCACTTGTGCGCGACATCGATTGTTTGGTGCGCGAGATCGGCAGAGACGGTTTTTCCCAGCGCGACATCGCGCTGATCGCGCAATCATTCGGCGCGGTGCTCGCGGCCGCCTGGGTGCATGATTATGCACCGCAGATTCGCGCCTTGGTATTGGCCTCGCCGGCCTTCTCGGTCAAGCTCTACGTGCCCTTCGCCAAGCAAGGCATTGCGCTGTGGCAGAAGATCAAGGGCCGCTTCTTCGTCAATTCCTACGTCAGGGCCAAGTTCCTGACGCATGACCCCGAGCGCATCGCCTCCTTCGAGGCCGATCCGCTGATCACGCGGGCGATCGCTTCCAACATCCTGGTCGAGCTCTACGACCACGCCGCCCGCATCGTCTCGAATGCCCGCGCCATCACCGTGCCGACGCAATTGCTGATCTCCGGCAGCGACTGGGTTGTGCGGCATGGACCGCAGCACGAATTCTTCGTCAATCTCGCCAGCCCGGCCAAGCAGCGGCATGTGCTGCCGGGTTTCTTCCACGACACGCTGGGCGAACGCGACCGCCGCAAGGCGCTCGACCTGATCAAGCCGTTCCTCGAAAGCCAGTTCTCGACGTCGCAGATGCCGGTCGACCTGACCGCGGCCGACCGCGCCGGCTACACACGCGACGAGGCCGACCGGCTGGCCTCGCCGCTCGCTTTGCTGTCACCGAAAGGCCTCTACTGGGCAATGAGCCGCGCCTCGATCCGTATCGGCGCCTGGCTGTCGTCAGGCATGAAGACCGGGATCGCCACCGGCTTCGATTCCGGCTCGACTCTCGACTATGTCTATGAGAACCAGGCGCGGGGCGCCGGTCCGCTCGGCCGCATGATCGACCGCACCTTTCTCGACGCCATCGGCTGGCGCGGCATCCGCCAGCGCAAGCTGCATCTCGAAGAGCTGATCGGCAGCGCCACCGGGACGCTGAAGGCCGCCGGCCGCACAGTCCATATCGTCGATATCGCTGCCGGCCACGGCCGCTACGTGCTCGACGCCGTCGCCAAATGCACCGAGCCGCCGGCCAGCGTGCGGCTGCAGGATTTTTCCGAGCTCAACGTTTCACTCGGCTGCAAGCTGATCGCCGAGCGGCACCTGCCGACCAGCGTCTCGTTCCGCCAGGCCGATGCCTTCGACGCCGCGATGCTTGCCGGGCTCGAGCCGGCGCCGGACCTGGCCATCGTCTCCGGGCTTTACGAATTGTTTGCCGACAACGCCATGATTATCCGCTCGCTCGGCGGGCTGGCCAGGGCGATGCAGCCCGGCAGCCTGCTTGTCTACACCAACCAGCCCTGGCATCCGCAGCTCGAAATGATCGCGCGCAGCCTGACCTCGCATCGCGGCGGCCAGGCCTGGGTGATGCGCCGGCGCACGCAAGGCGAGATGGACCAGCTGGTGGCGGCGGCCGGCTTCGAGAAGCTCGACCAGCGCATCGACCAGTGGGGCATCTTCACCGTATCGGTCGCGCGGCGCGTCTGAGCATGGTCGTGCCTGTCCTTGGCCCTGCCGCCCCTTCTGCCCCTGCGCGCGAGCCGTACGCTGGAATCGCGCTACGGGCGGCGCTGTGGCTCGCATTCCTGGCGCCGTTCTTCTACGCGAGCTACGGCTTCGCCAACTGGCTGGCGTCGCAGCGCGACGATGTCGGCAGCATCGTCTTCACCTGGGAGCGCGACATCCCGTTCATCGCCTGGACGATCGTGCCCTACTGGTCGATCAACCTGTTCTACGGCCTGTCGCTGCTGCTCAACGATACCAGGCGCGGCGTCGATCGTCTCGCCGGCCGCTATCTGACGGCGCAGATCGTCGCCATCGCCTGTTTCATCCTGTTCCCGCTGACGGCGACCTTCGTGCGGCCGCAGACCTCAGGCCTGCCAGGCTTCATGTTCGCGGTGCTCGGCGGCTTCGACAAGCCGTTCAACCAGGCGCCGTCACTGCACATCGCGCTGCTGGTCATCATCTGGGATCATTGGCGCGATCGGCTCAAGGACATGGCAGGCGTCGTCTGGCATGCCTGGTGTCTGCTGATCGGCGCCTCGGTGCTGACGACGTGGCAGCACCATGTCATCGATATCCCGACCGGCGCTTTGCTCGGCTTCTTCGCCTTGTGGCTGTTTCCGCGCCACGGCGAATTGCCGTTCGCCGGCTTCCGGCTGACCGCTGATTCCGGCGCGCGGCGGCTGGCGCTGTTCTACGCGCTGGTCGCAGCACTGGCGCTGGCCGGCGCCGCTGCCGGCGCCTTCGTTTCGGCGCTGTGGCTCATCCTGCTGTGGCCGGCGCTGGCGCTGGCCATCGTTGCCTTCGCCTATGCCGGAGCCGGCGCAAAAGTGTTCCAGAAAACGGCCGACGGCAGCGTCTCGCTGGCCAGCCGTGTCTTGCTGCTGCCCCACCGGCTTGGCGCCAGGATCAATGCATGGATATGGACGCGCAAGCTGCCGCCGCATGTCGCCATTGCCGACGGTGTCTTCCTCGGCCGCTTTCCCACCGTCGCCGAGGCTGGCGCATTCGGCACGGTGATCGACCTTGCCGGCGAGTTGGAGCGGCCGCGCGGCGTCGCCTGCCGCTGGGCGGCTGTCGCCATGGTCGACCTTTTGCCGCCATCGCCCGAGGCGCAGGCGCAAGCGGTGGCGGCGATCGAGGACGCGCGCAGCCACGGCACGGTGCTTGTCTGCTGCGCGCTCGGCTTCCAGCGCAGCGCCGGCGCCGTCGCCGCCTGGCTGGTTGCCACCGGCCGCGCCGACACGCTGGCGCAAGCGCGAAACAAGCTCGCCACCGCGGGCCGGCCGGTGCATCTTCACGTGGACCAGCCGGCATGAACAGTTCGAGCAATAGACGAAGCCACTTGTCAAAGTCGGCGCTGCCCCTCACCTGCCTGCCGGCATCCTCTCCCCGTATAGTGACGGGGAGAGGGGTGCCGTTATCAGCGGTTTCGCCAATCACCAGCGTTTTAGAAATGGCGCCGACACCGCGGCCAGCCCCTTCTCCCCGTCACTATACGGGGAGAAGTGCCCGGCAGGGCGATGAGGGGCGGCGCAAGCATTTGGAAAAGGGCGGCACCAAACCTGACGCGATTATTCCGGCATGAGTGCCCATCGAGACAAGGCCGAAGCGTTCGCCGCCGGGCTGATGACGCAGGCGGTGTGGCCGCTGTTTTTGGTGCTGGCCGCGTTGGCGGCCGCGCCGGTCATTGCCGTGGCGGCGCAGCCGCAGGCGATCACGCTGGCGGCAGCGGCCTGGCTGGTCGCGGCAGCGAGCGGCGTGGTCACTCTCGCCGTCTCGGCCCTGCTTGGCTTCGACGCGTTGCTGTTCTGGCTGATGGCCAGCCACATCAGCGAGGCCGCCGGCGGTGCCTCGGTCGACGACGTGCTGGCGCGCATGCGCGTCAAACCGGCCGCTGCCGGCATCCGCTCGCTCGACCGCCGCATCGCGGGCACGCAGCGCCTACTGATGAAGCAGCGCATCGCGCTCGGCCTGTTCGTCGCGGCGTCGCTCGTCGCCTTGTCTTTCTGAGCCCGACGATGAGCAAGCTCGGCACAAGGAGCTTCACCCTGTTGCAGACCGTGACCTCGGTCGGCCTGTCGGCGCTGGCCTGGGCGGTGACCGGCGTGCGGCCGATCTGGAACGGCACCCAGCCGTCGAACCGGCAGCGCATCTACTTCGCCAATCATGCCAGCCACGGCGATTTCATCCTGCTGTCGGCCTGCCTCAGCGAGAAGCAGCGCGCCCGCACCCATGCGGTGGCAGCCGCCGACTATTGGGGAAAATCGCGGCTGCGCCGGTTCATCGCGCAGGACATGCTGTCCTCGGTGCTCATCCACCGGCAGTGGACCGATGAGGCGCAGAATCCGATCTCGATCATGCTGTCGGTGCTCGACGAGGGTCATTCGCTGATCATCTTCCCCGAGGGCACGCGCAACATGACCGACCAGCCGCTGCTGCCGTTCCGCTCCGGCCTCTACAATCTGTCGATGGCGCGGCCCGACGTCGAACTCATCCCGTGCTGGATCGAGAACATGTCGCGGGTGCTGCCCAAGGGCCAGTTCGTGCCGGTGCCACTGCTCTGCCGGGTGGTCTTCGGCGCGCCGATCGCCATTGCGCCCGGCGAGGAACGCCGCGCCTTTCTCGACCGCGCCCGCCAAACACTGCTGGCGCTGAACCCCCGCCCGCCAGCGCATGATGCGGAAAAGTGGAATCCGGTTTTCCGAAAAACATCATGCGACCAAAACAGCGTCGAGCCCAAACAGCGTAGAGCCCAAAGAGCTGGAGATCGTGGCGGATCCGGTATCCGGCACGATGCTGCAAGTCACGATGCTCCAAGAGACGACTAGAACAACATGCCAATGCACGAGACGCTTATCATGGTTGTCGGCCTCACTGCGGTGCTGACCACGGCAAGCCTGGTCGCCGGCCTCCTGTCGTGGCGCGCGCCGAAGCCGCTGTCCCCGACGCTGGTCAACCTCAACCAGCGCATCAACGCCTGGTGGGTGATGGTGGTGGCGATCACCGTCGCCTTCTTCTTCGGCCGCGCCGGCATGACCATCCTGTTCGCGCTGATCTCGTTTGCCGCCTTGCGCGAATTCGTGACGCTGACGCACAGCCGCCGCAGCGACCATTGGGTGCTGCTCGGCATGTTCGGCATCATCATCCCATTCCAGTACTGGCTGGTATGGACCGCCTGGTACGGCCTGTTCACCATCTTCATCCCGGTCTACTGCTTCCTCCTGATGCCGGCGATCACCGCGCTGCACGGCGACACCGAGCGCTTTCTCGAGCGCATCTCGGCGCAGCAATGGGCGGTCATGATCTCGGTCTACTGCGTCAGCCACGTGCCGGCGCTGCTGACGCTCGACGTGCCCGGCTTCGATGGCCGCAATTTGTTGCTGGTCGCTTTCCTGATCATCACCGTGCAAGGCAGCGACGTGCTGCAATACATCTTCGGCAAGCTGTTCGGCAGGCACCTGATGTCGCCGAAGGTTTCGCCGTCGAAGACCTGGGAAGGGCTGGTCGGCGGGCTGGCGACGTCGAGCCTGCTTGGCGCGCTGCTGTCGTTCCTGACGCCGTTTTCGCCGCTCCAGGCAGCGGCCGTCGCCTTCATCGCCTGCCTGATGGGCTTCCTCGGCGGGCTGGTCGCCTCCGCCATCAAGCGCGACCAGGGGGTAAAGGACTGGGGCCATCTGATCGAGGGCCATGGCGGCATGATGGACCGCGCCGACAGCCTGGTCTTCGCCGCCCCGGTTTTCTTTCACACGGTGCGCTATTTCTGGACGTGAGGGCCAGCCGCGGTCACAGAGGCTGTTTGAGTTTCCAAACAGCCTCTCACTTTGCAGCGGCAAGCGGTGCCTTCCTGACCGGGCGCGGCCGGCGGCGCATGCGGCGCTTGGCAGCGACCTTCAGCGCAACCGGCGGATCGCTCGACAATGCGCCCAGAACGGCTTCGACGATGCCAAACGCCACAAAATCGGCGTTGATGTCATTGGCCCATTCGACTTCTGTCTTTTTGTCGTCGCCGTCTTTCGACCAGAACACGATGCCTACCCGCAGCGCCGACCTGGCACGTTTCAGCCGACGAACAAGGAAACGGGCGTGCTTGACCGAGTCGCGGTTCAGGAATCCGACCACAACGGTGTCGACAGCGTCGAGCTCGAGCCGGCGAATGCCAGTCGGATCCATATCGGCAAAGCTCGCCTTCGAGACCGTCGCCCCCTGGACTTCGAGCACCTGCGCCAGCATGGCGGCGGCGGCATCGTCGAGTTCGCCGCGGCCGCCGGCGCACAGCACCGACATCTCCGTGCCATCCGGCAGCTCAGTGTCGTCCTCGCCCTCCCCTTGAGCCTGCTTGTCCCCGTCCTTGTCCTTGTATTTGTCCGCCGTGGCAGGCTCGACTGTGGCCGGATCATCGTCCTCCTCTGCTTCCTCCCGTGCGCTGTCGTCGAGGTTCGCCACCAGCATCTGCGCGCTGGCCGCCACCCGCCGTCTTTGCTCATCGCCCATGACGCCGCGCACGCGATCCTGCTCGCCGAGCAGCAGTGCGGCAATGGCGACCCTGTCGTAGAATTCGAACAGATATTTTTCCTCCAGCATCTCCTCGGCGTGATCCGTGGCTTCCTCTGGATCGCCGGCCAGCAGCCGTTGGTAGAGCCGGGCGTGGGGTTCGAGCACCGGTTCGTTGCCGAACAGAACGTCGAGGAATTCGAACTGCGGCACGTGCCTGCCGAGCACGACGAGGCAGACTGTGAGCGGCGTCGACAGGACCAGGCCCAGCGGCCCCCAGAGCCAGGTCCAGAAGATAGCCGCAACGATGATGGCCAATGGCGAAAGCCCCGTTCGTGAACCGTAGAGCCACGGTTCGACGATGTTGCCGGTGATCATTTCCATGGCCACGAACAGTCCGGCGGTCCACAGCACGAGCGACCAGCCGGGCGCCACAGCAAGCGCCAGGAACAGGGGCAGCAGCGCACCAATGATCGGGCCGATATAGGGAACAAAGCGCAACGCCAGCGCCAGCAACCCCCACAGCAGTGCATTGGGTATCCCGAGAACCCAAAGCCCTGCTGTAACCGGTATGGCATAGACGATATTCACGACCAATTGCATGAGCAGATACCGGCCGACCCGCTTGCCCGCTTCCTGGAGCGCCTCGGTGGTCCGATGAAGATCGCCGTAGCCGACGAGGCGTATGAAACGATCGCGCAGGTCCTCGCGCTCGAGCAGCATGAATATGACGACGACGACGATCAGGCCGGCCGAAGCCAGCGGGCTGATCAGCGGGCCGATCAGGTTCTGCAGAACCTGAAGCGGCCTTTCGCGTGCGATGATCTCGACGGGCACCGGCTCGCGCCGTGGCTGATCCGCGGCGGGCGGTGAGGTTTCCTGCCTGTCGAGTTCCTGGCCAACGCGTTCGATCGCCTCGCTCAGCCTGGCGATGACGCCGCCGCCGACGCCGGTCTCCTTCAGGGATCGGACTTTGGTCAGGATATTTGACTGGTAAAGCGGGATGTTCTGCGCCAGTTCGCTGACCTGCGTGGCGACAATGAATGAGAACAGCGCAAGCACCGTGAATGCGCCCAGCACACTGGCGATGACCGCGGGAAGGCGCGGAATGCCGACCCGTTTGAGTGCCGAAACCAAGGGTGCAAGCGCAAAGGTCAGCAGCAGCGCGATTGCGATCGGCAGGAAGACCTCGCGCCCGAAATACAGGGCCGCAACCGCCGCCACGACGGTCGCGACGGTGGGCAGCGACATGCGCGGCAGGGCCATGGCAGCGGAAACAACGCCCACCAGCCCGGGCTCCGACGGATGCATGCCGTTTCGCCGATTGGCCGCCACTTGATGCCTCCACCCCGCCATGACCATGATCAGGCATATTGAGCCGGCATGCAACGTCCCCACCT
The DNA here is from genome assembly GCF_055811775.1 of Mesorhizobium sp. WSM4844. Lineage (NCBI taxonomy): Bacteria > Pseudomonadati > Pseudomonadota > Alphaproteobacteria > Hyphomicrobiales > Phyllobacteriaceae > Mesorhizobium > Mesorhizobium sp. WSM4844. Next base: position 11,094 of record NZ_JBVVQB010000057.1, on the reverse strand, counting down.
TCGTGCCAGCGAGCCCGACCACGCCAGCGACAAGGGTCTTCCCCCTCAGCCCGGTGCCAGACGGCCCGGTGCCAGGCGGCCCGGTATCAGGCGGCCCGGTTTCAGACGGAATGGCTCAGCCAATGACGGTCGAACACGTCGACGATGGCGCGGAACTCGGCCGGCGGGATCTGGCTGGCGCCGCCGTCGCTGTCTCCGACGAGGAATTGCGCCAGCTGCCGGTCAACCGCTTCCGTCTGCTCGACGGACAGGCCAAGCGATGCCAGATCGGCGGCGATCGACCCGTCGGGCGGCAGATATCCGCCCCAACCCTGGGGCGCCGGATTGCGCAAGCGGACCATCAGGATCCGGGTCAGCGACGGCTGCGGCTCCGGGCCGATGATGGTGGTGCCGCACAGATAGCCGCCTAGCACGCTTCCCGGCCGCGAGTGCGGAAACAGGCATAAGAAGAATTGCGCCTCGCCGCTGGCTTCCTTCAGATGCGCATAAAGCCCACGTTTTGCCGACGTCATCTGCCCACCGAGCAGCAGCTGCCCGGTCGGCAGGGCCTCGCGATAGGCGGCGGTCAGGCCGTGCGCCCCCGGCCCGGCCTCAATCGACAGGCTACCCCTGATCAGCTGGCCGCGATAATAGGGCGACAAGGCGCGCGAATAACAGGCGTAGGTTCCGGCAAGGGCCCCAAGGCTTCGCTCCTCATGCCCGGCAGCGGTCTCGAAATGCACACCGGCGCGGCGCTCCAGTTCGGCCCTGTCGATGCCGTGGCGGGCACAGATCGCCGCGGTAAAACCTGGCAGGTCGCTCTCGGCGATCCAGGCGCCGGTCTGCTCTAGCTTGAGCAGCTTCGTCCAGTCGTCGTAGACGCTGAGCTCGCGTGGCTGGGCGCGCCCCTGCAGCCATTTGTCGGCGCGGCCGAGATCGAACGCCGTCTTCGGGTTGACGCCCCGGAACGCCGCCGCAAGGTCCTTGCGGGTGACGGTTCCCAGCACGGCCGCGGTCAACCGTAATTTTTGCGCGATATGCTGTGCCATCCCCACTTGCCCCTTTATGCCACCGCAAGGCATAGCATGGGCCAGCAATTGCTCCCACCGCGTTCAGTGCCGGCCCGGACCTCTCCAAAAAGCCCATTCCAGGAAATCCGCAGAAATCCACGTCGCTCCACGCGCCTGGCCTTTCACCCGCCGGGCGCCACAACGGTCGCGGAGGGCAAGGGCAAATCATGTGAAACACACTATGTAGGCTTGAACACCAATCATTTCCTCAGTCATTTGAACGACGCCGAAGCCGAGTTCTCGCAAAGCGGCACAAAGCGTAGATGTCGCCTCAACAAGGGTCGCCCTGCTCGACTCTGGCCTGCTCGAGTCTGGCCTGCACGCGCCGGCACTTGCTCCGTTCCCGGCGGCGCGCACTTTCCCCAAGCCATATCCGTGGAATTCCGGAGAATTCCACGCCTTTCCACACAGCGGCCGTGTTCGGGCCGGCGGCCGGGGTTAACCTTACGTTAACCATGGAGGGACCTCGTTATGAAACTTGCCCTGTCAACACTTCTCGCCGTGCTCGCGTTTTCGCAAATGGTCGAGGCCAAAACGAAAGTCGTTGCCACCGATGCCAAAGCGGCGACAGCCGAGAAAAACCGGCCGCCGCTCGACAACAAGTCCACGAGCGGGATTACCGCTTCGTCTGCTGCGACGGCAGCGCCGGCCGACAAGAATGCGTCCAGCCCGTATCCGCCGGCGATCTATTTCAATTTCTAGAGTCGATCCATCCCTTGTGGTGGGGCTCTATCTTCTTGGTCGACCGTGCCACACTTGCGGTACCCGTGATCGACGGGCGCCTGATCGAAGGTCACTTGATCGACAGGCCACCTGATCGACAGGCTTAGCCGGCGGCGCGCCGGGCTTTAATCCTCCACGTTCCCGTGAAATCGGCTTCGACCACGAGGCATCGCCGACTTCGACGGGCGATGCGGCCACCTGACATGAGCAACGCGGGTGCCCTGCCGCTTCAGGCGCCAGAGATGGCACAGTTTGCCACCACGCTTGACCTTGCCGCCATCCGCCGGATAGTCCGTTGTCCGGCTTCGATGAAAGACCCTGATATGGCAGACGCGATCGTAAGAGACAGCAACGGCGCCCAGTTGAACGAGGGCGATTCCGTCACCCTGATCAACGATTTGAAGGTCAAGGGCACGTCGGAGACGATCAAGCGAGGCACGCTGGTGAAGAACATCCGCCTCACCGGCAATCCCGGCGAGATCGAGTGCAGCACCAAGCAGGTCAAGGGCCTGGTGCTGAAGACCGAGTTCCTGAAAAAGGCGTGATCGCGCCCGGCACTCAGTGCGTAACCGGCCGCCCCGGAGCCACTCCTTGAAAGCCGCCGAAAGTGCGATATATCAATGACTAAGCGTGCGTTGCACGCGACGTAGTGCTTTGGTCAAGCTTCATCTGTGGAGGTTGTCATGGCAAACGATCTGATGGAAGGAAAGAAGCCTCAGGATTGGATCAACCTGATCCTAGCGGCATGCCTGTTCATCTCACCCTGGGTTGTCGGCTTCGCTGCTGAAACCACTGCTGCCTGGAACGCTTGGATTGCCGCGATCTTGCTCGGCGCCCTGGCTCTCGCGGCGCTTTCAGTATTCGCCGAATGGGAAGAGTGGGTGAACCTTGTCGTCGGGCTCTGGCTGATCGCCTCGCCCTGGCTGCTCGGCTTCGTGGCAAACGCCAACGCAATGGCGACCCACGTTGTCCTCGGCGTGCTGGTGGTTGCGGCATCGGCCTGGGCAGTCTGGGACTCCCGTCATCATCCGCCAGCGCATGCGTGATCGGTGACGACTGATGCTTGTCGCCCAAAAGCATGCCCTCGGGCCTGGCCCGAGGGTGCGCAGCGGCTTTGGGGTAACGACACGCACAGAAACAAAGACTTAAAGCGCGTTGATTTCCTTTCGAACGCGAGGCGCTTTAAGGGGAGGAGCGCGGCGCGCGAGCGGCGGGCTCCTTCTAAAGCCTGAGATCGGGCCCGCTAGAGTATTTTTGCAGCCAGGCGGAATCACTTGGCGTTGCAGAAATGGGGCTAAAGCGAACAGATGGAGCGGGCGCCAGTCAAATTCGCACGCCTCCCGCCCGCCGTATCCCGACCAAATTGTCTTTTTGTGCTCCAAAATCCCGCCGCCCAAAATCCGCCGCCGCGGATGCGGATGGCAGCGCTGGCGCGGCGTTCGCTGAGGACACGCCGACGAGCATGGCGCGCTGCACCCGGCAAACTTCCACTTATGTTGCACTGCGTTAGATTTGTTGCATTGCAATATCAATGCATTGCGTCGAGTCTTCGCACGGGTGGCTTTTCAACGACTTCGCGAGGTTTTGCCGTGTCAGCATCGTTTCGGCCTGATATCGAAGGGCTGCGTGCGTTGGCGGTGTCCGGCGTCGTCGCGTTCCATTTTGGTCTGTCGGACCTGCCTGGCGGCTTCACCGGCGTCGACATCTTCTTCGTCATCTCCGGCTACCTGATCACCGGCCAGCTGCTGCGGGAAATCGCCGAGGACGGCAGGCTGGACCTGTGGCGGTTCTATGCAAGGCGCGCCCGGCGCCTGCTGCCGGCCTCGCTGTTCGTCATCTTCGCCACGCTGGTCGCCGGCTACTTCATCCTGTCGCCGGACGAACAGTCGCTCTATTCGAAAGGCGCCATGTTCGCCTCGGCCTATGCGATCAATTTCTGGCTGATACGCTGGTCGTTCGACTATTTCGCCCCCGACGCGGCGAACAACCCCTTCATCCACTTCTGGTCGCTCTCGGTCGAGGAGCAGTTCTATTTCGTATGGCCGGGGCTGCTTCTGCTGGCGGCATGGCTGCGCCCGCGCAAGCGCACGGCGATCCTGGTGATCGGCCTCACCGGCGCGGTGTCGTTCGCCGTCTGCGCCTGGCTCACCACCGTGGCGCAGCCCTGGGCCTTCTATTTCTCGCCGCTCAGGGCCTGGGAGTTCGCCGCCGGCGGCCTGGCGACGATGGCGCCGGCACAATTCTGGCGAGAGCGCCCGCAACTGGGCGCAGCGCTGGCATGGCTTGGCCTGGCGCTGATCGCCGGTGCCTATCTGACCTTCAGCGAGCAGGACACCCCCTTCCCCGGCTTCGCGGCGGTGGTGCCGGTGGCCGGCACCGTGCTCCTTTTGCTCAGCGGCTCCGGCAATGTCCAAAGAGGGCCGAGCGCCATGCTGGCGCTGCCGCCTTTGCAATGGGTGGGGAAACTTTCCTACTCGCTCTATCTCTGGCACTGGCCGGTCATCGTCTATGCGACGATGATGGTGCCCGACCTGTCCTGGCCCGGGCGGCTTGGCTGCGCGGCACTGACGCTGGCGCTGTCGCTCTTCACCTATAATTTCATCGAAAACCCGATCCGTCGCAATGGCTGGCTGATGGCGAACGCGGCGCGCGCACTAATCCCCGCCGCAATGCTGACCGGCGCCGGCGTCGTGGCGACTTACGCCAATGCGCGCCTTGCCGTGGACGGCCTCGACCCCTCGCAACGCATCATTGCCGAAACTGCCGCGCAGCCCTCCACCGCGCGCGCCAAGGTAGGCTGCGTTGTCGACTACGAGACCGTGACGCCGAAGGCCTGCGAGTTCGGCGCCAAGAATGCCGAGCGCTCGATCGCGCTGTTCGGCGATTCGCATGCCGATCACTGGTCGACGCCGCTGATCGAGGCGGCGAAGAGAAACGACTATAAGGTCGTCACCTGGCTCAAAGCCGCCTGCCGGGCATCGCGGCTGACGGTCTGGAGCTCGAAGCTGAAGCGCGACTACACCGAGTGCGATCAATGGCGCGAGCAATCGATCAAGGAGATCATCGCCCTGCGCCCGAGCCTGGTGGTGATCTCGGAGATCTCGCTGACCAGTTCGCGCAAACTGTCGCCCGACGCCCGGCAATCCGAAAGCCTCGATCAGGACTGGCAGGGCGGCCTGCGCGCAACGCTGGAGGCGTTCAGCCAGGCCGGGCTGAAAGTCGCCTTCATCCGCGATGTGCCGTTCAACACCCTGTTTGTCGACACCTGCGTGGCTCGCGCGCTGTGGCGTGGACAGACGCCATCGGTATGTGACGCGCCGCGAACCGACGCCGCCAACGACGCCATAGCCGCGGTGGAGCGTGACATCGTGCGCGCCGTCCCCAACGCGACCTACATCGACATGACCGACCGGTTCTGCGACGCCAAGACCTGCCATGTCTTCATCGACGGCAAGCTGGCCTATCGCGACCGCCACCACATGGCGACGCCCTTTGCGCAAACGCTGGAGCCGACCGTCGAGCGCGCGCTGTTCTCGACTGGGGCGGCCGGGAAGTAAGGCGCGCAAGACGCGCCTTTCACCAGCGTCTCGGTGCCCCCAGTCTCAGTGCCCCCAGTCTCAGTGCTCTCAGTCTCAGTGCCCCCAGTCTCAGTGCAAGCCAAACTCGCGCAGCAGTTCTTCGCGGTAGCGCACGAACCGGCTCTCGCTGCGATCGCGGGGGCGCGGCAGTTCAACCTCGACCAGCCGTGCTGTGCCGCCCTTCTCCCTGGGCAGGATCAGCACCCTGTCGGCAAGATAGATCGCTTCTTCCAGATCATGGGTGACCATGACCATGGTGACGTTCTCCTCGCTCCAGATGCGCGCCAGTTCCTCCTGCATGCCGATCTTGGTCATGGCGTCGAGCGCGCCTAGCGGCTCGTCGAGCAGCAGGATTTCAGGTTGCACGGTCAAGGCCCGGGCAATGCCGACGCGCTGTGCCATGCCGCCCGAAAGCTGCCTGGGATAGGCATCGCTGAATTCGGCCAGACCGACGAGCGCGGTATAGAAGCGGGCCTTGTCCTCGGCCTCCGCCTTGGGCACGCCCCGCACTTCGAGGCCAAAGGCGACGTTGCCGAGCACGGTCAGCCAGGGCAGCAGGCGCGGTTCCTGGAAGATGACCGCGCGCTCGGCGCCGACGCCATGGACCGGCCTGCCGTCGATCGCGACACCGCCGCTGTCGGCGGCCTCAAGACCGGCAAGGATGCGCAGCAGCGTGGTTTTGCCCGATCCGCTGGCGCCGACGATGACGAGACATTCGCCGGAGCGGATATCGAGGTTGAGCGCCCTCAGCACGGCAAGCGGGCGCCCGCCGAGGGTGAAGGATTTGGAGAGATCGCGTATCGTGACCTCGCCGCCGCTTGTGCTGGCCATGGCCGTCTCCCGATCAATTGGTTTTCGTTTCGCCGCGCCCGTAAAGAATATCCGCGGCTTTCAGCCTGCCCTTGGGCAGCCGGCCGTCGCGCTCAAGCACGCCGACCCAGAAGTCTATGTCGCGGTCGTCAGCCTTCGCCCCTTCGCGCAGGCCGAAGCCAGTCCAGTAGCGCGCCAGCTCGCCATTTTCGCCGCGTTTATCGAGGATCTCCGCAAGCACCTTGCGCGCCTCGTTCGGGTTCTGGCGCGACCAGTCGGCGGCGCGGGCCGACTGTTCGACGAAATTGCGGGCGCCATCCGGATGCGCCGCGATGAAGTCGCGCCGCAGGACAATGAAGCCGCCGGCCAGTTCGCCCAGCACGTCGGTGTCGTTGAACACGCCGCGCACACCGCCCTTGTCGACCAGCGCGCCGGCAAACGTCGCCTGCCAGTAGCCCAGTGCCGCGATATCGACCTGGCGTGACCGCAAGGTCTGTTCAAGCTGCGGCCCGGGCACGACGACGAGGTTGGCGGCATCAGGCGGCAGGCCGACGCCGTGCAGCGCCTCGCGCACGGTATAGTCGAGATGGGCGCCGAGCGTGTTGACCGCAATGGTCTTGCCGGCGATGTCGGCAATCGATTTGATCGGGCTGTCTTCCAGCACGTAGAAGACGCTGCGCACTTGGCCGTTGATGCCGTTGCTTGGATAGGCAGCGACGAAGTCGTTGCCGCCGGAGATCGAATTGATCACCGCAGCGGTTGCGGCCGAGCCGAGATCGACGCTGCCGGAGGCGAGCGCGAACAGCGATTCCGGGCCGCCGCTGGAGTAGCCGACATTCTCAAGCTTGACGCCGACGTCCTTGAAATAGCCGAGCGCGTCCGCCAGCTCATGCGGCGAGATGCTGCCACGGCTGGCGAGGTAGCGCAACGTGACCGGCGCGGCTTGCGCAACGGCGAAGCGAGGCAGGCCGGTGGCGATGATGCCGGCGGCAAAGGGAGCGCCCGCAAGCAGGGAACGGCGAGTGATTGGCATGGTCCGGACTTTCGTGTTGGAGGATGGGGCCTGTGGGAGAGGATGGTTGAAAGCTGGTCAGTCGATGGGATTGCTCCAGCGGCAGAGCCGCCGCTGCAGGCTGACCAGCGCCTGGTTGGCGATCAGGCCGAGGCCGGCAAGGATGACGATCGCTGCAAACATCAGCGGGATCTGGAAGTTGTACTGCGCGTTCATCACCTGGAAGCCGATGCCCTTGTTGGCGCCGATCATTTCGGATGCAATCAGCAACAAGAGCGCCGTGGTCGCACTCAGCCTCAAGCCGACGAAGATCGAAGGGACGGCCCCCGGAAGCACGACCCGGCGAAACGCGGTGAGCCGCGTGGCGCCGTAGACCCGGGCCATCTCGAGCAGTTTCGGATCGACTTGCTTGACGCCGCTGATGGTGTTGAGCAGCAGCGGAAACAGCGTCGCCCAGAAGATGACGAAGACCTTTGATGCCTCCCCCAGCCCGAGCAGCAGGATGAACACCGGATAGAGCGCCAGCGCCGAGGTCTGCCGGAAAACCTGCAGGATCGGGTCAAGCGCGGTTTCGACGGCGCGCACCTGGCCCATGAACAGACCGAGCGGGATGGCAACCGCCACCGCCGCCGCGAAGGCGAGGCCGGCGCGCTGCAGGCTGATGGCGATGTCGCCTAGCAAGGTGCCGCGTGCCAGACCATTCCACAGTGCGGAGACGATCGTGTCGACCGGCGGCAGCACCGCGGCGTTGACCCATCCCGCGCTGCTCGACACCTGCCAGATCGCGAGGAAGGCGATCAGGATGCCGTAGCGGGACAGGAAGCGGATGACAGTGCGGTTGGCCAGGCGCGGGAAATCGGCGCCAAGGCCGGTTCTGCCGTCATGTGCATCGATCGTCACCCGCTGCTCGATGTGTTGCAAACTCATCGTCTTGCCCTTTGCTTCAAGAGAATCTATTCGGCGGCCAGCACCTTGGAGCGGGCGGCGGTCCAGGGGTTTTCCGGCCGCCTGAGGCCGAGATTCTCGCGCAGCGTCCTGCCCTCGTAGGCGGTGCGGAACAGGCCGCGACGCTGCAGCTCGGGGATCACCAGGTCGACGAAATCGTCGAGCGCGCCGGGCAGCCACGGCGGCAGGATGTTGAAGCCGTCGGCTGCGTCGTTGCCGAACCATTCCTCCAGCTGATCGGCAACCTGCGCCGCGCTGCCGATCACGGTGTAGTGGCCGCGGGCCGTCGCCACCCACTGGTAGAGCTGGCGGATGGTGAAGTTGTGCTCGTCGGCAATCTGGCGGATCAGCGCCTGGCGGCTCTTCATGCCTTCGGTTTCCCGGCTCGGCGGCAGCGGTCCGTCGAGCGGGTAACCCCGGATGTCGAGCGTCTGGCCGGCCAGCCCATTGAGCAGGGCCACGCCATCCTCGGGCAGGATCAGCTCGTTCAGCTGCTGGTACTTGGCGCGGGCTTCCTCTTCGGTGCGGCCGACGAAGGGGGCTACGCCCGGCATGATCAGCACCTGCCCGGGATCGCGGCCGACTGCCGCCACGCGCGCCTTGATGTCGCGATAGAATTCTTGCGCCGAGGCCAGGTTCTGATGGGCGGTGAAGATGACCTCAGCCGACTGGGCGGCGAGCTTGCGTCCGTCCTCCGACTGCCCGGCCTGCACCACCACCGGGTGGCCCTGAACCGGGCGCGGCACATTGAGCGGACCTTTGACGCTGAAATGCCGGCCCTTGTGGTCGATGTCGTGAAGCTTGTCCTTGTCGTAGAAGCGCCCCGACTTCTTGTCGCGGATGAAGGCATCGTCTTCCCAGCTGTCCCACAGCGCCTTGACCGTCTCGACATGTTCATGCGCCCGGGCATAACGCTCGGCGTGGGCAGGCTGCGTCTCGCGATTGAAATTGCGCGCGGTCTCGTCACCCGCCGAGGTCACCACATTCCAGCCGGCCCGGCCGTTCGACAGCAGGTCGAGCGAGGCGAACTTGCGGGCGAGCGTATAGGGCTCCTCATAGGTGGTCGAGGCGGTGGCGATGAAGCCCAGATGCGTGGTGAGCGGCGCCAATGCGGCAAACAGCGTCACCGGCTCGAACCCGGCGATCTTGGCATTGCCGCCTTCGCGGGCGCCGAGGCCGACGGTCAGATTGTCGGCGAGGAAATAGGCGTCGAACAGGCCGCGCTCGGCGGTCAGCGCGAGCTGCCTGTGGAACTCGAAATTCGTCGCGCCGTCGGCCGGCGCGTCAGGATGCCGCCAGGCTGCGATATGCTGTCCGCCACCGGGCAGGAAAGCACCAAGCTTGATCTGCCTCGACTTGCTGGGTCTGGTCATTGCGGGCTCCTTCTGAGCTGTGCGGGAAGCGGATTGAGGACACGGGCCGGTATTCAGGCGGCAAGACCGACGCTGCGCGGCACCGCACGGCATGCTTCGGCGACCGCTTGCCTGGCGCGAGCATGGATGGCTTCGGACACCAGCACGCCGTTGGCGAAGTCCTTGTCGGAGGCGTAGATTGCGGTCGGCAGGGTCAGCGCCTCGAAGAAGCCGAACAGCGGCCGAAGCTGATGTTCGACCATCAGCGAATGACGATCGCCGCCGCCGGTTGCAGCAAGGATGACCGGCTTTCCCCGCAGGGATGATGGGTCGAGCAGGTCGAAGAAATGCTTGAAAAGCCCGGTGTAGCTGCCTTTGAAAGTCGGCGAGCCAACCACCAGGACGTCGGCGCCCAGCAATCGCTCGACGATGTTCCTGGCCGATGGATCCAGATCGCCAATGCGCCTTGCCAGCGGAAACGACCGACCGAGATCCTCGATGTCGAAAACGGTCGAGGCTGCACCGGTGCTGCTCGCCACCTCCGCAACGATGTGGCTGATGAACGCCTTGGTTTTTGACGGACGGGTCAGGTTGCCCGACAGCCCCACCACCAGATTTTTCGACATTTTGGCTCCTCGCAAAACGCTGTGTGCACTAACTCTACTAAGTTTATAGAGTTTAATGAGAAAGAAGATTTCAAAACGAGCCCGCCAAGCGGATTGAGTTTGCGGCACATCGCCGTTGATTGGTTCTTTTGACGCGAAATGCGCACGGCGAGTTCGGCATCGGCGCCTTGACCGTATTCCGGCCATGCGTTGATGATCTCACACCAAAGGCATCGCCCCGGGGGATTCGCATGAAAACAGCCGTTCTGAAGTATCTTCTCCTGGCCTGTTTGCTGGCATCGCCGGGGCAGGCGCAGATGGGGGCGCAGTCGAAGTCGCAGTGGAAGCCGGTCGAGAAGGTCGAGACCTACGCCATTTCAGGGCAGACCGGGCCGGAACTCCATGCCTCGATGGGCGAGCAGGGGCCAACCATCGGCAAAAGCAGGGTCCGCGCCATGGCCTATACCAATTTCAAGCTGACCTGGGTCAGGGACTATCAGCGGCAAGGCAATGCCTGCGCGCTGGTGTCGGCGCTCCCCAAACTCATCATAACCTATACCTTGCCCAAAGCGTCCGGGCCAATTCCGGCCGCCGTGCAGAAAAGCTGGGACGTTTTTGCCGCTGGCCTCGCCGCCCACGAAAAGGTGCACCGCGATATCATCGTCGACATGGTCCGCAAGATCGAGACGGCGACCATCGGCCTGTCCGTCCCCGACGATCCCGGCTGCAAAAAGATCAGGACCGAAATGACCAGGCGGCTTGCCGAATTCTCCCAGGCGCAGCGGCAGGCAAGCCGCGATTTCGACCGGGTAGAATTCGCCCCGCGCGGCAATCTGCAGAGGCTCATCGTCGCTTTGCTGATGGGGCGGTAGAGAATGGAAACCGCAGCAAGGCTGGCGAAGGCGTTGATGACGGCCAATCTCCCCCCTTGCGGGGGAGATGTCCGGCAGGGCAGAGGGGGGTGCTGTCCCTCCAACCTGTCAATCGATCGCAGCCACGCCCTCCCACCCCCCTCTGTCC
>NZ_JBVVQB010000056.1:0-41233 GCF_055811775.1 Mesorhizobium sp. WSM4844 | reverse complement strand
CCCCCCTTGTGGGGGAGATGTCCGGCAGGACAGAGGGGGCGCGAAGGATCGCTACAGAGCACTTTTATTTTGAGCCGTTCGCTGCCAGATCGGCTCGACCTGTCAAAAACGTCTGGGACTAAATCCCAACCAGTCGCCGGACGTCTTCCGGTGATGCGCCGGCCTCGCGCAAGGCGGCAAGGCCGGTATCGGCAAAACTCTTCGACAGCTTTCGTCCGTCCGGGCCCAGGACCAGACGATGGTGGAAGTAGCCTGATTGCGGCAGGCCGAGGAGTTCCTGGAGCAGGCGCTGCACGCCGGTGGCGGAATAGAGGTCCTGGCCGCGCACCACATGGCTGACGCCTTGCAGCGCGTCGTCGACGACAACGGCGAGATGATAGCTTGTCGGGATTTCACGGCGCGCCACGATCACGTCGCCCCAGTCCTGCGGCCGGGCTTCTATCGTGCGTGTCGCGGAAAGGCTTTCATCGGAAAATTCCAGCCATGACAGACCCGCGCCGACGCGCGCCACCGCAGCATCGACGTCGAGCCGCCAGGCGAAGGGCACATTCTCAGCCATTCGTTGCTGGCGTTCGTTCATGGTCAGCGCCTTGTCGACGGCGGGATAGAGCGGCACCCCGTCCGGGTCGCGCGGCCAGTCGCGGCCGCGCCTTTCGCGGTCGGCAATGAAGGCGCGGATTTCGCCACGGCTCATGAAGGCCGGGTAGACGAGTTCCTCGCTGATCAGCCGATCGAGCACCGCCTGATAGTCCGAAAAATGCTCGGACTGACGGCGCACCGGTTGTTCCCAGCCAAGCCCGAGCCATTCCAGGTCGCGAAAAATACCGGCCTCGAATTCCGGTGTGCAGCGCGTCATATCGATGTCCTCGATGCGCAGCAACAGCCGCCCGCCGGTTGCGCTGGCCAACTTTTGATTGAGCAGCGCCGAATAGGCATGGCCGAGATGCAGTTCGCCATTCGGGCTCGGCGCGAAGCGGAATGTCAGGAGTGTCATCGTTCGGCGGCAATCGGGTTGTGCGGCGCTTTCGCCAGTTGCTATTTTGCGCCTGATTACATCTGCCACTTTGCGCCGGGAACAAGCAGACATGCAACGCATCGCCACGCTCGACGACGTCTCGCAAGGGCTCGACGCGCTCTGCCTGCTCGACCCGCGCCTGGAAAAGGTGCGCGGCATGGCCGGCGAGGTGCCGCTTCGGCTGTCCGAGCCGGGGTTCAGAAGCCTTGCCTCGATCATCGTCTCGCAGCAGGTATCCCGCGCCAGCGCCGACGCGATCTTCGGGCGGCTGACAAAACTCGTCGATCCGCTGACGCCGCAAGCCATCCTTGCCGCTGACGAAGCCATCTTTCGCGAAGCCGGACTGTCGCGGCCGAAACAGCGCGGGCTGATCGCCGTCGCCCAGGCGGTGGTCGATGGGCTCGACCTCGATCATCTCTGTTTGCTCGACGCCGCGGAGGCGGTCGCGGCGATGACCAAGGTGTCAGGCATCGGTCCGTGGACGGCGGAAGTCTATCTTCTGTTCGCCGCCGGCCACCCCGACGTCTTCCCGGCACGCGACGTTGCCCTGCAGAGCGCGGTCGGCCACGCGCTCGGCATCGACCCGCGTCCGCCCGAGAAAACGCTGATCAAGCTCGCCGAATCATGGAGCCCGTGGCGCGGTGTCGCATCACGGCTTTTTTGGGCGTATTATCGTGAAACCCGGGGCAGGGACGCCGCGCCGCCTGGCTGAATCCGCAAAAAAGCATGAAAATCATGCATTTTTAGCGCTGCGATTGATCGACAAGCCGCTTCACATCCCTGTCATGTCGGGCTTACAGTATCCGCGCCGACAGGCTACAGCGCCGCGCATCCAGTTGGATGCGCAAAGACGCTGTAGGACTTTTTGAAGCTGCGCATGATCCCTTCCGAAAATCGAACCGATTTCGGGGTCATGCGCTGAACCAAGGAGGTCAATGACGTGACGGTTGCCGTATCTCCGGATGGGCTTCCAGCACTGGTGCTGAACGCGGATTACCGTCCGCTCAGCTATTACCCCCTGTCGCTCTGGTCGTGGCAGGACGCCATCAAGGCGGTGTTCCTCGAGCGGGTCAACATCGTCGCCGAATACGAGCACGCGGTGTCGTCGCCGACCTTCTCGATGAAGCTGCCGAGCGTCGTCAGCCTGAAAGCTTATGTGAAGCCATCGCGGCATCCGGCCTTCACCCGCTTCAACGTCTTCCTGCGCGACCGTTTCCAGTGCCAGTATTGCGGCACGCCGGAGGATCTGACCTTCGACCATGTCGTTCCCCGCCATCGCGGCGGCGCAACGACGTGGGAGAATGTCGTCGCCGCCTGCTCGCCCTGCAATCTGAGGAAGGGCGGCATGATGCCGGCGCACGCCAAGATGTGGCCGCTGCAGAAACCTTTTCAGCCGACGGTGCACGACCTGCACAACAATGGCCGCTTGTTCCCGCCGAACCATCTGCATGAAAGCTGGATGGATTATCTCTACTGGGATGTCGAACTGGAGCCTTGAGATCATTCGATAATTCGGGAGGCTGGCCGTCTGAAGCGATTTTCTGCGCTTCCGGTGCTCACGTACTTTAGTACGCTCCGCTCCGGTTCTCGAAAATCACTTCATACGACTCAGCCTGCCGAATTCTTGAATGATCTCGCGTCGGCCCAAAAGGGTGAAGCGCTCAGTCGCGGGCAAAGGCGCCGCGGAAGGCGATGACGGCCAGGACAAAACTGGCGATGGCGTTCCAGCCGGCCAGCGACAGGCCAAGGATGCGCACGGCCGCCTTGTCGCAGGAGGGCGGGACGAATCTGTCGAGCGCATCGAGCACGCCCTTGCCGCCGGTATCGACCGGACCGGCAGCCGCTGCACAGTCGGTCGGCCCCGGCCACCACGCCCATTCGACACCGGAGTGATAGACACCGAGATAGACGCCGTAGACCATCAGCAGGCCGCCGACGGCCAGCAGGCCGCGTGTCAGCCACGCGGGGGCGCGCAATGTCGACGCAGCCGCCGCCAGCAGCATCAGCGGCACGCCGATGTAATAGGGGGTGCGTTGCTCCAGGCAGAGCTTGCAGGGGATGTAGCCGCCGAGATGCTGGAAGGCCAGCGCTGAGCCGACGGTGGCGGCCATGGCGGCGGCGAGGAACAACGCCGTCCGCATGCGCTGGCGTCCAGGGTCGGCATTCACGGTCGCTGTCATCGATCTGCCGTTCGCCTTGTTGTTGAGCATGATCTTTTCCGAAAGCCGGCGCCCACTTTTTGCTACGCTGACCTTCGGTTCGGGATCATGTTCTAAAACGCGTATTTGGCGACGATATAGAGCGAAATCAGGGCAGCAGCGCCAGCGCCGGCGATCATGCCAAGGCGTTTTTCGATGAACTCGCGGATCGGTTCGCCATAGCGGCGCAGCAGCCAGGCGAGGAACAGGAAGCGGGCGCCGCGCGCTACGATCGCCAGCACGATGAACAGCAGCAAAGGCGTGCCGATGACGCCGGACAGGATCGTCACCACCTTGATCGGCGGCAGATGGGCGAGGCCGGAGGTGATCAGCATCAGGACGATGAATCCGGTGCCCGCCGAGACGCGCAGTGTCTCGAAGTCGTCATACTTGCCGTAGAATTCAAGGATCGGCCGCGCCACCGAGTCATAGGCGTAGTGGCCGATGTACCAGCCGGCTATGCCACCCAGAACGGAGGCCAGCGTGGCGACCAGCGCGTAGCGATAGGCGCGATCCGGCCGCGACAGCGCCATAGGCAGATAGAGCACGTCGGCCGGCACGAGAAACACCGAGCTTTCGACGAAAGCGATGAAGGCCAGCCACCATTCGGCGGATTTCTTCGCCGCCAGCGATAAGGTCCAGTCGTAAAGTCCGCGAAGCATCGGCACTCCTGATGCACGTCGCCCAAAATGCGCAGCGCCTTTGGGACAACAATGCATAAAAACCAAGACCAAAAGCGCGCCAGATGAATCTCTCCAGACGCGACGCGCTTCAATGCGCTGCCTGTCTAGAAAGATTTTTCGCGCCGCACAATGGCCGTAGCTTCACGAAATCGAAAGGCCGCGGCCGAGCGAAAGCCACATGCCCGGAATTGGCCACCCCGATTTGGCCAGTTGACGAACAGGCCCCCAACCGTATAGTCCGCGCCCATCCAGGCCGCCCGGCCTGAGCCCCTATGGCGGAATTGGTAGACGCGCTCGACTCAAAATCGAGTTCCGCAAGGAGTGCTGGTTCGATCCCGGCTAGGGGCACCATTTCCCACCCGAACTGAAGCGGAGCGTATGGGAGCGACGAGGCGCGACTTAGGGTGTCGATGGGGCCCATGCTGGCTTTGGGACGCCACAAGTGCGCCTTGGCAGAACAAACCATCAGGGTCCGCCAATAGGGCGCTACGCACGCGACTTCACGCGAGGCTTTTCATTGATACGGAAAAAGGAGTGCAGCATCTTGACAACTCTAACACCGGTCTCCTCGCCAACCTCTTGTACACCGATGATGGGGCGGCCGCGATGAGAATACATCACGGGCTCATCAGGAGAGAGTTTTAGCCCTATGGCCCCGACCCTGTACAAGACCGCGGCAACAGTCCTCACAAATTGCTTCCGGCTGAACACCGTGTAGGCATCACAGTGGCCCGCTGCCGATCTTGTGAGGGGGTCCGTAGCCGTCTTTCCCTGTCCCACCGCCTCCAGTGCTATGTGGTCAACTTCGGCGTCGTCTAGGCCCGATAGTTTGAACGAGACCTCTTTGGCGCGAAGTATCTCAAGCGTCGCAGCCAAAGATGGAAAGGCAACTCTCCATTCGTCCACCAAGGCTTCATACCTGAATTGAGAGTAGCTAATTTCAGCGGAGTAGACATCGCTTGGCGAGATGCTGCTTTTGTTTTCCGCCACTTTGAAACATTCGTTTACAAACGATATTAAGTCTCTCGGCCGCAAGAGTGTTCGATCCAGTATATAGTCGTATGGTATCTGGCCACGAATTTTATCCGAAAATATGTCATCAAAAAGAACCTGTCGCTGCGGCGAATATTTCCGCCGGAAGGTCAGACCTATGCGCTTGTCAATAAGTTCCTTAAGCTTCTTTTCATCCCATTCTATGGCGACCACATAGTCTCGGAACTTCTCCCTTTGAAATCCGCTGTCCGCGTTTTCTTGGATCGACCTTTCTATCACATCCGACCTAAGGGCCACTATGACCTTCAGGTTTCGTATCGTCCTAAATTTGGTAAGGGCCTCGACAAGCGAGTTAATCATCCGGTATTTCAGGCTATCGTCTATCCACCGCTCATCCAGATGATCCACCAGTATGTAGTAATTGTCATTATCGGTCCGTTCGGCAAGCAGCGCTATAACCCTCGATAGGTCTTGCAGCTGCTCGGAGTTCATGATTTTTCTAACCCGTGCTATATACTCGCTCTTATTCTGTTGGCTTAAGTTTGCGCCGTAGCCTGCTTTTGTTGCGAATTTCGAAATGTCGATGCCCAACTCTGCCAGAAATCGCTTCTCGTAGGTCTGGGTGAATTGGCGAACGTTCTCGTCCATCTCAATCCAAAGACTTCCAGCATATTCGCGAAGGTATTCTATTGCGCGTCCCTTGCTCCTGTCGCCTTTTACGCGATCGATAATCAACGAAAACCAGTTTCGAGACTGTTGCTCATCCTTGATTTTGTAGCGCAACCTAATGAATTCTACCAAAAGCGCATGCTTCCATACGGCCTGGAAGAAAAGGTTTAAATCTGCCCCTATGTCGTGGAGAAACCTTAGTACATCAGAATTCGCGATATGGGTCATCGCCATCTCACTTGGCGATATAAAGGCGGAATTCTTACTTCGTGTTATATACTGGACAATGGCGCTTTTCCCGGACCCAGTTCTTCCCGATAGTATCGAGGCATTCCTTGTGACGTCGAGCGCCTCGGTCAAAGCCGTGTTACCTACAAAACACTCATACAGAAGGTCCTCGTCTTCTTCGGCTGCATTTTTTCCAACTCGGATGTCTCTCGTTATGAGATGATTATTTCGTGCCACTGCCCATCACTCCGCCCAAACGAGCATAATGCACCTGAGCTGTTAGGGGGGGCAACTGTCCCGGTTACTTCCGCACACCCTTTTCACTCCCAGCCGTAGTATCTTGTTTCAAACTGACGGAAAAATCCGAGAGGTCGAACTCGACGGTTGTTGATCGCGCGGACCCCCCGTAGGGTCGGGCTTTCAGGGGAGGGGATGGAATGAGAATACTGGGAATGATTTTGCTCTTGGCTCTTAGCGGCCCGGCATCCGCGGCGGTCTATTTGTCAGACCATGCCAACGCCGCAGCCGATGTGTGGGCCATAGTCACGGACAATCCGGGGGCGGTGGACTGTTGGTTGCTCCGATCCGACATCACCTCCGTTCCGTCGCCTGGGGACGTATGGGCACAGATCACCGACGCTCCCGCCGCTGCGGACAAGTGGGTTATCATAACCGACAACCCAGGTATCGCCGACCCTATAGAATGCCTGATGAGAAAGGACTAGGAACTGTCCGTTAGGGGTTTACTTCTACTAACGGACACCGTGATCAGCGTACATCACGCTAACGGACACCCGAGAGACCTTGAAAGCTCGGTGGGAGGTTATCCCAGGCGCACCCGGGATAACACCAATTGAAGGCCCGGGCCGGTCCTTCCTGATTAGATCGGACTCCGTAGCTCAGGTCGCCCTTACATCGGCCCCGGCACCATCTTGGTCGGCTGCTCCGGCATCGGAAACGCGTAATTGTCGCATTTCACGTCGGGGTTCGTCGGGCTGAACATTCCAAGTGGGTTGTCTTTGAACAGCCAGACGTGAAGATCGTAATGGTAGAACTCCACCGGAATAAGCGGATAATGCCCCTCCATCGGCCCCTGGAACGTCTGTCCAAACAGTTTCGGCGGCTCCTTGGTGTCGGGCGTCAGCGGAACAAGCCATTCCACGGCCACCAGGCGCAAGCCGCCGTCGACCGGCTCATAGATAAGGACATTGGGGCGCGTCGGATCTGGTGTCGGGCTGACGCTCGCGACGTTGACGAAATGAATGCCCATCGCGCCCTTCGGGTAATCCATAGCTCCAGCCACTTTTTCGCCGCTGTAATAAACGCATCCGACCGTCGACAGGTAGAGGTCGCGAATGGCGGCCTTGTAGTCTTCGTACTTCGAAAGCGATTGTTTCAGGGCATCGATCTCGACCTTGCCGGGCTCGGCGGCCTGACCCGCGGCCGCAGTCAGGCAGGCGCCGATGAGGCCAGTCAAAGCGAGAATACTGCGTCGCCTGAAGTAAGTTGTTTTCGTCATGCATTCCTCCCAGTTTTTTTGTTCTGGCCGTGCAGGACTGAGGCGGCAATGATGCTGGTTGCGCGGCCGAGATTATCGCCGATGCTAATCCTTTCCGCTGGTTGGGAGAATTAAACCTGATGACCTAGGCCTTCGACACAGTTCTTCGACCGAGTCTGAAAGGGACTGTGGACGGTCGCTGCCGTCCGGCCTGCAGCTGCCAATTTCCAGCGCTGGTGATTAGCGTAAGCCCCTGCGCCTTCGTCATTCCCGGGCCGGAGCAAGGAGCGAAGCGACGCGGTGGCGCGGTAGACCAGGCGATGGTACTGGATGATGCGCCGCGACCACCAGCCGTCGCTGCCCCTCTCTGCCTTCTCCCCATGTCGGGCCCGAAGGGCGGGCGAGGCCCGTGACTCGCCCCGGGCGATGGATTGGCGCGCAGCGCCAAGACGGTTACTGGACGGAGCGCTGTTGGGTGCCACTGGAGCACCCCCTCATCCGACCTCGCTTCGCGAGGCCACCTTCTCCCACAAGAAGGGGAGAAAGAAGAGCCGCACTTTGCCCTACCGTCGTCCCAGCAAGCTCTTCACCCGGTTGCGCAGCAGGCGCGCCATGTTGCGGGTTTCGCGGTAGAGGTGGATTTGCGACGCCGCCTGGCGGGCGAGGCGGTCGGCGTCCGGCGTCAGGCCGAGGACCAGCGTGCCGATCGGCCGGCGCTCCGTCCATAGCCGGCTCATCACCGGATGGTCGGGCACGGCGCAGGAATCGGTCATCATGATGTTGGGATCGTCGAGATGCTGCCTGGTCACCTCGATCATCAGCAGCGTGCCCGGCGAATAGGCGGCGAGCGTCTCGTCATAGGCCGTCTTCCAGGTGTAGGCGACGCCGGCCTCGACGAAGACGACCAGGCAAGCGATGGTGCGGTCATCGAGCGTCAGTGAATGGATGCGGCACAGGTCCCGTTCGGCCAGCCGGTGCACGGCCTCGCGGGCAAAGGCGGCGCGGTAGCGGTCGATGGCCATGGCGGTGCGCTCGCGGCCTTTCCAGCCGGCGGCCTCGATCGTCAAAAAACGCTCGATGGCGTGGCGGATGTTTTCCGGTCCGCGCGCCACCTGATGCTCCAGCCTGCCCAGGTCGGCGAGGCGGCGCTTCAGGCGGCGGAACTCGCGATAATGGTGCGAGCGCAGCGAGGCCTTCAGATACTCATCGCCGTCGATCTCGCTTTCGAGCATCGGGCGTTCGGCCTTGCCGGTGGTGACCAGCGTCAGGCCACGCGTCTCGGCGACGGTCGCCAGCAGGCTGGCCACCGGGCCGTCGAGCCGGATGTCGGGCAGCACGAAGACTTTTGGCAGCTTGAGATGCGGCCGCGACAGCATCGCGAAGAAATCCTCCATGACGCCGACGGGATCGTCACGGTCGACCAGCGGCGTGCCGATCGGCCCGAACGGGCTCGACCATGTGCGCATCACCCGCACGCCGAGCGGCGTCGCCGGCCGCTCCACCGAGAACGGCACCAGCAAGCGCAGCCGGTTGCGGTATTCGTCGCCGTCGCGGATGACCGCCAGCCGCACCTCGCGGTCTTCCAGTCGCGGCATGGCGGGTGCCAGGAAGCGCGGGTTGAAGAACACGTTGGGCTCGATCGTGCGGGCGCAGAGATAGTCGAGTTCCTCGACCAGGTCGAAGCCGGCGGAGGCGGCGTAAATTGCCAGTTTGCGCTGGGGCCGGCCGTTGGCCAACAATTCGATATGGGCGGGATCGGCTTCGCGGGCGAGCCCGGCGAGGCCCGACACCAGGGCGCCGGCCGGGCCGCCGCTGGTTTCCTCGAGCAACGGGATGGCAGCCATCACGCGGCTCCTTTGGCGGCTACGAAAATGACCATGACGATGCCGAGCCTGCGCCAGACCGTGAAGGACAGCGCGCCGGCTTCGAAGATCATCGCGAAGGCTGTGGCCATCGCCGCGCCCCACAGGCCGAAAAGCGGGATCAGCACCAGATTGAGGCCGATGTTGAAGGCCAGCGTCATGGCGTAGACGGCGGCGCAGATATTCTGGTTGCCGCTCATGGTGAGCAGGCTTTCGCAGGGGCCGACGGCGGCGCGGGCGACGACGCCGAAGACCAGCAGGAACAACAGCGGGTAGCCGGCAACGAATTCAGGCCCGAATAAGCTCAGCATCGGCTCGCCCAGCACCAGCACCAGCAGCGCCATCAACAGCGATGGCCAGAACGTCCACGACACGGTTTCGCGGGCGAAGGCGGCGAGCTTTTCCGGCTCGCCATGGGTGAATTGCGCGTAGCGCTGGGCAACGCCCGCCTTGACCGCAAAATAGACGAAATGCACCAGCGCCAGCGTCTTGACCGTGGCGAAATAGACGGCGACGTCGTTGGGATTCATATAGGCGCCGACCATCAGCACGTCGGCATTGGTGAGCAGGAAGAAGAAGCCTTCGACCAGGAAGATCGGCAGCGACACGAGGAACCATTGCGCGAAATGCAGCTTCCTCGGCCCGGCTGGGATTTTTTTGCCGATGCGCGCAGTGATGCCGATGAGTTGGCCGAGCGTGGTGGCATAGGCAGCGGCGATCGAGGCGAAAATCGCCGTCCTGGCATCGGGCGCAAAGCCGACCAGAAGCATCAGCGCCATCAGCGCCAGGATCAGCACCGGCCGCACCAGGTAAGTCGGCGCCAGCGCAAACAGCGCCCACGAGTTGGCCCGCGCCAGCCCCTGCAGCAGATCGGACATGGCGATCATCGGCATGCAGATGAGGCCGAGAATGAACGGCACGACATAGTAGTTCTCGATAAAGGGCGAGAGCAGCCAGACGCCGAGCGCGCCCAGCCCGGCGATCGTCGTCGAGGCGACCAGCACGAACAGGCGGCTGGTCAGCACGATGCCGCGCAGTTCGGCCAGCATGTTGCGCTCGCGATATTCGGGAATGAAGCGGATGACCGAGGTGTGGAAGCCGAGGCAGGCGAGGTTGCCGACGATGACCATCGTCACCCAGACAAGGACAAAAATGCCATACTCGAACGAGCCCATCCAGCGCGCCATCAGCACCTGGCTGACAAAAGCGATGACGGCGCTGACGATGCGGATGGAAAAGGCGATCAGCGACA
Organism: Mesorhizobium sp. WSM4844; assembly: GCF_055811775.1. Lineage (NCBI taxonomy): Bacteria > Pseudomonadati > Pseudomonadota > Alphaproteobacteria > Hyphomicrobiales > Phyllobacteriaceae > Mesorhizobium > Mesorhizobium sp. WSM4844. The sequence continues at coordinate 30,835 of NZ_JBVVQB010000056.1, read as the reverse complement.
TGCGGCTGGCTTCGCCGCGCTCGTCGGCGGTGAACAGCACGGCATCGATGCGGCCAAGCAGCGGCTTTGCGCGCAGCGCAAGGCGCTGCGGCAGAAACCGCCCGGCTGTCGTCGCCGCGGAAAAGCGCACCCTGATCACACTCCGTTTTCGGCTTCTTTTCGGGTCTGGGTGTAGTCAAAACACATTAAGAAACGGTTGGGTGGGAGGTGGGAGTGCGTCCTTCTCCCCGTTCACGGCGAGAAGGTGCCGGTAGGCGGATGAGGCGCGGCGCCGGCTTTGTGCCATGTTCACCGTTCGCGGCAGGCCCATTTCCGGTGTCGGCGGGACAGCGCCCCCCTCTCGCCAGCCGACCATCCCCCCACGGGTGGGGAGATTGGCTAATCGTGGGCGTTGGCGTCGCCCCTCATCCGCCCTTCGGGCACCCAGGCCCTTCGCTGTCGCTACGGGCGTTCGTCGTTCGGAAAGCCAAGCAATTGGCTTTCCGTCCGCTTCGCGGACCACTTCTCGCCCCCGTGAATGGGGAGAAGGGAAGTGGGTGCTTACGCGAACGCCCCGTGGCAATGCTTGTACTTTTTCCCTGACCCGCACGGGCAGGCCTCGTTGCGGCCGACCTTGCCCCAGGTGGCGGGGTTTTGCGGGTCGCGGTTTTCGGGGGCGACGGTGGCGTGGGTCTCCTGGCGAACCAGAAGGCCGGTCTCGCCGCCATCAAAATCGTCCTCGCCGGTGGTGCCGTCGAGATGACTGCCGAACATGTCGGGCGCCTCGGGCGGCGGCGCTTCGGCGGCCTGGCGGACCAGCTCGACGCGCATCAATTGCGCGGTGACGGCCTGGCGCAGATTGCCCAGCATCGCCTGGAACAGCTCGAACGCCTCGCCCTTGTATTCCTGCAGCGGATCGCGCTGGGCGTAGCCGCGGAAGCCGACGACCGAGCGCAGGTGGTCGAGGTTGACGATGTGCTCGCGCCACAGATGGTCGAGCGTCTGCAGCACCACGGAGCGCTCGACATAGGCCATCACGTCGGGGCCGAAGCGCTCTGCACGCTCCTTGGCAGCGGTCCCGGCGGCCTGGCTGATGCGCTCGCGGATGTCGTCCTCGGCAATGCCCTCTTCCTTGACCCAATCCTCGATGGGCAGGTCGAGATTGAGGAATTCGGCGACCTCGGCCTTGAGCCCGGCGACGTTCCACTGCTCGGCATAGGCGTTTTCGGGAATGGCCTTGGCGACGACCTCCTCGATGACGCCCTCGCGCATTTCGGCGATGGTCTCGGACAGGCCTTCACCGTCCATCAGCTCGAGGCGCTGCTCGAACACCACCTTGCGCTGGTCGTTCGAGACGTCGTCATATTTCAGCAGGTTCTTGCGGATGTCGAAGTTGCGCGCCTCGACCTTCTTCTGCGCCTTTTCCAGCGCCTTGTTGATCCAGGGGTGGATGATCGCCTCGTCTTCCTTGAGGCCAAGCTTCTGCAGCATGCCGTCCATGCGCTCGGAGCCGAAGATGCGCATCAGATCGTCCTGCAGCGACAGGAAGAATTTTGAGCGCCCGGGATCGCCCTGGCGGCCTGAGCGGCCGCGCAACTGGTTGTCGATGCGGCGCGATTCATGGCGTTCGGTGGCGAGCACGTAGAGGCCGCCGGCGGCGAGCGCCTTCTCCTTCAGCCGGGCGACGTCGTCGCGGATGGCCTTTTCCCTGGCGTCGCGCTCGGGGCCGGCCGGCATGTCGCCAAGCTCCTCGGCGATGCGCATGTCGGCATTGCCGCCGAGCTGGATGTCGGTGCCGCGGCCGGCCATGTTGGTGGCAATGGTAATGGCGCCGGGTTTACCCGCCTGGGCGACGATCGCCGCCTCACGCTCATGGTGGCGGGCGTTCAGCACCTCGAAATCGGCAAAACCTTCCTTGCGCAGGCGTGCGGCCAGCAGCTCGGATTTCTCGATCGAGGTGGTGCCGACCAAGGTAGGCTGGCCTTTTTCGCGGGCTTCCTTGATCTCCCTGACGATCGCCTTGTACTTCTCCTCGACGGTCCGGTAGACCTCGTCGTCCTCGTCAATACGGATGACCGGCAGATTAGTCGGGATCTCGGTGACGTCGAGATTGTAGATGTTGGCGAATTCCTCTGCCTCGGTCAGCGCCGTGCCGGTCATGCCGGCGAGCTTCTTGTAGAGGCGGAAATAGTTCTGGAAGGTGACGGAGGCGAGCGTCTGGTTCTCCGGCTGGATCGCCACATGCTCCTTGGCCTCGAGCGCCTGGTGCAGGCCTTCCGAATAGCGGCGGCCCGGCATCATGCGGCCGGTGAATTCGTCGATGATGACGATCTCGCCGTTGCGCACGATGTAGTCCTTGTCCTTCTGGAACAGCTGGTGCGCCTTGAGCGCATTGTTGACGTGGTGGACGATGGCGACGTTCTCGACGTCGTAGAGCGACTCACCCTTGAGCAGGCCGGCGTCGCGCAAAAGGTTTTCCAGCTTCTCGGTGCCGTCCTCGGTGAAGATCGAGGTCTTCTGCTTCTCGTCGATCTCATAGTCGGCCGGCTCGAGCTTCAGCATGAAGGCGTCGATGGTATTGTACATTTCCGAGCGGTCCTCGAGCGGACCGGAAATGATCAGCGGCGTGCGCGCCTCGTCGACCAGAATGGAATCGACCTCGTCGACTATCGCGTAGCTATGGCCGCGCTGCACCATCTGGGCGCGCTCGTATTTCATGTTGTCGCGCAGATAGTCGAAGCCGAGCTCGTTGTTGGTGGCGTAGGTGACGTCGGCGGCATAGGCGGCGTGGCGTTCCTCGTCGGACAGGCCATGGACGATGACGCCGACCGTAAGGCCGAGGAATTTGTAGACGCGGCCCATCCATTCGGAGTCGCGTGTGGCAAGATAGTCGTTGACGGTGACGACATGGACGCCTTTGCCGGCGAGCGCGTTGAGATAGACGGGCAGCGTGGCGACCAGCGTCTTGCCCTCGCCGGTGCGCATCTCGGCGATGCCGCCATTATGCAGCACCATGCCGCCGATCAGCTGCACGTCGAACGGGCGCATGCCGAGCACGCGGCGCGCCGCTTCGCGCACGGTGGCAAAGGCCGGCACCAGGAGATCGTCGAGACTGGCGCCGTTGGCGACGTCCTGGCGGAATTTTTCCGTGCGGGCCGTCAGTTCGGCGTCGGAGAGCGCCCGCATCTCGTTTTCCATGGCGTTGATCGCTTCGACGCGCGGTCGGGTCGACTTGACCCGGCGATCGTTGGAGGAGCCGAAAACCTTACGGGCGAGACCGCCAAAACTGACCATTCAATGGTCCTTTCGATAGCATTCCAAGTCGTTGCGACGGGTGCCGGCCGGCCCCATCAAATCCACGTGAAACGCGGACAAACGCAAAAAGCGCCCGGAAAACGGTTCTGGACGCAAAGTCGTTGGACAGATAAGAGGGGGCTCAATCGATGTCAACGGCGCGCTGGCCCTGACGACCGTGCCAAATTCCGCCACAATCCGGCTGGTCTGGAAGCCATCCCGCCCTAGCTATCCCCCATTGGAGTTAATTGTATGTCCTTATTGTTCCGCCGCGCGTCGCTCGCCAGCCTTGGCCTGGCATTCGGGCTGACGGCGCTGTCGCTGTCGCCAGCGATGGCGCAGGACACCGCGCCCGCCCAACCAGCCCCCGCCCAACCGGGCGCACCCGCCCAGCCGGCCGCGCCGGTCGATCCGAACGCCGTGGTCGCCACGATCAACGGCCAGTCGCTGACCGAGGCCGACCTTGCGCTTGCCGAAGGCGAGCTGTCGCAGCAGTTCGCGCAGATGCCGCCCGAACAGCGCCGCGCCGCAGCCCTTTCGGCAGCGATCGAAATCAAGGTCATGGCCGCCCAGGCGATCACCACCGGCCTCGACAAGGATCCCGACTTCCAGCGCCGCATGGCGTTCCTGCAGCAGCGCGCCCTGCATGGCGAAATGGTCGAGAAGGATGTCGTCGGCAAGATCACCGATGCCGAGGTTCGCGCCCGCTACGACCAGGAAATCGCCAACACGCCGCCGGCCAACGAGGTCCATGCCCGTCACATCCTCGTGAAGACGAAGGACGAGGCCGATGCGATCATCAAGCAGCTCGATGGCGGCGCCGATTTCCAGAAACTCGCCAACGAGCACACCAGCGATCCGAGCGGCAAGACCAGCGGCGGCGATCTCGGCTGGTTCGGACCCGGCCAGATGGTGCCGGAATTCGACAAGGCGGTGTTCGCGCTGGCGGTCGGCAAGTACACCGAGCAGCCGGTGCAGTCGCAGTTCGGCTGGCACGTCATCCAGGTCGAGGACAAGCGCGCCAAGCAGCCGCCGGCCTTCGACCAGGTCAAGGATCAGGCCCGCCAGGCAGTCATCCGCGACAAATACATCGCGCTGGTCAAGTCGCTGCGCTCCCAGGCCAAGGTCGAGATCCCGGACGAGAAGCTGAAGAAGACGGTCGACGCGCTGGAAAACACCAAGTAGGCGAGGGCAAGCAGGGCAGGCGGTTCTTCCCTTCTCCCCTTGTGGGAGAAAGGTGGCCGAGCGAAGCTCGGTCGGATGAGGGGTGTTCCAGCTTGACACCGACAGCGCTCCGGCCAACACCCCTCAACCGTCTTGGCGCTGCGCGCCAATCCACCTTCTCCCACAAGGGGAGAAGGAAGAAGGGCGGCGCCGAGATCGCCCTATCCTACGATGCGTCGACGCCTTGAACGCTGCCGGATCGCGGGCGGCGCGTTCGCCGGTGAAGCTATGCCCTTCAACAGATAGCCAACCGCCTTGCGCAGCGTCGTTTCGTCTTCGTCGAGGCGATTGGTCAAAAGATGCGTCCAGGCAAACGAGGCGACCAGGTCGGCGACGAGCGTGGAATCGACGTCGGCCGCGACTTCGCCTCTTGCCTTGGCGCGTTCGATCATCTGGCCGGAATGGGCATGGCGTCCTTTGGTGTATTCGGCAAGCACGGCGGCCACGGTCGCGTCCGACTGCGCCTCGGCGATCAGCGATCTGAAGATGCTGCCTGACGACGTTTCGCGCCAGTGCGAGAACAGGCTTTTGAGGAAGCCGACGAGATCGTCCTCGAGGTTGCCGGTATCGGGATAATCGACGCGCTTTAGCCGCTGATAGACGTCGAACAGCAAGGCGGCCTTGCTCGGCCACCAGCGATAGATTGTCGGCTTTCCCGCACGCGCCCGCCGCGCCACCGCTTCGATCGAGAAGCCGGAATAACCGGCCTCGACCAGAACTGCCTCGGCGGCGTCGAGAATGGCGTCGGCGCTGTCGGGGTTGCGCCGCGCGCCGATCGACCTGCGCCCCCGATCCAGCCCCATCCTGTTTTCCTTCGATGCTTTTTCGTCGGCAGATCGTACACGCTCTCGCGACGAAACGAAACGGTCCGTTTCGCGCAACTGAACGTTTCGTTTCGATGAGAAAGGGCATGTGCCCAACATCAATCGCCCTTGCGCCGGCGCCCGCTATCGGGCAAACCGGCGTTCCCCTTGCGTTTTTCCCGCCCGAGGTCCTCATGTCAGCCACGATTTCGCCGCTCGCGCCGAAGAAATATCCCAAAATGCCTGACATCGAGGGCGTCCGCATCGCCACAGCCGAGGCCGGGATAAAGTACAAGAACCGCACCGACCTGCTGACCATGGTCTTCGATGCCGGCACCACGGTCGCCGGCGTTTTCACCAAGTCGAAATGTCCGTCGGCGCCGGTCGATTTCTGCCGGCAGAATCTCGGGCAGGGCAAGGCGCGCGTTCTGGTCGTCAATTCCGGCAACGCCAATGCCTTCACCGGCAGCAAGGGCCGAGCCTCCACGGCAACGACCGGCGAGGCTGCGGCCAAGGCTGCGGGCTGCACGCCGGACGAGGTGTTTCTGGCCTCGACCGGCGTCATCGGCGAGCCGCTCGATGCCGGCAAGTTCGGCCATTTGCTCGCCGGACTGGTCAAGGACGGCAGGCCGGACTTGTGGACCGAAGCCGCCAAGGCGATCATGACCACCGACACCTATCCGAAACTGGCGACCGCGACGGTAAAACTCGGCGACGCCGACGTCATCATCAACGGCATTGCCAAGGGCGCCGGCATGATCGCGCCCGACATGGCGACGATGCTCTCCTTCATCGCTACCGACGCGCCGATCGCAGCCCCCGTGCTGCAGGATCTTTTGTCGCGCGGCACCGCCAAGACGTTCAATGCGGTCACCGTCGACAGCGACACCTCGACCAGCGACACGCTGCTGATGTTCGCCACCGGCACGGCCGCCCGGCGCGGCGCGCCTGATATCACGAATGCCGGCGATGCGCGCCTCGGCGCCTTCCGCCGCGCGCTCGGCAAGGTGCTGAAAGCGCTGGCACTGCAAGTGGTGCGCGACGGCGAGGGCGCGCGAAAACAGGTCGAGGTCACCGTGACCGGCGCGAAATCGGCCCGCTCGGCCAAGCGCATCGCGCTGTCGATCGCCAATTCGCCGCTGGTCAAGACGGCGGTCGCCGGCGAAGACGCCAATTGGGGCCGCGTCGTCATGGCCGTCGGCAAGGCCGGCGAACCGGCCGACCGCGACCTTCTGTCGATCTGGTTCGGCGACACCAGGCTGGCGCATCAGGGCGAGCGCGACGCCGCCTACTCCGAGGAGGCGACGTCGGCCTACATGAAGCGCGACGAGATCCGCATCCGTGCCGATATCGGCATCGGCCGCGGCAAGGCGACGGTGTGGACTTGCGACCTCACCAAGGAGTATGTCGCCATCAACGGCGATTATCGGAGTTGATGGCATTGGTTTCCAGACATCCGGCAAGCGTGCTTGCCATCGTGCGCCGCTACGAGGCGGCCGGCTTTCGCGCCTGGCCGGCGGCGGCCGTGCATTATGACGGCACCTGGGTGGTGCGGCTGACGGCGGGCCATCCGGCCAAGCGGCTGAATTCGGTCAACCCGCTCGATCCGGGTGACATCCAGCACATTGCCGATCGCATCGGCCGCGCCAGCCGCCGTTTCGACGCCTATGGCCGGCCGCTGACCTTCCGCATATCGCCGCTGTCGGGGCCGATCCTTGCCAAACATCTCGACAGCGAGGGCTGGAGCACATTCGACGAATCGCTGGTGATGCGGCTGCCGCTGGCGGACGCCCAGCTCGATGCCGCCATGGACCAGATCCCGCTGAAGGACATCAGCCGCTTCATCGGCGCGGCGCTCAAGGTAAGCGGCTCGGATGTGTCGCTGCGGCCGGGCCTGTCGGAGATCATCGGCGCCATCCAGCCGGAAGCCGGGCTGTTCGCGCTCGAAGACGGCACCGAACCGCTGGCGACGCTGATCTGCGTCCATGACGGCGATCTTGCCGGGCTGTTCGAGATCGCCACCGACAGATCGGTGCGCAACCAGGGCCATGGCCGCCACCTCATCCTGTCGGCGCTGAAATGGGCACGGCTGCGCGGCGCCCGGGAAGCCTGGCTGCAGGTCGAGGCCGACAACGCGCCGGCGCTGGCGCTCTATCGTTCGCTCGGGTTCGACGAAGTCTATCGCTACCATTATCGCCGGCCGCCCGGCGCATGACCGGCCCGCACCCTGTCGGCAAGCGCCTGCTCCTGGTCGCAGCCTGCGCGCTGGTCGATACCGACGGCCGCGTGCTTCTGGCGCAGCGCCCCGAAGGCAAGCAGCTGGCCGGCCTGTGGGAGTTTCCGGGCGGCAAGGTCGAGCCCGGCGAGACGCCGGAAGAATGCCTCATCCGCGAATTGTACGAGGAGATCGGCATCGAAACCGATATTCCCTGCCTGGCGCCGTTCACCTTCGCCAGCCATTCCTACGATGATTTTCACCTGCTGATGCCGCTGTTCGTCTGCCGTCGCTTCCGCGGCATTGCGCAGCCGAAGGAGGGGCAGGTGCTGAAATGGGTGAGGCCGCGCCAGATGCGCGATTTTCCGATGCCGCCGGCCGACGCGCCGCTGATCCAGTTCCTCATCGATCTTCTGTGATTTTGCCCTCCGAGACCTAGACAACGTTAATGGAAGATTTATCTGGCCGTGAAAAAATGACGCCAGAAATCGAAGGAAGGTCATGTCCAGGCCTTCGCCGGAGGGCGGTTGCATGAGCCTCGACAGGGACTGGGATTCGATCCGACCCGACCGCAGCTTTAAGGCTGCCGGCATGGGAATATTGCGGATCACGCTTTTGTTCGGCTCAGCCGCGGTGGCGCTGGCCCTGATCGCCACGCCCTTGCTCGACAACCGGACGCGATCAGCCCGCGACGATTTTGCCGGCGGCCTCGACAGGATGAGCACAGGGTCGGTTGAAAGCACGGGTTCGATTGGGAGCACGGGCTCGACCGGCCGTCGTGATACCTACACGCTGCGCAGGAGCGTGCTGCAGCCGCTGCCCACTTCGATCTGCGTGATACGCGACAATGGCCAGCGCAGCGGCGACTGCTGACACCGGCCAAAGCGGTGCTTTCATCGCCTGTTAAGCCTGTGTTATTAACCTTTCTTAACAGGTCCGCGCTAGGGTTCCGGCAAGCGGGATCGACGGCCATGAAAACATTGCTGCAACGATTTTGGGAAGACAAGACCGGCGCGACGGCTGTCGAATATGGGCTGATCGTGGCCGTGCTGTCGCTTACCATCGTAGGCGGCGTCGGCAAGGTCGCCGACGCAATCACGTGGCTGTTCAGCGACAATGCCAGCAAGCTTGTGAAGGCTTTCGCGCAGTAACCGACCAGCCGCGTCCATAATAAACCGGTCAGCGCCGGCCGGGATTTTCCAGGATTGTCTTCAGCGACAGTTTTGCCGAGCCCGGTTTCAGCGGTTTTTGCTGCGAGGCGTCGGGCGCCCAGCCTGACATCCAGACGATCGGAAAACTCGCCCTGACGCGGCCATCGGCATCCGAAAATCGTTCGGCATAGATTTCGGCGGCGCGGGCAAACAGCTTTCGTGTGGCCGGTCGCCTGCTGCGGTCGATGAGCGCGCTGGTCTCGCCCATCGCCCGCAGGTCCGCCATCAGGCCGAACAGGGAATCGTAGCGCACCGTCACCGTCTCGACATCGGCGACGGGCAAGGCCAGACCGGCGCGTTGCAAAAGCGCGCCGGCGTCGCGCACATCGGTGAACGGGATGACGCGCGGGCTGGCGCCGCCATAAAGCTCGGTCTCGGCGGCGAGCAGGCATTCGCGCAGCTCGGAAAGCGTGCCGGCGCCGGCAAAAGCGCCTAGGAAAAGACCGTCCGGCTTCAGTGCGCGGCGGATCTGCACCAGCATGCCGGGAATGTCGTTCATTGCCTGAAGCGACAAAAGCGACACCGCGAGGTCGAGGCTTTCCGGCTCGAACGGCACGGTTTCCAGCGGCGCCACCAGTCCCGCGGCATCGCCCCCCGCTCCATCGCCCCCCGCTCCGTCACCCAGGAACGCCGCATCCGCCTCGACGCGCACGATGTCCGCCACCTTGCCGCTTGTCGCGAGCACGTCGACCGCCGCCGGCGTCTGGCAAAACAGGACGGCCGCCCTGTCGAATTTGCGTTCCACCGCGCCCAGCCGGTCGGCGAGTTCCTCGGCGGCCCGACGCATCAGGAAGTCCGCGCCGGCAGCCGGGCTGGCGAGGGCCCGGCGCTTGTGCGCCAGCCAGAGAGAGGTATCGACTATAGGTTGCAACTGACAGTTCCTGGTTTCCGCACTCTGATATAGGGTGGCGGAGAAAGAACCACGTGGCCGATCCAATGCCGGATATCAAGAGTGTCGCTCGAAAGGCGTTGGACTGGCCGGCGCGCATCCTGTTTCCGCCGGTTTGCGCCGGTTGCCGACGGCATGTCTCGCAGCCCGGCGTGCTGTGCGGCGCCTGCTGGCCGAAACTCAGGCTTCTGGAGCGGCCATGGTGCCCTGTGATGGGCACGCCGTTCACCCATCACATGGGCGAGGGGTTCCTGTCGGCCGAGGCGATCGCCGACCCGCCGCCCTTCGAGCGGGCACGGGCCGCGGTCGCTTACTCCGGTGTCGCCCGCCAGATGGTGCAAGGGTTGAAATACCAGGACCGCACTGATCTGGCGCCATGGATGGCTCGCTGGATGCTGCGCGCCGGTGCCGAACTGATCGCGGAAGCCGATGTGGTCGTGCCGGTGCCGCTGCACTGGCGGCGCTTTTTCAGGCGTCAGTTCAACCAGTCGGCGGAACTGGCAAGGGCGGTATCGCAGCTTGGCGGGCTGCCTTTTGCGCCCTCCGCGGTCAGGCGCGTCAAACTCACCCGCCAGCAGGTCGGGCTGGAGCGGCGGGAACGCGAGGAGAATGTGCGTGCCGCCTTCAGAGTGCCGGAGGAGGCCGAGATCGAGATCGCCGGCCGCCGGGTGCTCCTGATCGACGATGTCTATACCACCGGCGCCACTGTCCGCGCCGTCGCCAAGGCGCTGAAGAAGGGCGGTGCCGGGACGGTCGACGTGCTGACCTTTGCGCGCGTGCTGCCGGGGGACTTTCGGGCTGACGAGTCCGCGACTATATAGATTGGGAAAAGGCAGGATTGCTGACCGATGGTCGACGTGACGATCTATACACGGATGATGTGCGGCTATTGCGTGGCGGCCAAGCGGCTGCTCGAGCGCAAGGGTGTCGCCTACACCGAGCATGACGCCTCCTTCTCGCCGGAACTGCGCCGGGAAATGATTTCCCGCGCGCATGGCCGCTCGACCTTTCCGCAGATATTCATCGGCGATACGCATGTCGGCGGCTGTGACGATCTCCACGAACTGGAGGCGGAGGGCCGGCTGGACCGTCTGCTCGCCAATGGCTCGACAAATTGAGGACATGACGATGGGTGCTTTCAAGGCGGCGGCGATCCAGATGCGTTCGGGCACCAGCCCCGAGCGCAACGCGGTTGATCTGGAGCGGCTGGTGCGCGAGGCCGCGGGCCAGGGTGCGACCTATATCCAGTCGCCGGAAATGACCGGTGCGCTGGTCCGCGACAGCCAGGCGCGGGCCGCCGCCTTCACGTCCGAGGACAAGGACATCATCGTCTCGACCGCGCGAAAGCTGGCGAAAGACCTTGGCGTCTTCCTGCAGATCGGCTCGACCGCCATCCTGCGCGCCGACGGTAAGCTCGCCAACCGCGCGCTTCTGTTCGGGCCGGATGGCGCGACACTAGCCATCTACGACAAGATCCACATGTTCGACGTCGACCTCGACAATGGCGAAAGCTGGCGCGAATCCGCCGCCTATGAGCCAGGCACCGAGGCCGTCGTCACCGAGATCAGCGGCGCCGGGATCGATGGGGCGAAGCTGGGTTTCGCCGTCTGCTACGATTTGCGCTTTCCGCAGCTGTTCCGCGCCGAGGCGCTGGCCGGCGCTGACCTGCTGTCGGTGCCAGCCGCCTTCACCCGCCAGACCGGCGAGGCGCATTGGCATGTGCTGCTGCGGGCGCGCGCCATCGAGAACGGCGCCTATGTCGTTGCCGCGGCGCAAGGCGGCCTGCACGAGGACGGCCGCGAGACCTATGGCCATTCGCTGATCGTCGATCCTTGGGGCCGTATCGTCGCCGAAGCGGCGCATGACGAACCGGCGGTGATCATCGCCGAGATCGACCCGGCGCAGTCGGCCGCCGCGCGCAAGAAGATCCCGAATCTGAAAAATTCACGCGACTTCGCCGTGAACGCCACTCCGGTCGAGGCGCAAAGTCTCAGGGGTGCGGCGTCTTGATTCGCTTTTCAATGATCTGTGACCACGAGCATGAATTCGAAGGCTGGTTTCGCAGCAACGACGATTTCGACACCCAGAAGAAGCGTGGCTTCGTCGATTGCCCGACCTGCGGCTCGCACAAGGTCGAGAAGGCGTTGATGGCGCCGGCCGTCTCCACCGGGCGCAGCCGAGAAAAGATCGCGCTCGCCATGGGCGAGGCCCAGAAGCAGGCGTTGGCGCAATTGAAGGCGATGGCCGAGAAGGTGCGCGAGAACGCCGACTATGTCGGCGACAAGTTTGCCGAGGAGGCGCGCAAGATCCATTTCGGCGAGAGCGATCCGCGCGGCATCTATGGCGAGGCGACGCTGGAGGAGGCCAAGAGTCTGGCCGAGGACGGCGTCGAATTCATGCCGATCCCAAGTTTCCCCGACGACCGCAACTGACTGACTAGGTTACGCTGCCGATCAATTTCTCAAGCAGGCGAGCAAGTGTGTCCTGTTCGGCGCGCGTCAGGCCGGAAAGTATCTCGTGTTCGTTGGCGACATGGGCGGCAACCGCTTCATCGACCAGTGCCAGCCCTTTATCGGTCAGTTGCACGACAACCCCACGCCGGTCGTTGGGATGCGGCCCGCGTTTGATCAATCCGGATTTCTCAAGCCGGTCGAGCCGATTGGTCATGGCGCCCGACGTCACCATCGTCGCCTCATAGAGGGCGGTTGGCGTCAGCGCGTAAGGTGATCCGGAACGGCGCAGCGTCGCCAACACGTCGAATTCCCCGGATTGCAGTCCGAAACGGGCAAACAGCGGAGCGAGGCGTTCTCGCGCTATCAGCGACGAGGCTTCGTTCAACCGTCCGAGCACGGCCATCGGCGAGACATCCAGGTCCGGCCGTTGTCTTTTCCACTGCTCGATCGCTTTCGCGGCGCGATCCATCTATCTCACCGTTAAATATCTTGATGTCAAGAATCTTTGTATTATCTTAGCTTGAGTCACAGTGCTGGCCAAGGGCCCGCAAAGACGAGAGCCGCAAGGACAATAAGGTTCGTTATGAAATTTCTCTGGGATTCAGCGCTCGGTCTTTTGCTCGTCACCGGCGGCCTGCTCGGCCTGACGCTGCCGTTCGGCAAGATCGCCACGGCGGCCGGCGTTTCGGCCATGGTCTGGGCCCTCGTCATCTCGCTCGGCGCCGGCGGCGTGCTTTTGTGCGTCCTGCTGCTGCGCGGGCAGCGCATCCGGCTCACCCCGCACCGGCTGCGCTATTTCTTCGTCACCGCAGCGGTGTCCTACGCCTTCCCCAATCTGTTGATGTTCTCGGCCATTCCGCATCTCGGCGCCGGCTACACCGGTATCATGTTCACGCTGTCGCCGGTGGTTACACTGGTGTTTTCGATCCTGCTCGGCGTCCGGCGTCCCAATCTGCTTGGGGTCGTCGGCATTGCCGTCGGCTTCGTTGGTGCTGTCATGGTGGCGGTGACGCGCGGCGAGGCTGGCCAGCCGGCCGAATTTTTCTGGGTGGCGGCGGGGCTGCTCATTCCGGTCAGCCTTGCCGCCGGCAATATCTACCGCACGGTCGACTGGCCGCTAGGGACCGGACCGATCGAGCTTGCCGTCGGCAGCCATCTGGCATCGGCCGCGCTGCTTGTTTGCGGCATCTTCACGCTGCAGGGCGGCGGTTCGTTCGCCCTGCTCGCCGGCGTGCCGCTGGTCGTCGTCGGGCAGGTCGCATCAGCCGCGGCGATGTTCGCTTTCTTCTTCCGGCTACAGGCGGTCGGCGGCCCGGTCTATCTCAGCCAGATCGGCTATGTCGCGGCGGCGGTCGGATTGTTTGCCGGGACGATGTTTCTCGGCGAGCACTATCAATTGCTGACCTGGGCCGGCGCTGCCATCATTGTCGCCGGCGTGTTCATCACCACCAAGGCGCAAAGCCCGATCGCCCCGAAGACGCAAAGTCAGACGGGTGAGAAGGTGGCGGCGTGAAAAGGCGTCGTGAGAAAGTTCAGGCGGGTGCCTTCTCTGCCAGAACCATGTAGTTGACGTCCATGTCCTTCGAACGCTGCCAGCGGTCGGCGAGCGGATTGTAGGTGACGCCGGTGCGGTCGATGATGGTCAGGCCAGCGCCGGCAAGCGCCTTTTCCAACTCGTCTGGCCGCACCAGCTTGCCGAACTGGTGGGTGCCGCGCGGCAACCAGCGCAGCACATATTCGGCGCCGATAATGGCCAGACCGAGCGCCTTCAGCGTGCGGTTGATGGTGGCGACGACCATGATGCCGCCGGGCTTGAGCATCTCGCCGCATTTGGCCACGAACAGGTCGATGTCGGCAACATGCTCGACCACTTCCATGTTGAGGATGACGTCGAATTTCTCACCGGCGTCAGCCAGGTCCTCTGCTGTCGTGGCACGGTAATCCACCGTCACGCCGACCTCCGCCGCATGCAACCTGGCCACTTCGATGTTGGTGGCGGATGCGTCGGCGCCGACCACTTCGGCGCCAAGCCGCGCCATCGGCTCGCACAACAGCCCGCCGCCGCAGCCGATGTCGAGGATGCGCAGGCCCTCGAACGGCCGCGCCGCGCGCGGGTCGCGGCCGAAGCGCGCCGCCACCTGGTCGCGTATATAGGCAAGCCGGATCGGATTGAACTTGTGCAGCGGGCGGAATTTGCCGTTCGGATTCCACCATTCGGCGGCAAGAGCGGAAAAACGCTCCACTTCTCCGGCATCGATCGTCGATCGTCGGGGTTCTGGCATCGTGTGGTCTCCCGCAGACTCAAAAATTCAGAGCGCGATCGGGCGCAAAACCGGATACCACTTTTGCTGATCGCGCTCTGGTGCGCTAGGAAGTCGGTCGAGAGCCGGCGAATGTCAAGGCAGCAAATTTCGGCTGTTGCCAGCTGCGCCTCTGCGACAGGCGTTCGGGTAGGCGCGTTGCGTTCGTATGTCGCCTTCGTCGCCTAAGGGGGCAAGCAGGGGGCAAGCGGTGGCACGCCTTGCGAAACCCAAAGCATTTGGCTAAGGAGGCCGCGAATTCAGCGGCTGGCCCAGCCCGACGCTCCGTTTCCATTTTTCGGCCGCCGTTTCGGCACCCAGTCAAAGGCATTTCGCTTCCATGGCGCGCATCGTGATGAAATTCGGCGGGACCTCCGTCGCCGACATCGTCCGCATCCGCAATGTGGCGCGCCATGTCAAACGCGAGGTCGATGCCGGCCATGAGGTCGCGGTGGTCGTCTCGGCGATGGCCGGCAAGACCAACGAGCTCGTGCAGTGGACGCGCGAAGCCTCGCCGATGCACGATGCCCGCGAATATGACGCCGTCGTTGCCTCCGGCGAGCAGGTGACTGCCGGCCTGCTGGCGATCGCGCTGCAGAACATGGGCGTCCATGCCCGTTCCTGGCAAGGCTGGCAGATCCCGATCAAGACCGACAATGCGCATGGCGCGGCGCGCATTCTCGACATCGACGGCGCATTCCTGATCAAGCGCTTCGGCGAGGGCCAGGTGGCGGTGATCGCCGGCTTCCAGGGCATCGGGCCGGACAACCGCATCGCGACGCTCGGCCGCGGCGGTTCCGACACCAGTGCTGTCGCCATCGCGGCGGCGGTCAAGGCAGACCGCTGCGACATCTACACCGACGTCGACGGGGTCTACACCACCGACCCGCGCATCGAGCCGAAGGCGCGGCGGCTGGCCAAGATTTCCTTCGAGGAAATGCTTGAAATGGCCTCGCTCGGCGCCAAGGTCCTGCAGGTACGCTCGGTCGAGCTTGCCATGGTGCACAGGGTGCGTACTTTCGTGCGGTCGTCCTTCGACGATCCCGACGCGCCCGGAATGGGGGATTTGCTCAATCCGCCCGGAACGCTTATTTGCGACGAGGAAGAGATCGTGGAACAGCAGGTCGTCACCGGAATTGCCTACGCCAAGGACGAAGCGCAGATTTCGTTGCGCCGTGTCGGTGACCGGCCCGGCGTCGCCGCCGGCATTTTCGGGCCGCTGGCCGAAGCCAACATCAATGTCGACATGATTGTCCAGAACATTTCCGAGGACGGCAAGTTCACCGACATGACCTTCACCGTGCCGTCCGGCGATGTCGACAAGGCGCTTGCCGTGCTCGAGCGGCTGAAGACCACGATCGGCTACGACGTCGTGCAGTCGGAAGCCGGCATGTCGAAAGTCTCGGTCATCGGCATCGGCATGAGGAGCCATGCCGGCGTCGCTGCCACCGCCTTCAAGGCGCTGGCCGACAAATCGATCAACATCCGTGCGATCACCACATCCGAGATCAAGATTTCGATCCTGATCGACGGTCCCTACACAGAACTTGCTGTTCGCACTTTGCATTCCATCTACGGTCTGGATAAGCAGTAGCAGACTGCTCGGTCCGGAAATCGGAGGTCGATCTTCGGAAAGCACGATGCAGCAGTTCGAAGTCTTGGAGCGTCCTTTGTGGGTCCAATTGGACCGACGCCGCTCTATTTGAGTTGTTGCGTGAGCGCCGGCCGCGGGAGAAACTGCGGCGGGCATAATGTCCATTGGAGAACAAGCCGCGATGCGTGATACGGCCAGTGGCCCGCGCGTTTTGCTGAAACGGCTCCGCGAGCTCATGCAGGAGCCGCTGGAGCCGCAGGAGCGGCTCGACCGCATCGTGCGCGACATCGCCGCCAATATGGTCGCTGAAGTGTGCTCGCTCTACGTGCTGCGCGCCGATTCGGTGCTCGAACTCTATGCCACCGAGGGCCTGAATCCGAAGGCCGTCCATTTGGCGCAGCTCAGGCTGGGGGAAGGCCTCGTCGGCACGATCGCGGCCTCGGCACGGCCGCTCAACCTCTCCAACGCGCAGGAACATCCAGCCTTCGCCTATCTGCCGGAGACCGGGGAGGAGATCTACAATTCCTTCCTCGGCGTGCCGGTACTCAGGGCGGGGCGCACGCTCGGTGTGCTGGTCGTCCAGAACAAGACCATGCGCCACTATCGCGACGACGAAGTCGAGGCGCTGGAAACGACGGCGATGGTGATCGCCGAGATGATCGCCACCGGCGACCTTGCCCGGCTGACCCGGCCCGGCCTCGAACTCGATCTGCGCCGCCCGGTGAGCTTTACCGGCCTGTCCTTCAACGAGGGCGTCGGACTTGGCCATGTCGTGCTGCATGAGCCGCGCATCGTCGTCACCAATCTGTTCAACGAGGACAGCGATGAGGAGATCAAGCGGCTCGATGCGTCGCTCGGTTCGCTCCGGCTCTCTATCGACGACATGCTGGAACGCCGCGAAGTCGCCTTCGAGGGCGAGCACCGCCAGGTGCTCGAAGCCTATCGCATGTTCGCCAACGACAGCGGCTGGGTGCGCCGGTTAGAAGAGGCGGTACGCAACGGCCTGACGGCGGAAGCGGCGGTGGAAAAAGTGCAGAGCGACATGCGTGCCCGCATGCTGCACATGACCGATCCTTATCTGCGCGAGCGGATGAGCGATTTCGACGATCTCGCCAACCGGCTGCTGCGCCAGCTGATGGGGCGCGGGCCGGACGATGTCGCGGTCTCGCTGCCGAAGGACGCCATCATCGTCGCCCGCTCGATGGGGGCCGCCGAACTGCTCGATTATCCCAGAGACAAGCTGCGCGGGCTGGTGCTGGAGGACGGCGCAGCGACCAGCCACGTCGTTATCGTGGCGCGGGCCATGGGCATACCGGTTGCGGGCCAGATGAAGGGCGCCGTTTCCATGGCGGAAAACGGCGACGCCATCATTGTCGACGGCGAAGAAGGCGCCATCCACCTGCGCCCCCAGCCGGACCTCGAAGCCGCCTATGCCGAAAAGGTCCGCTTCCGGGCGCGGCGGCAGGAGGTCTATCGCGAGCTGCGCAAGAAGCCGTCGATGACCAAGGACGGCGTCCAGGTCGACCTTTTGATGAATGCGGGCCTGGCCGTCGATCTGCCGCAGCTTGCCGAGGCCGGCGCCGCCGGTATCGGCCTGTTCCGCACCGAGCTGCAGTTCATGGTCGCCTCGACCTTTCCGCGGGCGGAAGCCCAGGAACGGCTCTACCGTGACGTGCTCGACGCGGCGCGTGGCAAGCCGGTGACATTCCGCACCATCGATATCGGCGGCGACAAGGTGCTGCCCTACTTCAAGGACACGATCCAGGAAGAGAACCCGGCGCTCGGCTGGCGCGCCATCCGCCTGACGCTCGACCGGCCGGGCCTGTTGCGCACCCAGATCCGAGCGCTTTTGAAGGCATGCGGCGGGCGTGAACTGAAGCTGATGCTGCCGATGGTGACGGAGCTCGGCGAGATCGCCCAGGCGCGCGAAATCATCGATCGCGAAGTGCGGCATCTGTCGCGTTTTGCCCATCATCTGCCGACCAGCCTGAAGCTCGGGGCCATGCTGGAAGTGCCTTCGCTGCTGTTCCAGCTCGATGAGCTGATGAAGGCCGTCGATTTCGTCTCGGTCGGCTCGAACGATCTGTTCCAGTTCGTCATGGCGGTCGATCGCGGCAACACGCAGCTCGCCGACCGCTTCGATGTGCTGTCGACGCCGTTCCTGCGCGCGCTGAAGCAGATTGCCGACGCCGGGGTGCGCAATCAAACCCCGGTGACCTTGTGCGGCGAGCTGGCCGGCAAGCCGATCTCGGCGATGGCGCTGATCGGCCTTGGCTACCGATCGATCTCGATGTCGCCGGCCTCGATCGGTCCGGTCAAGGCGATGCTGACGGAACTGCCGCTGGCCGAGCTGGAAGCGTTCTTCGACGACAATCTCATGGCGCCGGCCCAGGGGTTGCCGATGCGGGCGCTGCTGCAGGCCTTTGCCGACGACCGCTCCATTCCGTTGTAAATTCACGTGAGGGCGGCCTGCAAATGTCGATTTTCTGCGCTTCCGGTGCTCATGTACCTAATTGTACATTCCGCTCCGGTTCTTGAAACTCGTCATTTTCGGCTCGCCCTGACGTGAATCTTATCGAAGTTCCAGGACCATGATCAACCTGCCCCGCGACCGCATGGATCAAGTCGTCAAGCGTTTCGACATGCTCGAAGCGCAAATGTCGACCGGGCCGGCGGCGGACGCCTATGTCAAGATGGCGTCGGAATATGCCGACATGCAGGAGATGGTGGCTAAGATCAGGGCGCTGCGCACCGCCGAGCATGAACAGGCCGACCTGCAGGCGATGCTCGCCGACAAAAGCACCGATGCCGAAATGCGGGCATTGGCCGAGGCCGATCTGCCGGAGGTCAAGGAACGCATCGAAGCGCTGCAGAAGGACATCCAGATCCTGCTTCTGCCCAAGGATGCCGCCGACGACAAGAATGCCATCCTCGAAATCCGCGCCGGCACCGGCGGCGACGAGGCGGCTCTCTTTGCCGGCGACCTGTTTCGCATGTACGAACGCTATGCCGCGGCACGCGGCTGGCGTTTCGAGACGGCGTCGGCCAGCGAGGGCGAGGTCGGCGGCTACAAGGAAATCATCGCCACGATTTCGGGCAAGGGGGTCTTTGCCCATCTGAAATTCGAGTCCGGCGTGCATCGTGTGCAGCGCGTGCCGGCGACCGAGGCCGGCGGGCGCATCCACACCTCGGCGGCGACGGTTGCCGTGCTGCCCGAAGCGGAAGAGGTCGACATCGACATCAGGGCCGAAGACATCCGCATCGACACGATGCGCGCCTCGGGTTCGGGCGGCCAGCACGTCAATACCACCGATTCGGCAGTGCGCATCACCCATCTGCCGACCGGCATCATGGTCGTACAGGCGGAGAAGTCGCAGCACCAGAACCGGGCCAAAGCCATGCAGATCCTGCGCGCCAGGCTTTACGACCTCGAGCGCAGCAAGGCTGACGAGGAACGCTCCGAATCGCGCAAATCTCAGGTCGGTTCGGGCGATCGCTCGGAGCGCATCCGCACCTATAATTTCCCGCAGGGCCGCGTCACCGACCATCGCATCAATCTGACGCTCTATAAGCTCGACCGGGTGATGATGGGCGAACTCGACGAGATCATCGACGCGCTGATCGCCGATCACCAGTCGAAGCTGCTCGCCGATATCGGCCTCGATGGCTGACAGTCTGCCCAGTAGGCTAGGGCTGCTGCTGAAGGCGGCGCGGGCACGCCTTGCTGCGGCCGCAGTCGCCGATCCGGCGCTGGATGCGAGGCTGATCGTCGAACATTTTTCCGGTACGACCCGCACACAAGCCATCGCCGATCCCGAATGCAGTGTCGATGCCGGCGCGATTGCCGCGATCGATGCAGCCTTGAGGCGGCGGGTTGCCGGTGAGCCGGTGCATCGCATCCTCGGCCATCGCGAGTTCTATGGCTTGCGCCTGTCGCTGTCACCGGAAACGCTGGAGCCGCGACCGGACACCGAAACGCTGGTCGAAGCGGTGCTGCCCTTCGTGAAGGCGACAGCGGAACGGCAAGGCGAGTGCCGCATCCTCGATCTCGGCACCGGCACCGGCGCCATCGCGCTGGCGCTGCTCAGCGCCGTTCCGGCGGCGGTCGCCACCGGTGTCGATATTTCGCCAGGCGCGCTGGTGACCGCCATGCGCAATGCAGGGGAATTGGGGTTGGCCGACCGGTTCCAGGTGCTCGAATCCGACTGGTTCGAAAAAGTTTTTGGCCGATACCATGTAATTGCCGCCAACCCGCCCTATATAGCGTCCATAGACATCGAAAATCTGCAGGGCGAAGTCCGCGGTTTCGATCCACGCCAAGCCCTTGATGGCGGCGTGGACGGTCTGAGTCCCTACAGGATCATCGCCGCCGAGGCGGCAGTTTTTTTGGAAGCCGAGGGCAGGATTGCGGTCGAGATCGGCCACACCCAGCGCAAAGAGGTCACGGGCGTTTTCTCCGCAGCCGGCTATATGCCGGCGGGGGTATTCCGCGACTTTGGCGGAAACGAGAGGGTTCTGATCTTTGAACTGACAAGGCCGTGATGCAGTGCAAAAAAAGCGCTTGGCAATGCCGGGGAATGCGGCTAGGGTCGCCTTAACCGGATGAGACGAAGCAGGCAGTGCTCTTAGCGATTCGGTTTCCTTGGAAATAGCTGCCTTCTTGTGCAAACGACGCCCAAGCTTCGTGCGGGGATCGTCCGGCAAGTGATGTAACCGGAACAGGATGAGACGTGGCGCCAACGCAATCGATGCGGGCGAACGCCGGTGAAGAGACGAAACGGCTGGCTGCATGAGCGCCTCCGTTCGTGAAAAGTTTTCGAAAAATTTCAAAATGAAGAGAGTCGAATGAGGCCACAACAGCAGAACAGGCGCATGCGCGGTCGCAACAACAATGGCGGCGGCAACAACAATAACAACAACCGCAAGGGTCCAAATCCCCTGACGCGCAATTACGAGAGCAACGGTCCGGACGTGAAGATCCGCGGATCGGCTCAGCAGATCGCCGAAAAATACGCAACCCTTGCCCGTGACGCGCAGAGCTCCGGCGACCGGGTGATGGCGGAAAACTATCTCCAGCACGCCGAGCACTACAATCGCATCATCGCTGCCGCGCAGGCGCAGCTGCCGATCCAGAGCGCTCAGCAGAACCGCGACGATTTCGACGATGACGGCGACGAAGATCGCGACGAGTTCGACAATGGCGGCAACAGCAATGTCGGCGAGACTGCGGCTCCGGTGGTCAACCACGGTGCAGGCCCGCAGCCGGTCATCGACGGCACGCCGGCTGAATTGACGCTCAACCAGGAAAACGGCCGTGACAATCGTGATGCCAGTGAGCGTGATGCCAGTGGGCGCGATGCCGGCGGGCGAGACAACCGCCATCGCGACCGTCGCCCCAATGGCGGCTACGGCCAGAACGGCCAGCGCGGCGAATTTGGTGCGCGCGGCGAGCAGGGCGGACAGCGCGGCGATCAGAACCGGCGCAACGAGAGACCGGTTCAGAACGAAACCCCCGTGCAGGCGGAAGCTGTGTCTCCGAACGAGCCTGTTTCTGTGGCCGAACCCGCGCCGCAGTTCGAAAGCTTTTCGCCAGCGGCTCTGGCTGCCCGGGCCGAGATGAACGAAGCCGCCGCCGAAAGCGGCGCTGCCCGCCGCCCCAGGCGTCCGCGCCGTCCGCGCGTCAATGCTGATCAGGTGGCTGATCAGGTGGATGGCGGTAACGACAATGCTGGCGGCGATAACGTGAATGCTGCTCCGGCGGAAGACGCCGGTGGCGAGCCCACCATCGTCGACGTCAACAACTGATCGAGCAAGGCCCAGACATTCCTGGACGGCGGAGAGAAATCTCCGCCGTTTTTGTATCTGCGCCCCCCCCGGGGAATATTAAGTCCGCCGTTATCGGGACGTCTTGAGGGTCCGTGGATTGCGCCCCATATCTCGCGTGAACAGGACCCGGCTCGAACGGGCGGGTCCGTCACCGCAATCTGATCCGGTGCCGCAAAGCGGGCCGGTGACGGAAGGAGACAGATATGAACCTTGAAAAATATTCCGAGCGCGTGCGCGGCTTCATCCAGTCGGCGCAGACCTTGGCGCTCTCGCGCAACCACCAGCAATTCACCCCCGAACATATATTGAAAGTGCTCGTCGACGACGACGAGGGCCTGGCAGCGTCGTTGATCGAGCGCGCCGGCGGCAGCGTCCGCGACGTCAAGCTGGGCGTCGAGACGGCACTTGAGGCAATGCCCAAGGTGGAGGGCGGCAACGGCCAGCTCTATCTGGCGCAACCGCTGGCCAAAGTGTTCTCGACCGCCGAGGAACTGGCAAAGAAGGCCGGCGACAGCTTCGTTACGGTCGAGCGGCTGCTGACGGCGCTGGCGGTCGAGAAATCCGCCAAGACCGCCGACATCCTGACCAAGGCCGGCGTGAGGCCACAGGCACTGAACCAGGTGATCAACGACGTCCGCAAGGGTCGCACCGCCGATTCGGCGAGCGCCGAGCAGGGCTATGATGCGCTTAAGAAGTACGCGCGCGATCTCACCGCCGACGGTCGCGCCGGCAAGCTCGACCCGGTCATCGGCCGCGACGACGAGATCCGCCGCACCATCCAGGTGCTGTCGCGCCGCACCAAGAACAATCCGGTGCTGATCGGTGAACCCGGCGTCGGCAAGACGGCGATCGCCGAAGGGCTGGCGTTGCGGATCGTCAATGGCGACGTGCCGGAATCGCTCAAGGACAAGCAGTTGATGGCGCTCGATATGGGATCGCTGATCGCCGGCGCCAAATATCGCGGCGAATTCGAGGAGCGGCTGAAGGCGGTTCTTTCGGAAGTCACCGCTGCGGCCGGCGGCATCATCCTGTTCATCGATGAGATGCACACGCTGGTCGGCGCCGGCAAGGCGGATGGCGCTATGGATGCGTCGAACCTGTTGAAACCGGCGTTGGCACGCGGCGAACTCCACTGCGTCGGCGCGACGACGCTCGACGAATACCGCAAGCATGTCGAGAAGGATGCGGCCCTTGCCCGCCGCTTCCAGCCGGTCTTCGTCAATGAGCCGACGGTGGAAGACACCGTCTCCATCCTGCGCGGCCTGAAGGAGAAATACGAGCAGCACCACAAGGTGCGCATTTCGGATTCGGCGCTGGTCGCGGCAGCATCGCTGTCCAACCGCTACATCGCCGACCGCTTCCTGCCGGACAAGGCGATTGACCTTGTCGACGAGGCCGCGTCGCGGCTGCGGATGCAGGTCGATTCGAAGCCCGAAGCGCTGGACGAGATCGACCGCCGCATCATGCAGCTCAAGATCGAGCGTGAGGCGCTGAAGGTCGAGAAGGACGACGCGTCGAAGGACCGGCTCGCCCGGCTCGAAAAGGATCTTTCCGCCCTGGAAGAGGAATCGACCGAACTGACCTCGAAGTGGCAGGCCGAGAAGCAGAAGCTCGGGCTCGCCGCCGACCTGAAGAAACAGCTCGATGAAGCGCGCAACGAGCTCGCCATCGCCCAGCGCAAAGGTGAATTCCAGCGCGCCGGCGAGCTTGCCTATGGCAAGATTCCGGAACTCGAAAAGAAGCTGACGCAGGCCGAGGCACAAGACGGCAAGGTCGGCATGGTCGAAGAGGTGGTCACCCCCGATCACGTCGCCCACATCGTGTCGCGCTGGACCGGCATTCCCGTCGACAAGATGCTGCAAGGCGAGCGTGACAAGCTGCTGCGCATGGAAGACGAAATCGGCAAGCGTGTCGTTGGCCAGGGCGAGGCGGTGCAGGCCGTGTCGAAAGCGGTGCGCCGCGCACGCGCCGGCCTGCAGGATCCGAATCGGCCGATCGGTTCGTTCATGTTCCTCGGACCGACGGGCGTCGGCAAGACCGAACTGACCAAGGCGCTTGCCAGCTTCCTGTTCGACGACGAGAGCGCCATGGTGCGCATCGACATGTCGGAATTCATGGAGAAGCACTCGGTCGCCCGGCTGATCGGCGCGCCTCCCGGCTATGTCGGCTATGAGGAGGGCGGCGCGCTGACTGAAGCGGTGCGACGCCGGCCCTATCAGGTCGTGCTGTTCGACGAGATCGAGAAAGCGCATCCGGACGTGTTCAACATGCTGCTGCAGGTGCTCGATGATGGCCGCCTGACCGACGGGCAGGGCCGCACGGTCGATTTCCGCAACACGCTGATCATCATGACGTCGAACCTCGGCGCCGAATATCTGGTCAACCTCGGCGAGAACCAGGACGTCGATGTCGTGCGCGACGAGGTGATGGGAGTCGTCAGGGCGTCGTTCCGGCCGGAGTTCCTCAACCGCGTCGACGAGGTGATCCTGTTCCACCGGCTGCGCCGGCAGGATATGGGCCGCATCGTCGAGATCCAGCTCAAGCGGCTGGAAAGCCTGCTCGCAGATCGCAAGATCACGCTTTCGCTGGATCAGGAGGCGATCGACTGGCTGGCCGCCAAGGGCTACGATCCGGCCTATGGCGCGCGGCCGTTGAAGCGGGTGATGCAGAAGGACCTTCAGGATCCGCTTGCGGAGAAGATCCTGCTCGGCGACATCCTCGACAGTTCGACCGTCAAGGTCACCGCTGGTTCCGACCGGTTGAACTTCCGGTCGAAGCCGACGATCGTAGCGACCGAGGCGGCGGCCTGATTTTCGAGGCCGCCGCACAATCAAAAAATTAAACGGGGGCGCAGATGACGTTGGACGACTACAACAGCTTCTGCGCCTCGCTGCCGTCGGCGACCCATGTCGTCCAGTGGGGCGGTGCTCATGTCTGGAAAGTCGGAGCCAAGGTCTTTGCGATCGGCGGTTGGAGCGATGGCAAGGAGCCGTTCGTCACCTTCAAATGCTCCGACATCGCTTATGACATCTTGAAGGAACAGCCGGGCCTTCGGCCCGCGCCCTATCTTGCCTCACGCGGCATGAAATGGATCCAGCGCCAGACAAGCCAAAGCATGGACGATGACGCGCTAAAGGACTATCTGCGCGAAAGCCACCGCCTTGTCGTGCTCAAGCTGACGAAGCAGGCGCGCAAGGAATTGGGATTCGCCGCCAGCTAGTGTTCTTGCTCCAGCCCGCCAGAAATCCGCCATCTTCATGCCCGGTTCATGTTGGAACCTTATGGTTGGCAACTGATTTGCTGGCGAAGGGTTCGCCTGCCGCAAAGGCCCGAAAATCGAATTGGATTTTCGGAAAGCATGATGCGGAGTTTTTTACGTGTTAGAGCGTCCCTGCGCGTCCGAAGGGACGCGCGGCGCTCTAAAGAGACAACGCCGGGCGGCGGCAATTACGGACCGGAGAATTTGGCCAGCATGTTCCGCACGATCTTCACCCTTTCGGCGTTCGCCGCCGGGCTGCTTTCTTCGAGTGTAATGGCCGCGCCGACGCAGGACATCGCGCCGCGATCTGCCCGCGCCGCGGATGCCCGAGCCGCGGATAGCCATGCTGTGCTGGTCGCCCAGAACGGCGATTTCGACGTCTACTACGACGCCAGAGGAAACCGCGTCATCGTCGATACGGAAACCGGCAAGGTGCTCGCCATCCAGCCGCCGCAGGCCAGGTTCGATCGCCGCGCACTCCGCCGCGAGGGCTTGCGCAATCTCGGACCGGTCGAGGACGACCGCTATTATCTCGACGATCCGGAGGACCAGGCGCGCTTGCGCCGCAGGCAATTGGAAGAGGAGGGCCTGATCGTCGTACCGCCGGTCGACGAGTATGATGCCTACGGCGATCCGGTGGACGCTTTTCCCGAAGCACCGCTGGATGGTGGCAACTATGGCAACAATTATCCGGAAGCGCCGCAGCCGGTAAAGCCGCGCACCGTCATGCGCCAGCCGCTCAACGAGGCTGCGATCGAACCGGTCGAGCCGATGGAGCCGGGCGACCAGGCGGCACTGCCGCCAAAGATCGACGGTAAGATTGTCGTCGATCCGTCGCTTTCACTCGGTGCACGCCAAGAGGTCGCGGCGCTGCAAGTGCTGCTCGACCGCGCCGGCGCTTCGCCCGGCGTCGTCGACGGGCGCTTCGGCTCGAATGTCGACAAGGCGCTCGCCGCCTACAACGAGATCACCGGCAGCAATCTGCGGTCGACCGATGTGGTCGGCATCCAGGCGGCGCTTGAGCAGTCCGGCGGCGATGCCTTCGCCTCCTACAGCATCACGCCCGAGGATGCTGCCGGCCCCTATGTCGCATCGGTGCCGGAAGACTACGGCCAGAAGGCGCAACTCGAACGGCTGAGCTATACCTCAGTCACCGAAGCGCTGGCCGAGCGGTTCCACATGGACGAGAACTATCTGAAGGCGCTCAATCCGGAAGCCAATTTCAACCGTCCCGGCACGATCATCAAGGTCGCCAATTTCGGCAGGCTGGTGGCCACGCCGGTGGCACGCATCATCGCCGACAAGGGCAAAAAGCAGGCCCGCGCCTATGACGCGTCGGGCAAGCTGATCGCGGCCTATCCAGCCACCATCGGCTCGGCTGACACGCCTTCACCCACCGGCACGCATGCGGTGTCGCGGGTCGCTCTCGACCCGAACTACACCTACAATCCGAACATCAATTTCAAGCAGGGCGAAAACAACAAGATCCTGACCATCCCGCCGGGCCCGAACGGCCCCGTCGGCTCGGTCTGGATTGCGCTGGACAAGCCGACCTACGGCATTCACGGCACACCCGACCCCTCCAAGATCGGCAAGACCGAAAGTCATGGCTGCGTGCGGCTGACCAATTGGGACGCGCGCGAACTGGCAAAAATCGTGTCGCCGGGCGTCACGGTGGAATTCATCGACTGAGCCCTATCCCAAATCATCGCGCAGTCCTGGGTCAACCCGGGAGCAGGCTCTTTGGGCGACGTGATCCTGTTCTGGTTTCAACGACAGCAACCCTCTGGCCGGTTGTTGCCGGCGCATAGGAGGTCTAAGCAGGCTTCATGCGTTCTCCAAGCGAAGTCGGCGCCGAAGCCGTCCCCCTGGTCAGGCCGCTGCCGGCCGATACGTTCTGCCCGCAATCGCGCCGCAGGTTCGTGCTGATCGCGGCGATCCTGGCTTCCGCGCTCGGCTTCATCGACGGCTCGATCCTGGCCATCGCCACGCCGGCGATCCGCGTCGATCTTGGCGCCAGTTTCGCCGAGGCGCAGTGGATTTCAAACGCCTATGCGCTGACGCTTTCGGCACTCATCCTTGTTGGCGGCGCCGCCGGCGACCGTTTTGGCCTGCGGCATGCTTTCGTGGCAGGCATCGCGCTGTTCATTGCCGCCTCGCTTGCCTGCGCGGTGGCGCCGAACCCGCCAATGCTCATTGCGTTTCGCGCCATCCAGGGCATCGGTGCTGCCATCATGGTGCCAGGCAGCCTCGCCATTATCGCCAAGGCCTATCCGAAGAAGGAGCGCGGCAGGGCGATCGGCATCTGGGCGGCAGCCTCGGCGCTGACGACGGCGCTTGGCCCGGTGCTGGGCGGCGTTGTCTTGTCGGCCTTCGGCGACGGCATCTGGCGGGTGATCTTCGCGGTCAATCTGCCGCTTGGTCTTGTCTCGATCTATCTTCTGCTCGCCAAGGTTCCGGCCGACGCACCGACCGAATGGCGCAGCCTCGATCTCGGCGGCGCTGCACTCGCCACCTTGGCGTTCGGAGCGCTTGCCTACGGCTTGACTTCGATGAGCGCAGAGGGCGAGGGGCAAATGTCCGGCCCGAGCATTGCCGCCGGCGCGGTGCTGCTCATCGTGTTCATTGTCTTTGAGCGCCGGCAGCGCGAACCGATGATCGATCTCTCGCTGTTTCGGGTCGGCGCCTTCGCCGGCGCCAATGTGGCGACCTTCTTCCTCTATTTCGCACTGTCGGCCAACCTGTTCTATCTGCCGATGCTGCTCATCGCCGGATGGGGGCTGAGCGCCGCCGAGGTCGGCTTCATCTTCCTGCCGCTGTCGGTCTTGATCGCGCTGTTGTCGGGGCCGGTCGGCCAGTGGTCCGACCGGATCGGTCCGCGTTTTCCGATCGCCAGCGGCAGTCTCGTCGTCGCTGTCGCCTTTGCCGGGCTTGCCGTGCTGGCCTATGCTGGCATCCACAGTTTCTGGTGGGGGGTGTTTCCGCTGATGGCGCTGATGGGGCTCGGCATGGCGCTGGTGGTGTCGCCGCTGTCGACGGCGGTGATGACGGCGGTCGAGGACAAGGATACCGGTGCTGCCTCGGGAATCAACAATGCCGTCTCGCGCATTGGCGGCCTGATCGCAGTGGCGGCGATGGGGTCACTGGCGGCCTGGGTCTATGCAGCAGCGCTGAACAGCGGTGCCGCATCCGGCATTCCGGGTTTCGGCGAACCGGCGCCGGATGTCGATGCAGCAAGGCTTGCCGCCAGCGACGCAGCGTTCGCAGCAGTCGCCTTGGTGACCGCGCTGCTTTGCCTGCTCTCGGCGATCGTGGCGTGGACGACTGTTTCCGGCGAGCGACTGCCATGGCCGCGTGGATCCGAGGCTCCGCAGCGCTGAGCAGCCGGCAAAGGCCCAACTCGGCTCAGCCTTCGATCTTGGCGCTCGCGACCTTCAGCGAATCATTGTCTTCCTGCTTGAGCAGATCATCGATGCGCCCGCGCTCGCGCTTGAAGGCGACGAGGTCGTCGCCCTTCAGCACCTTGCCGACCGGCAGGCGAACGCGCATCGGGTCGACCTTGGTGCCGTTGACGATCAGCTCGTAGTGGAGGTGCGGACCGGTGGCGAGGCCGGTCTGGCCGAGAAAGCCGATGGTCTGGCCTTGGCGGACGCGCACGCCCGGCGCGATGCCTTTGGCAAATGCGCTCTGGTGATTGTAGGAGGTCTCGTAGCCATTGGCGTGACGGAGGATGATCTGTTTGCCATAGCCTCCGGCCCAGCCGGCCTTCTCGACGACACCGTTGCCGGCGGCGATGATCGGCGTGCCGATGGCGGCTGACCAATCAACGCCGGTATGCAAGCGCACATAGCCGAGGATCGGATGCCTGCGGGCACCGAAGCCGGAGCGGAATTTTCCTGCGGGCAGGGGATTGCGCAGCAGGAATTGCTGGGCGCTGCGGCCGTCCTCGTCGAAATAGTCGGTGCTGCCGTCCTGCATCTGGAACCGGTAGAAATTGCGCGTCGTGCCGCCGAAGCTCGCCGAGACATAGAGCAGCTCGGATTCGTCGGATGCCCGGTCGTCGCCATCCGGCTGCGAGAACAGCACCTCGATGCGGTCCGACGGATTGAGCCGCGACTGGAAATCGACGCCGGACGCCAGGAGCTTGATCAGCCGCTTGGTCATCGCCTTGGACATGCCGTAGGAGTAGGCGGCGCGGTAGATGCCGTCATAGACGTTCGGCAGATTGCCGCGCACCACCACCGGCGGCGAATCATCGAACGCGGTCAGCAATTCGGGATTGGGCTCCGGCTCCTGCGCCGGCACATATTGGCCGTGATCATCGAGCGCGATGGTGACTATATGCTGGGCCCTGTCGTAGATGCCGGTGCGAACGACCTTGGCGGCGTCGCCATGGATCTCGAGGCCGACGCGCAGCACGGTTCCCGCCTTGAGCGCTGTCGCATTCAGCAATTTGGCGATCGCCTCGGCCATACCGGTGGCGTCCTCGCCGGTATAGCCCGAATCGGCGAAGGCCTCGACGATGTTGCGGTCCCTGGTGAAGGGGATGATCTCCTCGGCGAAGGCCGGCGCTTGATCGTCGGGGGCAGCACGCGGCGACACCGAGACGTTTTCCGGAACGATCCTGACGTCGTAGGAGCCGGCCATGCTCTCGGCGAATGCATCGCCGAATCGCTGCGGGTCGACATAATGCAGCGACGCGACCTGCACGGCGCCGTCGCTCAGACCCGTGCCGGCCTCGCGCACCACCTTTTCCACCTCGTCGGCGGACAAGTCACTCTTTTCGTCGAACGCTGCTGTCTCGATTGGGAAATCGACCGTTTTCAGGCTCAACTCGCTTTCGACCTTGGCGCCATAGATCTGGCCTGCGGCGGCGGTCGCCGGCTGACCGGCATTGCCGTCGCGGTCGTCGCCAAACACCTGCATCGGATTGAAAGGCGGATAGGCGCGGCTGGTCGTGTGCCCGGCGGCAAGCGCCATCTTGATCTGCACGAAAGGCATGGTGTGGATGACATCGCGGTCGCCGACCTTGGTCACCATCGGCACTTCCATTCGCCGGCGGTCCTTGGCCTTGGCGATCTGGCGCGGCGCCACCAGCCTGGTGGTCTTGGCGATCTCGCCGGAATCGTCGCCTCTCGCAAGGCTGATCAGTTCGGCGATTTCGGGCGGCGTCGCCAATTGCTGACGGCCGTCGAGGGCTGCGAACAGCGCCACACCCATCAGCACGCTCGACGTCACGCCGGTAAGAAAAGTGCCCGACAGCCAGCGCGCCGAAACCTCGCGCCGGTCGGGCGGGCCACTGCGACCGTCCGCAATCAGCGGCGGCTCGTTGCCGAGTTCGGCTATGACATTTTCCGTATCTGGCATCCAGAAAGGCTGCTTCTTCCCCGGGCGGGACGGCTTGTCGCTTTTGTTGTGGCCATGACATTTGCCTGTCACGGCGGGCGAAGTCAACGAAGCGGCTGGCTTCGGCCGAGATCCCCAGTCATACTTCTCTCTTAGTGGCTCTCTTAGTGACTCTCTTACAGTCTCTTATAAGGCGCCGCGCCAGTGGTGCTGCGCCAGCTTCGTTGGCGTTGGTGTCAAACCGCAATGCGGCGGCAATAGGGCTCCGTGGCGGTGTTCGGCTTTGTTATCCCCATGCCGCCGCGGAAGTCGGCTACCGAAAATCGGCGCCGCAATCTTTCGTCGCAAAAAATTCAAAAAAGACCGAAATCGTTGTTGACACTTTGGATGGGCGCCGACTATATACGCCTCACCAACGAGGGCGGCGCGCCGCTGGCGACGA
>NZ_JBVVQB010000055.1:0-41434 GCF_055811775.1 Mesorhizobium sp. WSM4844 | reverse complement strand
CAAATCATCTCCCTCTCTTCCTTGCCCACGGAATCACCAATCCGATTCTGTGCAAAGCCCTCACAAGGGGAGAAGGGACGGCGAGCGTTTTGCCGCGCTGCTGTGAACCCTTGCGGCGCAAGGGTTTCAGGCGTGCACGCTATCGAACTTTTCGCGAGCGGCCTTGACCCGCTCGGTGTTCTTGCGCGCCCATTCGCCGAGCGCGCCGACCGGCACAAGCAGCTCGTAGCCAAGTTCGGTCAGCTCATAGTCGACGCGTGGCGGAATGGTCGGAAACACGGTCCGGGTGACGAAGCCGTCGCGCTCCAGCCCGCGCAACGTGGTGGTTAGCATTTTTTGCGAAATGCCGCCGACGGCGCTGCGCAATTCGTTGAAGCGCAGCGGCCCGTCACCGAGCTTGCCGACGACGAGCACGGTCCATTTGTCGCCGACGCGCTGCAGGATTTCCGAGATGGCGCGGCAGTCCTCGGTGCGGTGCGGGTGCCTTGGTATCAAAAAGGTGCCTCCTTGCGCCTCGTGAGCACAGTCACTCATATAGCTCAGGTATCTAAACGATACCAGAAATTCGCCTGAAGGAGAGCCCCTCTATGTCCAAACCCAAAATCGCCATTGTCGTCGGTTCGACCCGCGCCGCACGCTTCGCCGACGTTCCGACCCAGTGGATCGCCAAGATCGCCAAGTCGCATGCCGACATCGACGTGGAGGTGATCGACCTGCGCGACTTCCCGCTGCCGTTCTTCGACGAGGTCGCTTCGTCCGCCTGGGCGCCGTCGCAGAATGAAGTGGCAAAGCGCTGGCAGAAGAAGGTCGCCGAGTTCGATGGCTTCATCTTCACCGCCGCCGAATACAACCATGGCCCGACCGCCGTGCTGAAGAACGCGATCGACTACGCCGCCAATGAATGGAACAAGAAGTCGGCCGGCTTCGTCGGCTATGGCAGCGTCGGCGGCGCGCGTGCCGTCGAGCAGCTGAGGCTGCATGCGGTCGAGCTGCAGATGGCGCCGGTCAAGTCGGCAGTCCATATCGCCTGGGGCGATTTCCTTGCCGTCCGGCAAGGTGAAAAGAAGCTCGAGGAGCTCGAGCACCTGAACCAGGCGGCGACCGCGCTGGTCAACGACGTTGCATGGTGGGCCAAAGTGCTGAAGGCGGCGCGTCAGGCCGACGCGGTGGCCGAGGAAGTCAAGGCGGCCTGAACCGCAGACCAGAACAATCCTCCCAAGGGTTCCCGGGGCGGCGCTTGCGTCGCCCCTTTTGATTCAGGCGATGGCTGGTATTCAGGCGATGGCTGGCGGGCGCGCCTGCCGAGGCCTGATGATGCAGTCGGCGAGGCGGTCCATCTCGTTCAACTCATCCGCATGGTGCTGGCCCCACCCGCAGAGCGCCAGAAGGATAGGCTCGAGGCTGAGGCCGAGGCGCGTCGCCGAATATTCGACGCGTGAGGGAATCTCGGCAAAGATCTCGCGTCTGACAAGGCCGTGTTCCTCCATTTCGCGAAGCTGCTGGATCAGCACTTTCTGGGTGATATCAGGCACCAGCGTCTTCAGCGCCGACAGCCGCCGGGGGCCGTCGAAGAGATGGTAGAGAATGACAGCCTTCCATCGGCCCGAGATAACTTTCAGGGCGCGTTCCGCCGGCAGCAGCGGCAGTCTCTTGGTTGGCAGCCTTTTGGTCGACACCCTTTTGGTCGGCCCCGTTTTGGTTGGCATGGCCATGGTCACCTCCTGGTCAGCAGGGAACAAATGAGTGTGTAGTCGCGATCAGGCAGATAGTGGCAAACAGCAGCCGATGCCATAGCGATGGATGCATGCCATGAGAGCCATTCAACTGAACCGTTTCGGCGGTCCCGACGTCCTGGACGTCGTCGAGATGCCGAAGCCAGAGCCGCAAACAGGCGAGGTGCTGATCCGCGTTCATGCGGCCGGCGTGAATTTCTTCGAAGTGTTGATGCGCGGGGATCGCTACGCGGTGACGCCGCAATTGCCGATGGTTCTCGGCGTCGAAACTGCCGGCACAGTGGAGGCGCTTGGTCAAGGCGCTGACACCTCGCTGGCAGGGACACGCGTCGCGGCGCCGCTGTTCGCTTCAACGCACCCCTTTGGCGGCTATGCCGACTATGTGACGATCGACGCATCGCTGGCCGTGCCTTTGCCCGACGCGCTCTCATTCGAAGACGCGACGGCCTTGATGGTGCAGGGACTGACGGCTTTTCATCTGCTGCGGCAAAGCCCGCCAGCCGGCAAGTCGGTGCTGGTCACTGCAGCCGCGGGCGGTGTCGGCTCGTTGCTAGTCCAGCTCGCCAAACGCCAGGGCGCCAGCGCCGTGATCGCGGTCGCCGGCAGCAGGGCCAAGCTCGATCTTGCCCTGTCGCTTGGCGCCGATGCCGCGGTCGATTACAGCACGTCGGATTGGCCCGCGCGAGTGCGGGAGGCGGCTGGCGGCGCCGGCGTCGATGTCGTCTACGACATTGTCGGCAGCTCGATGACGGCGGCATCGCTGCAAGCGCTCGCGCCTGGCGGAGAGCTGGTTTTTGCGGCGCTGGGCAGATACACGGTCGGCGCTGCGGAACTGGAAGCGATGATCACCCGGAACCAGTCCCTGCGAGGTTTTGCCCTGCTGCCGCTGCTTTCTCCCGACGTGCTGCGCGGTAGTTTGTCAGAGCTTTTCCATCTAGCCGCCAGCGGCGGACTTTTGGTGACAACAGGCGGCCGCTATCCGCTCGACCGGGCCAACGAAGCGCACCGCCTGCTGGAGGAGCGCCGCTCGACCGGCAAGGTCGTGCTGACACCTTGAGTGGTGGTCGATTAACCGCGCACAGGCTGCGTGCAATGCGTGTGCTCAAATGGTGGGAACAGCGCCAGGAGCCGACTTCTGGCGGGCCGGATTGCAGGCGGCCAAGGCCTCTAAATGACTCTCAAACCTTGTTCTGTGTCCGCTATATTGCCATTCAATTTGATCACAACCCAGCGTACTTTATTCGCATTGTTGTCCGCTTTTTCAGTTGCCTCAGCAATCATCGGCAGTCTTTCTTTTTTTCTTGTTCCAAACTCATCGACATAGATTTTAATTTCATTGTCCCGTTTCGCGCCAGCTTGATCGAACGAGGCGTAGAATTCCAATCCAGATGTCAGAAGATTATTGCCAACAATGTCAAAGTATTTAATGCCACCTTTAGGAACGTCAACAGGGTTATCTTCCAAACGATCTATTTCTACAGGATCTACAGGCATAGGATGTTCCTCCTTGTTATTGCCTAACTTTCGACGAAATCAATCTAGATCGCCTGCTTTTCGTGGCGTCCATCCGCTTGATCTTGCCATCACGCCGCCCGATCTACCCATGCCGCCACCGGATCTGCCCATGCCGCCGCCCGATCTACCCATGCCTCCGCCCGACCTGCCCATGCCTCCGCCATGGGCCTCTCCAGATAACAGGATTTGCTCGAGTGACCCCGTCTCTGCGTCCAGCCTGAGTGAATGGTCGCTCTTGTCGTAAATCCATACTCTCATGTCCTTGGAGAAGGCTCCAATTTGCAAGCCGAGGCCCGTTCGCGCACTGGAGCCGGGAGCTCGGGACAGTCTTTTGTACTCAACTTGGCCAGCGGCATTGGTCGGGGGAGGGTCGTCGGGGTCAAGGCCAGCCCCATGGACGAGAAAAATCGCTGGCGGAGCCAGTTCATAAAATGCTCCCTCAAAGGAAAAAGAAAAAATCCGCGCCAGACGCGCATCAGGGCGTTGATTCGGAGCAGTTCCAACAACATGTTCGAGCTGGCGTCGCAGAAAATTGTTGTTTCCTGGTCTTGGTACCCGTAAGTTACCGTATACGCCGCCTCCTCTCAGGATCACGTCGTCAAGCGGCCGCCCAAACAGATATACAGATGATACGCCAAGTAGTGTTTCATTATCTGACATCTTCCTCTCCACTCATTATTATCTAGATAGACATCGACCTCGCTAACAGAACTCTTTCTCGATAGCTCATCTTCGGAAAATTAGATATATCTCTCGGCAGCAAGGTGCGCGCCGAATGGGAATGGCCGCGGCGCGGCCTATTGTTGATCCGCCTGCCAGCGTGCAGCTCGCCGATTCCCCGACGCCTGAAATTGCGATCGATGAGCCTTGCGAACTCCCCCCCCGTCTCGACCTCGTCGACGGCGAGCATCGCCTTCGCGACATCTCCATAGTCCAGAAAATCGGGCCCCAGAGCCCATAGCGTTTCGGCGAGATACATCCCGACGACATCGCGCGCATCGAGCAGCGCCTCGCGGAAGCCGTCAATCCGGCGGGCGAAAGCGCGGTCGAAGGCGTCCTGTAGTGGCGCCCGGGCAGCCGGATCGGCTTCGGCGACATCGGCGAGATTCTCGACCTCGGACGAGATCAGGCCGCGTGCCACCAAGCTCTCGTGAAAGATATCGACCAGGATGTCGAATATCGCGCCGGTGAGCGGCTCCGACAGGTCATGCTCGTTCTTCCAGCCGTGAACGAATTCGGCCATCGTCCGCTGGTTGTTCGCCAACCTTATCTGGCTATGCGGCGAAAATTCCGAAAAGCGCGCGAGACGGTTGGCGAGATAGAGGTTGCCGCGCGTCTCATCCAGCACATTGTCGATCACCGACGGGAAATGCATGGCGGCGATCAGCGACACGCAGTCGGAAAAGGCTTCCTGGAAGCCGACATATTCGGGGAACTCTTTGCCCAGGCCCGGCACGCCCAGCACGGCGAAGGCTATCGCGTGGCCGACCTCGTGAGCGATGACATCGAAGTCGAGGCTGAAAGGGAGGATACTTCCGTCCGTCTCGAACTGGCTGCCCACTTCGAGATAGCCGTAGCCGAACTGAGCATTGTTCCATGTCGGCAGAATCGAGATTTCCAGACGCTCATGGTGATCGCGGAAATGCCATGCTACCGACTGGCCGAGGTAGCGTTCCCACACATCGAGCGTGAACCGCACGGAGCCGAACAGATGCGCGGCCTCGAAGCCGGGCGTCGATGGCTGGTAGTGATCGAAATTGCCGCGCTCGTCGGGCACTGCCGGCGCGAGGATATTTCCTGTCCAGGGCGGCAGATAGATAAACGGTGTTCCCAAGGGCGCGCGGTTCACGCCATAGGGCATGGTCTTGCCGACCGGCTCCACGACATACATTCGATCGTCCGACGGGCCGACACCGACGCTTCCGAGGGGCGATGAAACCGTGACGATTTCAGGGCACGCTCTATCGTCCTCGAACGGAGGCTGGACAAAGAGCCTGAATCGGGTCGCCATCCCAGTACCCCACGACCTATATTAGCTAAGCATAAATTAATCTCCGTTGCTTGGCGAGAACTTCGTAAGCAACGTAAGCCTTTTGTTTGTCGGGTCTGCGAACGCGCCCCGGCCCCGTCCTATTCCGTGAGTTCTATCAGCCTGGGATAGCGCGGGTGGCCGCGAATGGACTCGAAATCGGAGTCGTTCTTGAACCACAGCTTCATTTCCGTGCCGACCTGAGGCAACCAGGCCTCCAGCAGGTCGATCGACCGGTCGCTCTCGCCCAGCAGCGCATAGGTGCAGGCGGCATTGTACTGGATATTTATGTCGCCGGATTCGGTCGCAAGGGAGCGCTCCAGCCATGCCAATGCTCGATCGTGCTCACCGAGGAAGGCGAGCATGATCGCGCCAAGGCATCCAACATTGGCATTCTCCGGGTGGAGCCTTAGCTCCTCCTCGGCCTTCTCTATCGCGATCCGCGCATAGTTTTCGGCTTGATCGTTCTGCCCGAGCGAGCGGAAGACGTTCACGAGCATAACCGGCGCACCATAGTCCGCCGGCTTGATCTCCATTGCCCTCAGGAAATACGTCGCTGCCATTTCGAACTGACCCTGGGTCACGCAGAACTCGGCATAGTACCGATTGGCCTCATGGCAATTAGGATCGATGGCCAAAGCCCGCTCGAAGGCGGCAACCGCCTCGGCGCGGCGACCAGCGCCCGAAAGGGCGTGCCCCATGGCCGCATACGCTTCTGGCAGATTGGGGTCGATAGCCAACGCCTTTGCGGTGGTTGCCAGAATATCCTCGACCTGAATGTCGAAGCCAAATTGCGAGCGGAGCCGCGTGTTGCAGACCGCGATGCCGGCATAGGCTCGAGCATAGCTCGGGTCGAGTTCGATAGCCCTGGCGAAACTTTGCCTGGCCATCAGGTGGTTTGCCTTCGACGCGATGTGGTAATACTCGCGGCCTCTCAGATAATGCGTATAGGCTTCGACATTCTCGGTCGGCGCTTGCTCGATCGCCTTCTTCTCCTCGGGAAGGAGTTTGACCTTGAGCTGCTCGACGATTGCCTTGGTGATCCCGTCCTGCACGGCGAAGATATCGGTGAGGTCGCGGTCGTAGCGGGCGGCCCAGACGTGGCCGTCGCTCGCCCCTTCGGTCAGTTCGGCATTGATCCTGACGCGGTTCCCGGCTTTGCGGACGCTTCCCTCGACCACATAGGCGACACCGAGTTCACTGGCGATGTGTTCCAGGTTCAGGGCGCGGCGCTTGCAGGCGAAGACGGTGTTGCGGCTGAGCACGAAGAGGCCCGAAACGTTGGACAGGTCCGTGATGATGTCCTCGGTGATGCCGTCGCTGAAGAACTCCTGGTCGGGATCGTTGCTCATATTGGCGAAGGGCAGGACGGCCACCGAAGGCTTGTCGGGGCGCGTCCCAATGTCACCGGTCCGCATTTCGTTGCGCGAGGCGACATTCCCCCAATTGGCGAAATAGACATGCACCGGATGGGACATGTTCTTCACCGTCCTGGCACCCTGATCGGCGAAGCCCACGCCGAGCTTGTTGCCAACCTCGTGGCGCACCGCCTCCGAACAGGCAATGCCGCCGGGTACGGCGAGACCTTGCAACCGGACTGCCATGTTCACACCGTCGCCGTAAAAATCGTCGCCGTCGACGATAAGATCGCCGAGATTGATGCCCATCCGAAACTTGAAATGGCGGTCTTCCGGGATCCCGGCGTTGCGCTCTACCATCCCGCGCTGGATTTCTACGGCACAACGGGCGGCGTTGAGAACGCTGCCGAACTCGACAAGCAAGCCGTCGCCCATCACCTTGAAGATGCGCCCGCCATGCTTGGCTACAGTGGGATCGAAGAACTCGCGGCGATGCTGGCGAAGCGCGCCGAGCGTTCGCTCTTCATTCGCTTCCATCAGGCGACTGTAGCCTACCACGTCGGCAGCCAGGATCGCCGCCAGACGGCGCTCAACCCGCTCCTCGGACATGCCGTCTCCGAAAAACGTCGATACTACACGATTTAACGGCATACCGGTGAAGGTTTTTCGATGTGGGCCGCAACGCGAGGGTGCGGGCTGGGATCGACATCAGCCCGCGTTGGAAAACCTCCCAAGCAGGAAGCCGCGGGGTGCAGGGTGGATGCTATGGGGAAAGCGCGGGGCTGGCGGTGACCAGCGGGCCGACAGCCGCAATCGGGGTGGCCCCAAACCTTGTGTCGGTCGGCCCTGCGCCTCATTCAGGTCGTTGAGATCAGTTTTGCCGTTTCCTGAAAGCAGACATAGCCAACGACCACGCTGGAGATCATGGTTGCGCCAGTAACCAACGATCCCGCCATCGCGGACAAGGGCTGAATCAAACCATTGACGTTACTCTGCGCTGAGATTCTGCCTCTGAGCGGCGGCATACTCTTCCAAAAAGCAGGATGTTTCGAAGCACGATCAATCGCTTGAACGATTAGGCCGAAATAGCGGAATCCGCATGCAATAAATTGGCGAGGTTCTCGTCCCGTGTCGTCGATCAATCCCGGCGCGGATCGTAAGGCCTGGCGGCCCGTTGAGCGACGCGCTCGCGGTACCTCGCGTCGGTACCACTTCGGTTTTCCGGCTTGGTAAGCATTTCGACAGGCTTCCCGAGGACGACCAGCAGCGTGTCCCATTCTTCCTGGCCGAGCGTCTTGTAGCGGTACTCCAGACCTGGCGAAGCCAGGAGTTGCTCGATCTCAAGCCGCGCGAAAGAGGCCGCAGGGCCAATGCGGCGAAAGCCGCTTCGCACGGCATCGGTAGCCGCGGTCAGGTCGCTGAAGCCATACTTGCCCGGATCGTAGACGGAGTACTCACGCAGCAGCCGCAACAGGTCGGGCACGGCATCGACGCTGCGCTCGCCCTGGCGCTTGATCAGGCCGGTGGCAAAGCGGCTGACCGCCGGATCTGCGAGAATTGCGCGCTCTTCCGGCAGAGGATCGGAGTATGCACCTACAGGGAGGCCGGCCAGGGCATTGATCCAGTGGCGCGCCTCCTTCTTGTCGGTGGCCGCGAGGTAGCGGCGGGCGGCGAGCCGCCGCAGATCGGCGGAGTCGCCATGGACCTGTTTGATGATCGCCCACAGCCCGTCGGAGGATCGCACCCGCGGGTCCTCCAAGATGCGAACCAGCAGACGCCGGTCGCTCTCGCCGAGCGGCTGGTCGTTCGCGCGGAACGAGTCCATCCACTGATTGGCGAGCGCGAACGCGGGATTCCTCACCGGCTTACGCGGATCGTCGAGCGCTCTGGCAAGTTCCTCGCGCGTTCTCGTTTTCGTCGTTTCCATATTCACGCCGCGCGAAACGCTGGTGTGGTCGAGTAGCAGCCGGTTGACCGGAACCTCGGCGTACATCCTTCCGTCACCGAGCCGCCGACGCTCCCAGCCGAACCGGAAGTTCTCGATCCCGCCCGAAGCCCCGATCAGCAACGGCGCCGCGGGGGCAAAGATCGACAGGATCGACTGCCGCAGCAGCACCTGTTCACCGGCGTCGGTGATGGTGAGCGCCTTGCGGTGGGGTGCGGAGGGTTCGAGCGACCAATCCACCCGTCCCGATCGGGGCTTGGCATCGGGCACGGCGGGGCCGTCCTCGATCGCGATAGTGAGGTCGGGTTCGGGGGCGTCGTCGCTTTGCAGCAGCGCCTTGCCCTCTGACATCATCAGGTTCCATTCGGCTTCCAGCGCGCGCTGAGGGGCGAGCGGATCGGAGGCATCGTAGCGCCGCTCTTCCAGCAGGCCATGCCCGATGACGGTGCTTCGTTTGCCGGGCGTCGAGTCCGGCACGATGCGATAGGTATTGGAATGACCGCGAAGGGTCTGGACGCGGACTGAAGTGACGCCCGGGGTCTTGAGCAAGGCCGCGCACAATGCGTCGCAACGGCCTTCGAACGGGCGGGCGAGGAGAATGTCGCCGTTGAGCGCAATCGGTGCGCTCGACTGAATGTCCGGCTCCTTCAGGCTGACCAGCATATCCCTCGCCCGGGTGAGGCCTGGCTGGGGGATGGTCCAGAACAGTGCCAGCGTCGCGGCGCCCGACATGACGTTCAGAGGAACGCCTGAAAGGAAAAGCCCGAGCAGCAAGCGGAACAACGCGAAGGCGACGCCATACATGAAGGCCGTTGGCATCGACGCGAGGATGAGCCCCGGGATAATCAGGAAACTGCCGATTATGACCAGCCATGGCATTGTCAGCGCCGCGAACGCGCCGATGCCGGTGATGATCAAGTAAGTCTTCAACCACATGCGCGGAACCTTACCGCGCAGGACTCAAAAAAATGATAAAGCCACTGT
Organism: Mesorhizobium sp. WSM4844; assembly: GCF_055811775.1. Lineage (NCBI taxonomy): Bacteria > Pseudomonadati > Pseudomonadota > Alphaproteobacteria > Hyphomicrobiales > Phyllobacteriaceae > Mesorhizobium > Mesorhizobium sp. WSM4844. The sequence continues at coordinate 31,870 of NZ_JBVVQB010000055.1, read as the reverse complement.
TCTCGGGTCGGTGCCGTTTTGGGAATCCGCCCGTTGACGAATCTCGTTACGCTCACCTCAAAAAGCTGTCGATCGTCCGCCTTTGGAGGCTCTGGCGCCTCCATCAGATGACCGACTCGGTGAAGATTTTTCGATGCGGGCGCGCAACGCAGACATCGGCCCGCGTTGGAAAACCTCCCAAGCATCGATCAGGCGATCTGGCCTTCTTCCGTGACCTGGCCGGCCTTGCACTAGGCTGACACCTTCGCCGCCTGGCTCGCGCCGCTACGCAAATCCGAATGGGTCGGAGATAGTTGCGCTGCGTCTCCCGTGAGAAACGCCACATGTTCATGTCGCCGATCAACCGCTGGCGCAAGGGGCTGATGGGTGTGCATCGAGAGCGGGATGGGTCATAGTCAGGCTCCTTGTTGAAGAAGCCCGTCATGCTCTGCCGCCGCCGAATGACGCTCAATGCCGGCGCGACGACCGGTCCCTGATCTCTACCTCAACCGCAGGCGCCCTCCCGCGTAGCGGGTTCGTTCTCCGACCCGAAGCAGAGTCTCACACGCGAATGGCTGCTTTGCGCCGCATGTCCGTCCTTGAGGCGATCTTTGCGATTGCCGGATAGCAGACGCTGCCGGCGACCACCTTGGACATCTTATTGCGCCAGGGCAGACATTTCCGATCGCGGGGCAGGCGGCCCCGGATGGGTCGCTACTTCGGCATTGGGAGGAGACTTCTGAAGTCCGATTCCTCTCCGCCCCAGATCGGTATTGATGTACCGACACCGGGCAGTCATACTTACGGGGCAAGTGACGAGAAACGAGCCACAATGCGTCTGCTGCCAAATCTGCTCTCCCGCTTTGTAAAAAACGGGCGCCTGACTGTCATATTCGAGGACGGTTTCAGGCAAGCCTTCGGCAGTGGACAGGATGGGCCCGACGTGACGATCCGCCTAACCGACAAAGCGGTCGAACGCGAGATCTTCTTCAATCCGGAACTGAAGGCGGCCGAAGCCTACATGGATGGCCGCTTGGTGATCGAGAGCGGTGGCAAAGCATTTGACCTCTTGTCACTTTTTTCTGTCAACCGCACTGGGTTGGCAGCCCACCCCGTTCAGAAGGCGTTGCGGAAAGTCTGGCGTGCGTTGCGCCGACGCCAGCAGAACAACAAGCTCGGTCTCGCCGCAAAAAACGTTCAGCATCACTACGACATCCCGACGAAATTTTATGAGCTATGGCTCGACGAGACAATGACCTATTCGTGCGCCTATTATACGGCACCGGACAACAATCTGCAGCAAGCGCAGATCGACAAGCATCGCCACATTGCCGCGAAGCTCAAGCTAGAGCCGGGCATGCATGTGTTGGAAATCGGCTCAGGCTGGGGCGCTCTCGCCATCTATCTCGCCAAGTATTGCGACGTGAAGGTCACGGCGATCAACGTTTCGACGGAGCAATTGGCGGCGTCTCGGCTTCGAGCGATCGAGGCCGGGGTCGCTCATCAGATCGATTTTCGCGAGGTCGACTATCGCGAGGTCAGCGGACAATTCGACCGTGTTGTCTCGATCGGAATGATGGAGCACGTAGGCGTCGCTCATTTCGACAGCTATTTCACAACCATCAGTAGATTGTTGAAGGAGGGCGGCTTCGCATTGGTTCATGCGATCGGACGCATGTCACCGCCTGGTACGACGGCGCCGTTCATCCGCAAGTATATCTTTCCAGGTGGGTATGTGCCGGCTTTGTCAGAGGTGTTTGCCTCGTTGGAGCGCACGGGGATCTGGTGCGCCGACTGCGAAAATTTGCGGCTGCACTATTACTGGACGATCCACGATTGGCGTCTCGGTTATGAGGCCAGGCGCGAGGAGGCAGTCGCCATGATGGGCGAACGCTTCTGCCGTATGTGGGATTTCTATCTGGCGTCGGCCGAACTCGGCTTCCTAAACGGTTCAAATTTTGTCTTCCAGATACTGATCTCGGTTCGCCGTGACGATGTCCCAATCATCCGCGATTATATTGTCGAAGAAGAGCGACGCCTACTGAGCTCGATGCAGACGAGTGCGTAGTTTCGCTGTCTACACCGTGGGCCCGGTCCGCTGGTTAGCTCGCCCTGCAGGACTCGGATGACATCATCGTGGGGGGCTTGCAGCTGGTGGCGAGTCATTTCTAAGGCTCCGCCCGCGCCCGAGTACCGCCCCGGTCAAGCGAAAGCCACCGCAACCGGAACCATTCCTCCCAAGACCTGGTCCAACTTCGGGCACGTCAGATTGTGGGCAGCGAGTATCTCACGGCGTTACACAAGTCCAACCTTGCGAAAAACGCAGGATACGGACGAACGCATCGCCGCAGTAGCGCAGTGGAAGGCGGCGATCTGCTTCAGCGAAGCGGAACGGGTTGCGCTGGCCCTTGTCGAGGCCATTTTCGTCCCGGATGCCGGCAACGAACGCGGTTCGGATGCGCTGTACGCCCGAGCTTCCAGCCACTACGACGACAAAGCGCTCGCCACGCTCGCTGTTGCCATCGGCCAAGTCTCGTTTTTCATCGCGGTCGCGCTGTTGGAAAACCACTGCCTGGGCGCTCGCCAAGCGAAAGCTGGCGCTAGGAGTTACGGGTACGCGTTCGTCCCGACATGAATTCGGGCTAGGCGTTCGTGCCAAAAGACGTGATGTGAAGCCGGCGACTATCCGTCGGCTCTACCAAACACATCGCTTCGCCAATAGATGGGCCCGGCTTTCAAAGCGGTCATCGTGTTGCCGGCCAGTTGAAGTGGCCTGCGATAGGCGACAAAGCCCGGATGCGCTGTATCACCCCGACTGCATTGACCTCCCGCTCAAAGAACGCTCTTTTCAGGGCCATAAGCTTTGGCGAGACGGACCATGCCTTTCGTTCGAAGGCGTTGGTACCAATAGAATAGTATCATCAAGCCGGTTGTTGTGCCGGCACCAAGGCACAGTGCAGGCGCCAACGCTGATCCGACATATAGTGCTAGAAGGGTCACGCCCGCCGCCGCGACAATGGCATTTACGAAAGCGATCATCGTCGCGGCTGTGGTCAGATGCGCCAGGAGCGGCCCGGCACGCAGCGACGGTTCGGCGTCGTTTTCTGGCCAACGGCCGAACTCTTTGGAAAACTGAAAAGCAGCATCCTCCCCCAGCGTTCGGTAGTAGTTCCTGATCCGGGCGATGCCGATATGGGCCTGCATGTTCTCGGCGGCTATATCGATCAACCTTAGGACGGTGAAGCTACCCAGCAAAAAGAGCGATGGCAGCACGGCTAGGAGAAACGGCTGAAGGAATTCAGGCGACTGCGCGACAAAGCCCGTCGCCACTAGAGCGCTCGATAGAGACATGATGTAGATGGTCGTTCGCGACGCCATTTCGCTGATAGTTGCGCTGATCGCCGATTGCTGCACGAAATGCTCTGTCGTGAGGGCCGCGAGAAGCGCGGTGTGGGGTGTTGTCATGTCGGCCATTTTATATCTCCTGTGGTGAGCATGCCGCCGCTGGCGCATCCTGAGCGACAGAGCCGTCGACACAGGCTGCATGCGCCTACGCGATTGTGCAGATGTTCAAAGAGTGTTCATCAACTTGGCAATTCCGTTTAAATGGCGCCGGAATTCGGCTTGCCCGATGCCTGTATAACGCCGGAAATCGCGGCTCGCATGGGCTTGATCGAAATAGCCTTGCTGGCGGCCAATTGCGCCAGTCCGCCGGCGGGCGCGTCGGCCAGCAGAGCCCCAACTAGTCGATAATAGCGCATGACGCTCGCATATCGTTTTGGTGAAAGGCCCACGAGGTTCCGGAACAGTCGATAGAGCGAAGAATAGGACAGCCCCAGCGCGGCCGCGGCAGTAGCAACGCCTTGGTTTGGATCGGCATCTATGAGGCGCACGGCTTCCGCAAGATTTTGAATCTGCTGGTGGGCATTGCTCACACGTCCGGATAGGGCAATGTCGCAACTACGCTCGGTCCCAAACAGTCGCGCCAATTTGGTTAAGGTCCTGGATGGGGTTTAGGTTAGACGTTCGTCCTCGGCAAGATTGTCACAATTCGGTCACTCGCCGCCAAATTGCCGAATGCCCGGACACGGCGGACTGAAGCAACGCAGCATTTTCCACTTTGAGGCGAAGTAATTCTCAACTATGGTCCGCCAGGCTTTTGGCATGGGGGGAATATTGCCGATGGTTTTATCACGCAGGGGTGTCATGCTCGGCGGCCTGGCGCTGGTCGCGGTGGGTGCAACCAGCAATATTGCTCAAGCCGCGGCGGCAAAATCCTTTTTCGCCGGTACCGCCAGCGACAACAATTTTGTCTATCGCAAGACCAACTTCGCCAAGATCGACAAGAGATGGCATCGCCAGATCGTCAAGTATTTCAGCAGCGAGCCGGTCGGCACCGTCGTCGTCGATACCCGCCACCACTTCCTCTACGTCATCATGGAAAACAAGACCGCCATCCGCTACGGCGTCGGCGTCGGCAAGGACGGCTTCAAATGGTACGGCCGCGCGACGATCGATCGCCGCGCGCTGTGGCCGCAATGGGTCCCGCCCCCCGAAATGCGTAGGCGCAAGCCGGACCTACCGCACATGGTCGCAGGCGGCGCGTCCAACAATCCGCTCGGGCCGCGCGCGCTCTATCTGCACCGCAACGGCGCCGACACCGGCTACCGCCTGCATGGCACGCTGGAGCCATGGAGCATCGGCACCGACGCTTCCAGCGGCTGCATCCGCATGTTCCCGGAAGACATCATCGATCTCTACCAGCGCTGCCCGATCGGCACCGCGGTGCAGGTCCTGCCGCACATCGCCGACCAGGCGCCCGCTTCCACCACTGTCGAATGATTGGCGCCTCATGAACCGCATGATTGAGAACACGCGCCGGCTGCTCGCCGCCGGCCTGCTGTTGCTGGCCGCATCCTGCTCGACCAGCAACACGCTGGCCCCTTCCACGCCCGACATCACCAACACCGAGGTTGCCGGCTTCCAGAACGTGCAGCCGGGCAGCGAGGAGGATTTTATCCTCAATGTCGGCCGCCGCACCTATTTCACGCAAGGTTCGGCCGCGCTCGATTCTGTCGCCAAGGCCACCCTCGACACCCAGATCGCCTGGTTAGCAAAGCATCCGCGCTGGCTGCTCAAGCTGCAGGGTTTCGCCGACGATCCCGGCGCAAGTGAAACGGCGCTGTCGCAGCAGCGCGCCGATGCGGTGATGGACTACCTCGCCGCCGGCGGCATAGACCGCAACCGCATGTGGGCCAAGGGCTACGGCAAGGACAGGCTCGTCCGCGACTGCCCCGACACCGCCTGCAGGTCGCAGAACCGCCGCGTTGTGTCTAATTTGCGCGATGAGAGAGACGAGCCGTAGGGGGCTGCTGTTCTGCTTGTGACCCGAAGCAGAGTCTCACACGCGACGGCGGCATGGCTGCTTTTGCGCCTCATGTCGGCCGTAAAGATCAGCTTTGCGGCTTCCTGAAAGTAGACAGCGCTGGAGGTCGCGGTTGCGCCATTGCCAAGCACCGAGCGAGCTAATGAGACGCCGGGCCGTCCTCGAGCGGACGCTCACTCTTTCAGCCGTGTATAGAGGCCGCGTGTGGCCAACGTCTCTTGCTGTCCGGGACGCGTGAAATAGAGCTCAAAGACATGGCGATCGTTGTTCTCGATTTTGATTACTGTGCGCATGCCGATCGACTTGCCGACCGTGTCTTCGCCAGCCACACCCTGGTCAGTGAAGGCCCCGGACATGCTGATGGGCCTTTGATTTCCGGATCCAGGGGTGCCTTCGTAGTACATCATGGTTGTGTTGACAGGATCGATCGTAATCCACTCGTATCGGTCGTCCATGATACTGTAGCCGAGCCAGCCTTTGCGCCAGATTGGCGCTCCATCCAGCGTCCCCTCCATCGTGTCTTCGATGTAACGGCCGCCTGCCAACCACTGCCGACGGCTAATGAGGTCGTCCGTCACGAGCGGCGGCTGATCGGGGCTGCGGCCGAGCGTGCCGTAGAAGCTCAACTGGACCCGCCAGGTGCCAACTAGTGGCGCCAGAACCTCATGCGCCTGACCCGGCAATCCGCGACTAAGCCATTTGGGTAACTCGGACTGCGTCGGGGGCGCGGCCGCGGCCGAGCCATCTTGAGCCAATGCGCCGGAAGGAACGGGGAGGGCGAATGCAACGACAATTAGGGCAACGTGTAGTGTCTCAATGATTCTTCTCATCTGCGGTCCATTTGTTTATTGGAAATTGCTGTAACGCGCTTGGTTGAGGGTCACCGTTGTGAACTTTCCGCGTGAACCGGATCGATACTGATCTCTTAATCCTTGAGGCTCTATCTGTTAGATCATTCGATGCTGACCAGCGTTTCACCTCCTGAAACTTCTAGAATAGCGCCGGTCACGAAATCATTAGTCATCAGGAAAAGTGCGGCCTTGCCGATATCGTCGACTTTTCCAACGCGACCTGCTGGGAAGCTCTCGCGCACCAGCGCGAAAAACGCCTCCCGCTTGGTTTGCGGCATGCCGGCCCACATTTCGCTGTCTATGACGCCTGGACGGATTGTGTTGACGCGGATCGGACCGAGTTCGAGCGCAAGGGCTCGTGTCAGCGCCTCCAGACCAGCGAACGCGACCATCATCATCGAAGCGCCCATGCGAGGCTTGGTCACCGAACCGCCTTTCCGCATCTTGGGCGCCGCGTGCCGGGCGCAAGACCAACTGCCCAGGAGCTTGCCATACAGAACGGGCTGCGAGTCGGCCAGCGTTTGGGAGAGGAAGGTTCCCTCCAGGACTTGGTGGAGTTGCGGTGATGAGAAGGTGGTCGAGCGCCCCCAGCGTTTCGAATACTTGCTCGACCGCCGCATCGTCGGTCATGTCCAGCGACTGGAAGGTGATTGAACCGTGGGCGCTTTGTTCTGCAGCCAATTTCGCCGGTGGCCGCCGCCCGAGCGCGATGACCTCGGCGCCTGCGCGCGAGGCCGCAAGAGCCGCCCCCATGCCCATGCCGCTTGTCCCGCCAACGATCACGACTCGCTGATTCAGAAGAGACTGCTCGTCACCGGTCATCGCGGATCTCTGCCGCTGGCATATGGGCTCAGCATCTCAAGCCACTGCGTCTCCATGTCGCCCGGTTCGAGCTCACCACCATCTACGACGAACCTCTGGACATAGGCTTCGCTGAAGTGGCTCTTGACTGCATCGACACTGCGCCAGACTTCGTAGATGACGATGAGATCGGGGTCGGATCGATCACGATGGATGTGGAATTGTAGACAGCCCGTTTCTGATCTCGTCGCTTCGAGATCCTCAAGCATCCGGGTAACGAGCGCTTCGCCTTGACCAGGAGCGGCGCGATGCTTGGCGATAATGCAATAGGGCGTGTGTTCGCCAGTGGCTGGTGGGGGAAGATCAGGCAACACCAACGCCATATGAGTCTCCTTCTGGTAGCGGCCTAGGAGGTATTCTGCATTCACACGTCATGCGTTCATGGCGCATGCGAAATCCCGGCTATTGCTCCTTCGATAATCCGCCGCGATGCAGTCGCTGCTTTGACTCGCGAATCGGTCGAAGTGGTTACGGCATTTGAGAATTTGCAGATCCTGGCGCGGCGCCGCTATGGCAGAAACGCTTGAATGTCTGACCGTTTGTCGCACTGATTACATTAGCCGTGGATCGCATCAGGCGATATGCAGGACCGATCCCGTCTCTGTTATGCTCACCCGCGCCCGGAATCTCGGACCGCGCCTGGCGAGACGCCTATGAAGCGTTTGAATGCCCTGCTGAAGGATGCATCGGACTCATATCCCAACTCAGACGCGACCTGTGACAGCGACATATATCCGTTCCGCAACCAGGATTCGGCCAGCCTAAGCCTCCATTGCAGGAGATAGCGGGCGGGAGATACCGACAACAGACCCTTGAATCGCTGCGAAAACCTCGATCGCGACAGCCCAGACAATGCCGCCAGGCGATCGACTGGCCAGTCTTCGCCGGGGGAGCGATGGATTCTTGCAAGCGCAGACCCGATTTGCGGATCCCGCACGGCCGCCAGCCAACCAGTCAGATTGTCGGAACACGTCTCGACCCAGGATCTGATTACTTGCGTCATGACAATATCAGCAAGGCGCGCCATTACCGTTGCCGATCCGATTCTTTGCCCATCAGCCTCCCGCGCCATCATAGCAAGGAGGTTTGGCAGGTCAGTATCGCTGTGCTCTGCATAGCGGATATGCATCACCGGAGGCAGCAGTTCCAGGAGCGGATTTGCCGTCGGCCCCTCAAAGCCGATCGTACAGCATGCGATCAGCGATCGCGGACCGCCGCCGCCGGACTTCAATTCGTAGGTTCCATTCCCGATCAACGCCGGTTTGATATCGTCCAGTGGCAAGGCTCTCCCTTTGGGCCGGTCGGACATGGTGTGCTCTGTTCCGTGGGGAAGAAGAAGCACATCGCCGCATTCCAGCAGCAGCGGCGGCAAGCTCTTGGCTTGTATCCAGCACTGACCCTCGAGCATCGCATGAAATCGTACGCCCTCCCTGAACGGCACGGCGATGCCCCAGGGCGCCGTTAACTCGCTGCGGCCATATCTTGCATGGGCAAGGCGCAGGTCGCGCAGCACCTCGCTCAACAAATCATTCTCGGCCGGTTGGTAGCCCATCGTTGCACGTCCAAGTCCGGGCCGATTCATGGATCTAAGCGGATCGTCCATATGCATTCCTTGCCTCGAACCTTTGCATACTCTTTATGCATCCCGTTATCTCTTGGTGGGCAGAATATGCTACGGATCGATCCTCTAGGTCCTAAATCTAATAGGTCTGCATGATGGCGGCTGCGCGACTACCGAATTTTCTCGGCTCGCGCGTTCCCATACCGAGGCGACGGCGCAATGTCGGTGTTTGGCAGACTACGTCGTGTGGCTGACCTGCTCGACGATAGAGTTCCAATCAAGTCCGGCTCTTTCGTGCGATATGGGAAGTCCGCAACGGAACATCAGCGCAGGTTGCCGCGAATGTCGGCTATCCGATAGCAAAAGATGGGGGATCCCTGCGCCGAGCTGTATGTCAGCTCACCTGCATATCAAACTACAAGCTGCCGGTCCGCCCTCGGCCTCACTTGCGTCATCGCCTGCTTCAGCCTGACCGATCGAACTGGTCATCGGCCCAATGCAGGATTCGTCCGCACTGAGGCAGAACACTGATGCGTTGGCGCAATAGCAACGAACTGAGCACTCCCCCGGCCCAACAACCGGTCATGGCGCGGCTGCTCGTCGCTAAGGTTCTTTCTTCCGCAGGTCTTTGACGACATCGAGAAAGGCCCGCAGTGCGGGCGGTACGGCTCGATGTCCGGGGTAGTAAACCGCAACTTGTTCCGCAGCGGGCATCCACGCGGTCAGGACCTTGCGCAGCCGGCCGTCGGACAAGGCCGCGTCGGCGGCCCAATCGGCCACGTAGGCGACGCCCAGATCTTCAATTGCGGCTTCGACCATCAGTTCCTCGTCGTCGAGGACGACGGGGCCGTTTGCCTCGATCACGAGTTCCTGGCCGGCGCGTTCGAACTCCCATCGGTAAAGCTTGCCGCTGGGCATGCGGTGGCCGATGCAATGGTGGCGTTGCAATTCCTCGGGGGTTTTCGGGTCGCCGAAGCGATCGAGGTAGGCGGGCGACGCGACACAGATGAACGTCAACGCGCGTGCAAGCGGCACGGCGATCATGTCCTTGGGGACCGATCCGAGGAGGCGCACGCCGGCGTCGAAGCCGCTGGACACGATGTCAATGAGCCGCCCCTCGACGACGATGTCCAGGATCACGTCTGGATGGCGCTCCGCCATCCGCGGAAGAACCCAGCGAACGAGAAGCCCGGCCACCAGTCGCGGTGCGTTGATGCGGACGGTGCCCGCGACATTGCCCCTGAACCCGGCGACGCTGTCGAGCGCCTCGTCCAGCGAGGCGAGCGCCGGCTGAAGGCGGCCGAGCAACTGGAAACCGGCTTCCGTCGGCGAGACGCTGCGTGTGGTGCGGTTGAGAAGGCGCACGCCCATGCGCTCCTCGAGCGCACGCATGGCGTGGCTCAATGTGGAAGGTGCCGTGCCGATCTCGTCGGCTGCGCGGCGGAAGCTGCGGTGCGTGGCAACGGCCACGAAGGCGGTGAGATCGTTGAGGGACAGGCGGGGCATTGATGGTAATTTTGCATCACCTCATGCCGATTTCAACGGCTTATGCGCGTAATGCGATTGCCCTATCTCCTGCCTGTATCAACTCGGCGCCTCCGGCGCGCTGTCGTTTTCAAGACAGAAAGGAACACGAAATGCCTGCACGTGACGCCATCTATCCGGCCAAACGCCACGCGTTATACGATATTCATCGATATTCCGCGGCCATTCGCTCCGGCGATCTTCTCTTCGTCTCGGGGCAGGTCGGCAGCCGTGAGGACGGCTCGCCCGAGCCCGCATTCGAGGATCAGGTTCGGCGGGCTTTTGCCAATCTGCGCGCGATCCTGGCCGCCGCCGGGTGCAGCTTCGACGACGTTGTCGACGTCACCACCTTTCACACCAACCCGGACCAACAGATCGAAACGGTGCTGGCGGTCCGGGCGGAGGAGATCGGCGGACCTCCCTATCCGAACTGGACGGCAGTGGGCGTCAATTGGCTTGCCGGCTTCGATTTCGAGATCAAGGTCATCGCCCGCATCCCTTCGACGACCAGCGGCCAGCCGGCGGACAAGCGTTGATCGTTCGCTCTCACTTCGTCCTGACGCAGGATGGGTCCAGCAACTCCCATGATCCGGCCGCGCGACGCGTTCTTTCAGCCCTTTTCGTAGCACGTGACTGCCTTTCCCTTCTGGTATTGAATTATGATCGTAATATGTTATTATCATCATAATTCAACCGGCGAGAGAAGTCTGACCCTGACGATTTGGAGCACGAAATGAATGCGAATTCCGAAAAAACCGCTGTTGTGACCGGAGCCTCCTCGGGCATCGGCCACGCCAGCGCCGAGGCGCTTGCGCGGGCAGGATTCACCGTCTTCGGGACAAGTCGCCGCCCTGTCGGCAACGGCCCGGACGAGGTGACCATGCTGGTTTGCGACGTGACCGATGGCGCTTCTGTCAGCGCCCTCGTTTCGACCGTGCTGGCGCAGACCGGGCGGATCGACCTCCTGGTCAACAATGCCGGCGTCGGTCTGCTTGGCGGTGCCGAGGAATCCGCGGTCGCACAGGTGCAGGCCCTGTTCGACGTCAATCTGTTCGGCGTCATCCGCATGATCAACGCGGTGCTGCCGTCGATGCGGCAGCGCGGCGAAGGGCGCATCATCAATATCGGCTCGATTCTGGGATTGGTGCCTGCGCCATACTCAGCCCATTACTCTGCGGTCAAGCACGCGCTTGAGGGCTATTCGGAATCGCTTGATCACGAGGTTCGTGCTTTCGGTATTCGCGTCTCGGTCATCGAGCCGGCATTCGTGCGTACCGTCTTCGACCAGAACGGGATCGAGCCGGATTCGGTGTTGCAGGAATACGATCGGGCGCGCGCCGGGCTCAAGGCGCTGCTGGGCGATGTGATGCCGAAAGCCGATCCGCCGGAAGTGGTGGCGGATGTGGTGGTCAAGGCGGCGACCGATGTCCGCCCGCGGCGTCGTTATACCGCCGGCAAGGCCGCGCGCCAGGTCAGCATTCTGCGCCGCTTTGCCCCCGCAGAGATGTTCGACAAGAGCTTGCGCAAACAGTTCCGCCTGCCGGTCTGAACCCGGTTAGCAGTGCTCCGCCGCCAACGGCTCCGCATCGGAGTGAACAGCGCCTGGGGTGTTCAGCAAGAACAGTCGAGCGCGCTGTCTCGCAAGCTGGCAGATTGCTCTCACACAGGAGAGCATGATGACGACGCCGCTAGATCCCTACCACGCGCGCATGAAACGGGTGTTGAGCTACATCGACCGGCATCTTGAGGATGATCTTGGCCTGGACACGCTTAGTGCCGTTGCGGCCTTGTCCAAGTACCATTTCCACCGCCAATTCAGAGGATATTTCGGCATATCAGGGCATCGCTACGTCCAACTCGTTCGCATGAAACGGGCGGGACAGGTGCTTGCCTTCAAGGACGAGGCGAGCGTGACCGAAACCGCGCTGGACGTCGGTTACAATGCGCCCGACGCCTTCGCCCGCGCGTTTCGGAAAAGCTTTGGGCAATTGCCCTCCGCATTTCGGGACACGCCCGACTGGGAGGTGTGGTTTGCCAGCCTGTGGCCATTGACCAACGCGAGGAGCAAGCTCATGAAAACGGCGTATTCATTGGCTGACGTCAACATCATCGACGTGCCGGAAACACCCGTCGCCGTCCTGCAGCACCGAGGCAATCCGGCCCTGGTCGCCGAGACTATCCAGAAATTCATCGCCTGGCGAAGGGCTGCAGGTTTGAGCGCGGCGTCCAGTGCAACCTACAATGTGTTTCATTCGGATTCCGACATAACGCCGCCGGACGAATTTCGCCTCGACATCTGTGCAGCGACCGATCGGAAAATCGAGATGAACGACCAGGGCGTGGAAGCCGGTGTTCTTCCGGCCGGACGATGTGCCGTGCTTCGCGCAATCGGCGCAGAAAATGTCGAGCCGGCGATCGAATTCCTGTATCGCGACTGGTTGCCGGCAAGCGGTGAGGCCCTTCGGGATTTTCCCCTCTACTGTCAGCGGGTGAGTTTTGTTCCGATGGTTGCCGAGCACGAAGCCATCACCGACATCTTCCTGCCATTGGTGTGATTGCTGACCTTCCAATGGCGGTCATCTCCGCTACAGTCGAACGTGGGTCAAATCACCACTGGAGACAGCTAAATTCCGCGCCGAGCTGATGTCTGCTTGGTCCGCACCGCGACCTCCAGAATGGTTCGCCAACAAACACGAGCGGTTGCACAGTGCAGACAGGCGCCTTCAGGACTCCAAAGAGCGGCATTGTCAGTCGTTTTGAACCAAGAAGCCCTGCAGCGCCTGACATCGCGTATATGGATTGGGCCGGTCATCACCGCGATCGCGTCGGTAAGGAGATACAATGGAAAAGGTGCTCGGCATCGGTGGCTTCTTCTTCAGAGCGAAGGAGCCCGATGCGCTCGCTCGATGGTATGCCGACCATCTCGGCGTGGCGCTGCCGCCAGAAAGCTACGATCAACGCTCGTGGGAGCAACAGCACGGCGCAACCGTCTTCGCACCGTTTGCTGCGGATAGTGACTATTTCGGTCGCGCCGACCAGCCGTGGATGATCAATTTCCGCGTGCGCGACCTCCAGGCCATGGTCGCACAGCTCACGGCAGCCGGAATTGCGGTTGAGGTCGACACCGAACATTACCCTAATGGTTGGTTCGCCCGGCTTGCAGATCCGGAGGGCAACCCGATCCAGCTCTGGCAGGCGGAGGGGGCCGACCGTGACTAAAGGCACTCGAGCAGGCGGAAACGCAAGCGCCGAACCTGGGTTTCGGTTGAGATCCTTCTAGAGCATCTTTCCTGAACGCGGGTCGGCTCGAGGCGTTGTGCTCCAGAGAGCCGCCTTGCGGCCTCAGTTTCCAACGTCGATCGCCGACGACATGTCCGCCGCCGCCGCGACAATGGCACGTCTCAACCATATGTGCCTGGGCGCGTCCTGCTGGCGCGCGTGCCAGACGAGGCTCATCGTGAAGCTGCCAAGATCGAGGGGCGGCGGCAACGACACGAAGCGCTTCATGTTGGCGGCCGCTCGCGCCAGGCTCGAAGGCAGGGTCATGATCAGGTCGGAGCGAGCGGCGATCTCGACCGCCGCGAAGAAGTTCGGCACGCGCAGCTTCACCCGCCGCGTTCGCCCGATGCGGGCAAGCACTTCGTCGACAGGCGCAGGCCCGACGCCGGTGACGCTCACCACGATATGCTCAAGCGCCAGGAAACGCTCGAGCGTCAGCTTTCGGGCGAGCGCCGGGTGCTCGGCGCGCATCAGCGTCACGAGCTTCTCGTCATAGAGACCGCGCCGGCGGATGCCGGCCGGGGCTTCGTCGACCAGCGCCACCATCGCATCGGCGCTACCCTGCTCCAGCGCTTCGACCGCGTCCGTGCCCGGCGCGACGATATCGAGATCGAGGGACGGCGCCTCGCGCTCAAGGCGGGCGAGCAGATGCGGCGCGAGCACGGCGGCCTGGAGATCGGGCATCAGCAGCCGGATCCGACCGGTGGCCGTGGCGGGATCGAACGCGTTCGCCTCGACCATCTCTCGCACACCCGCCAAGATGCCGCGCAGCACCGGGCGCACCTCTTCCGCACGGGCGCTGAGGACGTAGCCGCCCGGTCCGTCGACCAGCAACGCGTCCGAAAACAGCGCGCGCAATCGGCCGAGCGCTCGGCTCGCGGCGGGCTGGCTCATGCCGAGCCGGCTTGCGGCACGGGTGACGTTCCTCTCGTCCAGCAACGCTTCGAGCGCCACCAGCAGGTTCAGGTCGATCCGGCGTAAATCCACTTCGTGCATGGCAACTATATACACCATGCATTGGACGCATGGAAAGCCTGCGCCTATCGTTCCCCCGTCAAGCGAGATGAAGGTCAGGCCGGATGAAGGTCAGGCGAGCAGAAGGAGAAGAAGTGATGTATGTCGTGCTTGGAGCAAACGGACGGGCCGGCGGCGAGGTCGCGCGCGCCCTGATCGCAGGCGGCGAAGCCGTGCGCGTCGTCCTGCGTCGCAAGGAACAGGGCGAAAAATGGACGGCCCTCGGCGCCGAGGTGGCCGTCGCAAGCATGGAGGATGCCGGCGCCATGGCCGATGCGCTGACCGGCGCGCGGGCAGCGTTCCTGCTCAACCCGCCGCCGGTGAGCGGTGATCCCTATCAGCGCACGGAAGAAATCGGCTCCGCGCTTGCCGATGCGGCACGGCGTGCAGATCTGCCAAAGGCCGTCGTCCTGTCGTCCATCGGAGCGCAGCATGCCTCCGGCACCGGCGTCATCGCCACCCTCAACCGCTTCGAGGCGCTGCTCGACGGCGTGGCGCCGGCCACCGCCTTCCTGCGGTCGGGGTATTTTGTCGAAACCTGGAGCGAGGTGGCGCAACCAGTCCTGTCGCAAAGCATACTGCCGACCTTTATCGAGCCTTCCCAGAAAATCCCGATGGTGAGCACGATCGATGTCGGGCGCGCGGCAGCGACCGTGCTGTGCGAGGAATGGACCGGCAAGCGGGTCGTGGAGCTGGGCGGACCGGAAGACTGGAGCGCCGGCGACGTGGCATCGGCCTTCGCCGAAGCTCTCGGCCGGCCGGTAACCCCTGTTCTTGTTGCGCCGGAGGAGCGTGCCGCGCTGCTTGCCGGGCAAGGCGTGCCGGGCGAGGTGGCAGATGCGCTGCTCGGTATGTATGAGGGAATCGCCAACGGCCTGTTGACGCGCCAGGACAGCAGCGAGCACCGGCGTGGCACGACCTTCCTGGCGACGGCGATAGAGCGCGTTGTCGCAACGCCAGCCGGCCGCTGATCCTCAGCCGAGTAGCGACGGCCGAAACACGGGTTCCAGCCACTTAGGGAACGTTTTCGGCCGCAATACCCCGCGTCTCGCCGGCCAACGCTGTCGGCGACATGCGGAACTCGCGCCACTGGTTTGGACTTAACTCCAATTCCGGACGGCAAAAAGGGAATCCTGACATGAGACTGCCTGCCCCGCGCCAAATGCGTCTCTCCGGTGGAACCGAGCTTGCCTACGTCACTGCGGGCGATCCATCCAACCCCGCTTTGCTCCTCCTGCATGGGTTTCCCAGCTCCGCAAATGCATTCCGCGATGTCATTCCAGGTCTGGCGGGCGCAGCCTATGTGATCGCGCCCGACCTCCCGGGCCATGGCCGGTCCGACGTCCCGCCGACACCATCCTTCGCCGCGATCAGCGAGGCGATTTCCGAATTGCTGACCCACCTCGCGATCGGGCGCCGCTTCATCCATATTCATGACTGGGGCGCCGCCGTGGGGCTGCAGATCGCCACGCAAGCGCCCGAGCTGGTTTCGGGTCTCATCATCCAGAACGCAAACGCGCATCGAACCGGCTTCGGTCCCGTCTGGGACGCCGTGTTGAAATTCTGGTCAGAACCGACAAATGAGAACGAAGCGGCCGCGACCCCCGACCTGACCTTCGAATTCACACGCGAGCAATATTTGGGCGGCCTGCCAGAGGATGTCGCCGCCACGATCAGGGGCGACCCCTGGGTCGAGGACTGGAGGGTGATGAACCTTCCCGGCCGCATGGAGACCCACCGCGCGCTCATCGGCGACTACAAAAGCCATGCCGCGCGTTTCGATACGATCGCCGCCTATCTGAAGAGATGGCAACCGCCGGCGCTCATGCTGTGGGGCCGTCACGACCCCTATTTCGATATCGCCGAAACGCTGTCCTGGATGCAGGATCTGTCGCGTATGGAAGCGCATGTTTTCGACGGCGGGCACTTCCTGCTCGAGACGCACGCCGAACCAGCACTCTCCCTGATGGTCGAGTTCATCAAGCGAACACAGGAGATGCACCCTGATCGAGCCCATCCCGGAGCAGTGCGAGGAGTGCAGGCATGACATCCCCCACGCAACAGCGGCTGCGCCTGTCCGGCGGGACCGAGCTTTGCTTCATCACCGCGGGTGATGCGTCCAAGCCCGCGCTGCTGCTCCTGCACGGCTTCCCGAGCTCGTCGCGCACCTTCCAGGGCATCATTCCCGGCCTTGCGCGCGTCGCCTTCGTCATCGCCCCCGACTTGCCTGGCTACGGCCAATCGGCGCCGTTGCCCGCGCCCTCGTTCGAAGCGTTCAGCGGCGCAATCCAGGAGCTTCTAAGGCATCTCGCGATCGATCGGCGCTTCATCTACCTGCACGATTGGGGCGCGCCTGTGGGTCTCCAGATCGCTATGCAATCCCCCGACCTC
The DNA here is from genome assembly GCF_055811775.1 of Mesorhizobium sp. WSM4844. Lineage (NCBI taxonomy): Bacteria > Pseudomonadati > Pseudomonadota > Alphaproteobacteria > Hyphomicrobiales > Phyllobacteriaceae > Mesorhizobium > Mesorhizobium sp. WSM4844. The sequence continues at coordinate 15,024 of NZ_JBVVQB010000055.1, read as the reverse complement.
GTCTGCGGCCTCATCGTTCAGAGCGCCAACGCCCACCGCACGGGGTTCGGACCGCAATGGCAAGCCACATTCGAGTTCTGGTCAAACCCGACGGAAGAGAACGAACGGGAGGCTACCGCGTTTTTGACTTTGGAAGGCACCCGCGAGCAATATTTGGGCGGCTTGCCGGAGGATGTCGCCGCCCGGATCAAAGGCGAACCCTGGATCGAGGACTGGAGGGTCATGAATCAGCCTGGCGGCATGAAAACACAACGCGCGCTCCTCGCCGACTACGCCAACCATGCCGCTCGCTTCAGTCTCATCGCCGACTATATCGAAACGCGGCAGCCGCCGGCGCTCATGCTGTGGGGCCGCCACGACCCGTTCTTCGACATCGCCGAAACACTGTCGTGGATGAAAGACTTTCCACGCATGGAAGCGCACATCTTCGACGGCGGCCACTTCCTGCTCGAAACCCACGCCGAGGCGGCAGCCGCGCTGATGACCGACTTTATTGAGCGAACGCAGATTGCGATTGGCCATTCAGCCACGATCAGCCCGTGAGGCGCGCACGAAACAAGGTGGAGCCGTCCGGCAGGCGCGACCTGGAGATATACCGGAATCCAGCCTCGGTCATCCAGGCGCGATACTGACCTTCAGTGTACGATTCGCCGTGGCGATAGAGGTTCAAGAAGGTGAGATTCAGAAACACACCCTCAGGCGGGCCGAGGCGGTCGTCATCGACGACACCCCACCCCGCAATTGCGATCTCGCCTCCGGGTGTGAGGCAACGCGCCGCGTTCAGGATCGAACTGCGCGCCTGGTCCGGCGGAAGGACCTGGACGACGGCCTTCAGGATCGCCAGATCGTGCCGACCGATCGATGGCGCGACGGTTATGTCCCCCTCTTCGACAATCACGTCGTCGGCACCGTATTCTGACAGGATATCTTTCGCGACCGCTGCGACCGTTGGGAGTTCCATCAGCGTCGCCGCAATCTGCGGACGCCGCTCGCGAAGTCCGACGAGAATGGTCCCGGGGCCGCCGCCGATGTCGATGACCGAGCCGATCGCCGAGAGGTCCATCTCCTGGGCCAGATGTCGGCCGAAAATTACCCCGCCCGGTGCGAGCATGCGGCTGAAGGCCGCCGCGGCCTCGGGGCCGGCTTCGGAAAAGTCGTGCAGCGCAGCCGGCCGGTTCTGTCGCAGCGACTCTGCGGTCAGAAGGTCGGCTCCCCAGAGCTCACGCAGGAGCGCATGATCGCCGCCGCGATAGGCCGGCTTGGACGCGTCGAGGAAGGCCGCCGCTTCGGCTCCGTTGCGAAATTGACCATGCTTGACTTCGAGGAGACCGATGCTGGCAAGCGCGTAGAGGAGCCGCGACAGACGATCGGGCTCGATTTTGAGCGCGACCCCAAGGCTATAGGCAGTCATCGCGCTGCCACCGAGCCGGGTGAAGATGCCAAGGTCCAGCCCGGCGCGAAGCGCCAAGGCGGGCGGCACCGCTGCCATCAGCTTGTCGATCCGATCAGAATCCACTATGCCCTTCCGCGATCCAGGACCGACTTTGCCTACCCATCGCGTTGACTGCTACCGCACGATTTCGCGATGGCCGCCGGGCAGGCGGGTGGCGATGAGCTTGTCGATGCGGCGGCCGTCGAGGTCTACGACCTCGAAGCGCCAGCCCTGCGCATCGACGCATTCGCCGGTCGTCGGCAGATGGTGCAGGTGCGCGAGCACATAACCGGCGACAGTCTCGTAGTCGCGGTTCTCGGGCAGGTCGATGCCGAGAACGTCCGCCATCTCGTCGGCCTGCATGTAGCCGGCGAGCAGCCATGAGCCGTCGTCACGCTTGACGGCGTTTTCCTCGTCGCCGGCGTCGAGGTCCGCCCGGAACACGCCGGTAATGGCTTCCAGTATGTCAGCCGGGGTGACGATGCCTTCGAAATGGCCGTATTCGTCATGGACCAGCGCCATCGGCACGTTGGATTCCTTCAGCGTCGAAAGGACATCCAGCGCGTCGGCCTGGTCATGGACGATGGGAGCGGTGCGCACGTGCCGGCGCGGGTCGAGCGCGCGACCGCCGAGCATCGCGGCCAGCACGTCGCGGGTCTGGACGACGCCGATCATGGCGTCGACGCCGCCATCGCCGGCTGGCAGGCGCGAATGCTGGGTTTCCATCAAGAGTTTGCGGGTCGTCGCGTCGTCGGACTGCAGGTTGATCCAGTCGACCTCGGTGCGCGGCGTCATCACCGCGCGGACGGCGCGGTCGCCGAGCCGCATGACGCCGGCGATCATGCGCCGCTCGTCGGATTCGATGGTGCCGTGATGCTCGGCCTCGGCGACCAGCATCTTGATCTCCTCGTCGGTGACCTTCTCCTCGCTTTCACCGCGTTGGCCAAGCAGCCACAGCATGGCGCGGCCTGAAATGTCGAGCAGGAAGACCAGCGGCGCCGAGACGGTGGCGAGGATGGTCATCGCCGGAGCAACCCTGGAGGCGACGCCTTCGGGATCGCGCAGCGCGATCTGCTTGGGCACCAGTTCGCCGATTATCAGCGAGAAGTAGGTGATGAGGGCGACGACGATGCCGACGCCGATCGGGTCGGCAAGGCTTTCGCGGATGCCGGTCGATGCCAGGAATACGGACAGCCGCTCGCCAAGCGTGGCGCCGGAAAAGGCGCCGGACAAAACACCGACCAGGGTGATGCCGATCTGCACCGACGACAGGAATTTGCCTGGATTGGAGCCGAGCGCCAAGGCGCGTCCGGCGCCGGTGACGTTGCGGTCGATCATCGCCTTGAGGCGGGCCGGCCGTGACGAGACGATGGCAAGCTCGGACATTGCCAAAAGGCCGTTCACGCAGATGAGGACGACCACGATAGCGATTTCAGCGTAAAGCATGCGGGGTCAATAGCATTGCGGCGCGGTCTTCGAAAATAGACGGCCGTCATTTTTCATGCCGGCAGGCGCAACCATCTCATGCGGCATCCCATGGCGGCGACGAAAAATGCTCGATCAGGGCGTCGACGCGGACTTTTGGCGTCAGGCGACGCGTCACCGGCCAGATGGCGTGCACGACGATGTCTTCGAGGAGACAGTCCGACAGGACCGTCTCTTCGTCTTGTGCCTACGGCAGCTGCCGCAGCAGGCCAACCACCGCCTTGCCATCGGTGAAATAGGGATCGCCGCCGCCATTGCGCCCGGTCTTTGTCGCACCGATGCCCGATATCTCGCTGGTCGAGATCAGCATGCCTGCGGCAGACAGGTCGCGGATCAGGAAGTCGCGCTCGGCGTCGATGTCGGGACCGATATGGTGGGTGATCTGGCCGGTGTCGTGGCTGAGGCCGACGCCGCGATCGAAGCTTGCCGCACCCAGCCAGAGCGGCCGGCCATCGTCTCCCGTCGCATCGGTCTGCCAGAAGCGGACATGATGACGCCGGTCGGCACTGTCGCCGACCGGCTTCTCGAAGGCCAGATCCTGTGCACGGCCTTCGAACAGCAGCCGGCTGACCGGCGCGTCGGGATAGGGCCGATCGAACAGCACGCTTTCGCCGATCTCGACCGCGGTCTCCAGCGTGAGGGCGTCGGCCGTGTCCCATCCGGCGACGGCGAAGGCATGGACCAGCTCTTTTTTGGTGCCGACGAGGCCGACATTGATTGGATCGCCGGCGATGCCTTGCGGCGTGTGCGTCACCATCTCGAAGCGCTGCGTGCGGAAATTGCGGTCGCGCAGGGTCCAGAATTCCGGCGCGGCGAAATAGGCGAGCACGAGATAGCCGGCACAGAACGCCACCAGCCAGATCGTTGCGCGTCGTCGAAGGCTTCGTCGGCTCATGCGAAAGCTAAACGCCCAGTCTACTTGGCAGAGCTTACCACGCCTTTGTCATTCTCGGGCGGAGGAGCGAAGCGACATTGCGAAGACCCGAGGATCCATGACCATGACACCCTCGCAAGGCGCGGCGACGCAGAACCGAGCACCCTCCGTCGAGTTCCTTCGCACCCCCCTCTGTCCTGCCGGACATCTCCCCCGCAAGGGGGGAGATCGGCAGCTTCCGCCTCGGCGCCTCTTTTTCAAGGTCGGAGATTGGCGAAAGCATTCGCGGCATCCAATCTCCCCCCTTGCGGGGGAGATGTCCGGCAGGACAGAGGGGGGTACTGTCCCTCCAGCGTTGCGAAAGATCCCGCACAGCAGGTAACAGCAGGATTCTCGGGTCTGCGCTGGAAAACTGCCGTCTAGCGGCAGGCGCGGTAGCCGTTCTTGCGGTTCTTGATGTCGAAATGGAAATGGTTGCGGTGGTCGTAATTGTAGCCGGGACCGAGCACGGTGGTGAAATACTGGCAGCCGTCGGCGCGCACAGTGTTGAGGAAGCCGCGGGTGCGGAAGGCGAACAGGCCGGGCTTGCGCACGTCGATCTCCTTGCCATTGCTAAGCTCGATGCTCATGACGTCGAGCGCGTTGCCCTTGCCGTGCTCCGACAGCGTGCCTTCGCCGGCGATCCTGCGGCAGGAATAGCTCGAGCCCTGGCGAATGGTCCTGACGCCGGAGAAATAGCGCCAGCGGGCGGACGGGACCAGTTCATTCCTGGCCCAGCCGGCGAAGGTGGTGGCCATGTCGCAGGTCAGCGTCGCAGCCGGCTTCATCCCGATGCGGCCGATGGCCGAGATCTTGACCGGGTAGTCGATGCCGCACTGGCCTTCGCGGATCGGCGCAAGGTCGCTGTAGACGACGCCCAGGCGCTTCAAATCCTTGCGGCACTCGACCTCGCTGGCCGGCATCTGTTCGGTCGGCGCCATCGGCTCGTCCATGCGCGGATAGGCGGCGGTCATGTAGGGGTTGGACGGGACGAGGCGCTGCATTCCAGCGTATTTCTGGCCAGCGTATTCTGGGACAGCTGATGTCTGGCTGCCGACATCGACGGCCGGTTCCAGGGAAAGCACGCTGCCGGTGGTGCAGGCCGAGACCGCTGAGATGGCAAGCCCGCCGGCAATCATGCGCGCGCGTCTCACTTGCCGCACGGCTACAGACGCGGCGCGAAATATCCCGGCCATTGGCAGGTTCCCGGTCCCCGAGCCGATCAGGCTCCATGTCATCGTTTGATCATGATCTTTTTCCGAAAACCGGATCCCACTTTTCGGGGTCATGATCAGATGAAACGGAGCTTACCCGCCAACAGTAAAGGAAAAATCAGCGGCTGCGTTTACGGCTGCGGCCAAATTGCGGCGCGTCGGTCCGCAACCATATCACTGGCAGAAGGTGCCGCCGTTGCGGCGCGGTGCAAGATCGAGATGGAGATGCAGCGAATGATCGGCATCGCTGCCCGGGCCAAGCACGGTCTTGAACGGTCCGCAGGCTGCCTTGCGTACTGCGTTCAGGAATTTCGCCTCCTTTTCCGGCGGCGCCGGGCGGATGTCGATCCTCCTGCCGTCCGAAAGCGTGAAGCTGGCGATGTCGAGCGCGTTGCCGAAGGCGTGCTCCGACAATTTCCCGCCGCCATTGCGGTGGCGGCAGACGAAGGCGGATGCCTGGCCGACCGACTTGAGTTCGGCGCCGAGCTCGGCCTTGGCCGCCGGCTGGACGATATCGGCGGCGAAGCGCACGGCGGCCTCGGCCATCTGGCAGTTCAACTCGGATTCGGGGTTGATATCCAATGACTTGCCCAGCGTCTTCAGAGCGATCGGATAGGGGACAGAGCAGCCGACCGCCGCATCGTGCTCGGCTTTGCGTTCCTCGAAATCGACGCCCATCGACTTCAGCCGCCTGCGGCAGGCCAGTTCCTCGTCCGGCATTTCTTCCTGCGGCACAGCGGCCGAGCGCGGGTCGGGAGGGATTTTTTTCTCCGGCGCCTGCGCCGGCTTCTCCGGTGGTTTTGGCGCGGCGGTCGGTGGTTCTGCCTCGGCGGGCTTTTCGGTCGGCGTCGGAGCGACTGCCGGTGGCTGCGGCCGGGCTTGCTGATGCTGGTCCGACTTCTGCTGGTCCATTTTGTCGGTCGCGGGTTGATCAGGCTTTGGCGCATCCCCAGGGCGCGGCTCGGGGATCGGCACGTCGGCAGGCGCGGCTTCTTGCGCTGATTGCGACTGATTGAGCTCCGGGACGGGTACGCTATCGGGCAGTTCCGGAGCTTGGGCCAGGGCCGCTCCTGCCGACAGCATCGCCGCTGCCAAAGGCAGCGCCAATCTGATCAATCCGGCCATTCTGATCGATGTAGGAGAGGTCACCACCGCCATTCGCCCTTAACGGCGGACGAATGCGGAAGTTGCCTGAACGAGGGCATTGGCCGATCACAAACGGTGACCGCGGTGTTACGCACCGATCGCTTCCAGCCCTTCCTCCAGCCAGTCGGCCAACAGCGGCATGCCGAGCAGATATTTCGCCGTGCGCTTGTTGGCGCGCTCGCGCGCGGCCGTCAGCGCGTCCGCCCATTCCGAGGCGTCATAGTCGCCGCGGCCAACCCAGGCGAGTGCTACGAGTTCGGCCGCCTCGTCGACATTGAGGTCGTTGATCAGTTCGCGCAGCTCTTCTTCGGTGAGGTCCTCGGAACGTTCCTCGACGAGACCGTCATGATGATGGTTGTCATGCGCCTCGCTATCGAGTTCTACCTCGTGCTCGGCGCCATCGGCATAGTCTTCGTTGACGGCGGCGCTCAACGCCTTCGCCTTGAGGATGAACAGGCGCACCGTGTCGGGACCGATCGAAAGCTCCCATTCTTTTTCAAGGCGCCGCTGCACTGGCCGTCTCCGCATACTCCGTTGGCGTTTGCTGGATGATAGCGGATTTGCAGCGCTCGTCACGTTTTGTTCGGCGCTTCCATTTTCCGACTGGCGCGGGCCGTTGAAAAGGCTTTCACTGGCCGTGACTTTTTTCCGGGATGAAACGGCTTTTGCCCGGCGTTAGTCTTGCATTGTCATGCTTCAAGGAGAGTTCGATGCGCAGACGATTGCTGATCCAGGTTCTGGCGGTTGCCGCCCTGCCGCTGTTTGCTGTTCCGGCGTTTTCGGCCGGTGAAGGTGGAGGCGGTGGCGATGGCAGCCAGACGACACAGTGCAAGAAAGGCAAGGTCTGGGACAAGAAGCTGAAGAAGTGCGTCGCGCCCAAGCACGGCATGCTGGACGACGACAACATCTATGAAGCCGGCCGCGCGCTGGCGATGGCCGGACGTTATGACGAGGCGATTGCCGTGCTCAGCCTGGCTGCGGACAAGAAAGACCCTCGCATCCTCAACTACCTCGGCTACTCGCACCGCCATTCCGGACGCGTCACCGTCGGTCTCGGCTATTATGAGGAAGCGCTGCGCATCGATCCTGATTACACGCTGGTACGCGAATATCTCGGCGAGGCGCATCTGCAGATCGGCGATCTCGCCGGCGCCCGGGAACAGCTCCGCGAGATCGAGAAACGCATCGGCAAGGGATCTCGTGAATACGGCATGCTGTCCGAGCAGATAGACCGTTTCATGAAGAGCTGAATAGAAGCCCGAACTTTTCCTCACCACCGGCTGTGAGCAATCGCAGCCGGTTTTTATTGCCGCTCGCTCGGCCAGCCGGGCTGCCATGACGGCATTTCCGCAAATGGCGGGCGAATTTTTCAAAACCGATTTTTTGGCGTGAAAAACCCGCGAAGATTGCTATATTGGAGGAAATTGCGGTGACACGGTTCCGTTAGCCCGAGGCTGCCGGACCGTTTTCTTTTTGTACCCATCGACAAGGTCGCTCCCGGAATGCGGGGGCGGCGGCAGGAAAGGTCAGGCATTATGAACAAGGTCCCGATGACAGGCGAGGGGTTCGCGTCATTGAAGGAAGAACTGCGCTGGCGCCAGCAGGAAGAGCGGCCGCGCATCATCGAAGCAATCTCCGAAGCGCGCTCGCACGGCGATCTCTCTGAAAACGCGGAATACCACGCGGCGAAAGAGGCGCAGAGTCTCAATGAAGGCCGCGTCAACGAGCTCGAGGATTTTATCGCCCGCGCCGAAGTGATCGACATCACCAAGCTCAGCGGCGAAAAGGTCAAGTTCGGCGCGACCGTGGTGCTGGTCGACGAGGACACGGAAGAGAAGAAGACCTACCAGATCGTCGGCGACCAGGAAGCGGACGTGAAGTCAGGCCGCATCTCGATCTCCTCACCGATCGCGCGGGCGCTGATCGGCAAGGAAGTCGGCGATGCCATCGAGGTCAACGCGCCAGGCGGCGCGCGGGGCTATGAGATCGTCCAGGTGCAGTTCATTTAGGACCTTTTGATAATTCTACTCTGGCGGCCGACTAGCGCGGTTTTCTGCGCTTCCGGTGCTCACGTACTTTAGTACGCTCCGCTCCGGTTCTCGAAAACCACGCTATTCGACTCGCCAGAGCGAATTCTGAAAAGGTCCTATGTCGCGGCCTGCGATTTGAGCGCAAGCAGCTTCTCAGCTTCCGCTATCACCTCTATCGGCGCGACACGAGCGCCGGGCGCGGCCAGCAGCGTTGACGAGAACGGCCCGCGCGGGCCGGTCAGGCCGGGTTCAGTCGTCACAAACACCGCGACGGTCGGCAGGCCGAAGGCACTGGCGAGGTGGGTAAGGCCGGTATCGGCGCCGATGACCAGCACCGACCGGCCGATGATCGCGGCGATCTCGGCAAGCGGTGATTTCGGCACCAGCACGGTCTGTGGAACGGCTTGGGCGATCGCCTCGGCAACCGCCTGTTCCCTGTCGTTCGACCAGGTGGTGACCGGCGTCATTCCTCTTTCGACGAGAAGCCGGGCAATCTCGATCCAGTCGCCGACCGGCCATTTCTTGTCCTCGCGGCTGGTGCCGTGCAGCAGGAAGGCGGTTTTTCCGCCGACAAAGGTCGACCCGACGGCCGGCGGCACGATGCCGGAGTCGAGCCTGGAAAAGTCCGGTTCATAGCCGAGCGCCAGCCCGAACAGCCGCCTTGTGCGTTCGATGGCGTGCAGGTCGCGCGGCACAGCGTAGCGGCGGTCGTAGAACACGGTCGCCGAAGGCTCGCGAGCGCTCGACTTGTCGAAGCCGGCGATCGGCGCCGCGGCCTGTTTCGCCACCACCGCCGACTTCAGCAATCCTTGCGCGTCGATGACGAGATCGTAGCGGCGATCCCGCAAGGCGCGGCGCAGTCCCGCTGCCTCGCGCCATGTGCCGCGGCCGAGCGGGCTTGTGCGCCAGCGCCGGATCGCCACGGTGTGGATGGTCGCGATCGCCGGATGCAGCGCCACGATGCCGGCAAAAGCCTCTTCCACACACCAGTCGAACGACACGTCCGGCCGGTTGCGGCGCGCATCCTCGACGGCTGGAAAGCTGTGGATGACGTCACCCATCGAAGATGTCTTGACGATGAGCACCCTCATGCGGCGGCCGGCATTTCCAGCAGCCGTTCCGCCGCCGCCGCGACCTGTGCCACCTCAAGCGTGTTCAGGCAGTTGAGGTGGCCGAGCGGGCAGATTTTCCGGTGGCAGGGCGAACAGGACAGGCCGAGCCAGACCAGTTCGCGCTGCTCGGCGAGCGGCGGCGTATTGTGCGGCGAGGTCGAGCCGTAGACGGCCACGATCGGCGTGCCGACCGCGGCGGCGACATGCATCAGCCCACTGTCGTTCGACACCGCAAGCCTGGCCGCGGCGATCAGGTCGATGGCGTCCTCCAGCCGCGTCTGGCCGGCGAGGTCGACAACATCAGGTGCAAGCGTGGCGATTTCCGCCGTCACCTCAGCGTCGTTCTTCGATCCGAACAGCGCGACCGCAAAACCTTTTTCCATCATGTCGCGGGCAAGGCCGGCATAGTGGTCGCTCGGCCAGCGTTTGGCCGGCCCGAACTCGGCGCCGGGCATCAGCGCGACGAATTTTTTCGCCTCCAGCCCGAAGCGGCCCAGCAATGCCGCCTGGTTTTTCGTGTCGACAGCGAGCTTGGGAGCATGGAACGTGCCGCCTTGCGCGAGGCCGAAATAAGCCTGCGCCGTGCGCCGTTTCACATCGTCGGGCAAGGCTACGACATCGGTCAGCAGCCCGTAGCGCATTTCCTTGAGGTAGCCGACACGGCGCGGAATGCGGGCAAAGAACGGGACCAGCGCCGACTTCCAGCTTCCAGGCATGACATAGGCGATGTCGTAGTGGCCGCGCAGCAGGCGGCCGACGCGCCTTCGCATGCGGAATTCCAGCGCTCCGGATTTCAGCGGCAGATCGACCTGCCGGCGTATTTCGGGCATCCGCTTGACCAGTGGCGCCGCCCATGCCGGCGCCAGCACGTCGATCGCGGCGTCCGGGTGAAGCTCTCTCAGCGCCGAGAACAGGCACTGCGCCATCACCATGTCGCCCACCCAGCGTGGGCCGATCACGAGGATCGTTGGGCTTTCAGCCATTCGACATAGTCTCTGACGCCGGTTTCCACTGTGCGAAACTGACCATTGTAACCGGCGGCGCGCAACCGGGACATATCAGCCTGCGTAAAACTCTGGTAGCTGCCCTTGAGATGGTCTGGGAAGTCGATGAACTCGATCTCGCCTTTGCCGAGCGCGCCGATCACCGTTTCGGCAATGGCGCGGAACGGTTGGGCTCGGCCGGTGCCGCAGTTGAAGATGCCGCTTGAGCCGCGTTTCCACAACCACAGATTGATATCGGCAACGTCGCCGACATGGATGAAATCGCGGCTCTGCTCGCCGGGTCCGAAACCGTCATAGGCGCCGAACAGTTTTGGGTTGTGGCCTTGCTCGACCTGGTTGAACAGATGGTAGGCGACCGAGGCCATGGCGCCCTTGTGCGCCTCGCGCGGACCATAGACGTTGAAGTAGCGCAGGCCTGCCACCGGCGAATGGTCGGTTTCGAAGACGGTGCGGCGGACATAGTCGTCGAACAGCTTCTTCGAATAGGCATAGACATTGAGCGGGCGCTCGCAGTCCGGCTCCTCGCGAAACTCGGCGCCGCCGCCATAGACGGAAGCCGAGGAGGCATAGAGGAAAGGCAGCCGCAGCGCCAGGCAGGCATGCAGCAGCCGCTTCGAATAGGCGTAGTTCACCTCCATCATGAACTTGCCGTTCCACTCGGTGGTGGTCGAGCAGGCGCCCTGGTGGAAGACGGCCTCGATGCGGCCAAGGTCCCCGGCCTCCATCCGCGGCAGGAAATCGTCCTTGTCGAGATAATCGGCGATCTGCAGGTCGGCGAGATTGGCGATCTTGTGGCCGTCGGTCAGGTCGTCGACGACGAGAATGTCGCTGATCCCTTCGGCATTGAGCGCGGCGACTATGTTTGAGCCGATCATGCCGGCGCCGCCCGTGACGATGATCATGAAAGCCTCTGGTATCTTGTGCCAATTCCGGCCCTTATAGGGGAGGCTTGCGGGGCTGTCGATAAAGCAGGTCGCAATCCGGCGGTTGGCTGCAGACCTCAGTGCCGCCGCACAGCTTTCGCTTCAGTCGGCGATCCACCGGCGAAGCACGACAGGAGCAAGGGTAATGCCGTCGACCGAACTGCTTATCGCCTTTTTCGCCACCACGGCGATCTTTGCCTACATCCCCGGTCCGGCGATGCTTTACGCTGCTGCGCAAACCATGGCGCGCGGCCGCTGGTCCGGCCTGACGGCGGCGTTGGGTATCCATCTTGGCGGCTATGTGCACGTCGTCGCTGCCGCTGCAGGACTGTCCGTGCTTTTCCATGCCGTGCCGACGCTCTACATGGCGGTCAAGCTGGCCGGCGCGCTCTATCTGATCTGGCTGGGTGTGTCGCTGTTCCGCGCCAGGGCGCAAGACGATGCTGTTATCATCTCAGGCATCGAGCCGAAATCCGCCCGCCGCGCCTTTTTCGAGAGCATCACCGTCGAGGTGCTCAATCCAAAAACTGCAATCTTCTTCATGGCGTTCCTGCCGCAATTCATCGACGCATCGGCGACGTTTCCCGTCTGGCTGCAATTCCTCGTCCTCAGGACGATCGTCAATCTGATGTTCTCCTCGGCGGATGTCATGTGCGTGGTGCTGGCGGGTGCGCTGATCACCAGGCTGCGACGCTCGAGCCACGCGCAACGCCTGATGCGGCGTGCGGGCGGTGCGGTGCTCGTCGGATTGGGTGTCCATGTGGCTTTGCAGAAAAGCTGATCCGTCGACCGGCTTTGGCTGTGGGCCGTTCGGTGCCTGCCGTTGCGCTGAGCCGAATTGCGGTATATCGGCTTCGCCATGAACGACCAGCCCTGCCAGTCCAGCGTTTTCACAGCATCGGGACCGGCTCTCATTGCACGTCGAAGATGACATGAGCGAGCAATACCTGCCTTCTTCCGAACCGCTTCACCGCGCCATCTCGCGGTTCGGCAACATCACCGTGCTGGTGGTCGGCGACTTCATCCTCGACCGTTTCGTCAACGGCGTCATCGAGCGGATTTCGCCGGAAGCGCCAATTCCGGTGCTGCGCGGGCGTGGCGAAACCTCGGCAATGGGCGGCGCCGGCAATGTCGTCGCCAACATCGTCTCGCTCGGCGCTGCCGCAATACCGGTTTCGGTGATCGGCGCCGATCCGGCCGGCGACAATCTCATGCGCATGCTTACCGAGCTTGGCGTCGACACCGGCGGTCTCGCGCAGGACGCCAACCGGATGACCTCGTCGAAAAGCCGTTTCAGCGCGCTCAACCAGCAGGTGCTGCGCTTCGACGAAGAGGAAATCAAGCCGCTACGCGACGCCGAGCGGGCGACGCTGATCCGGCTTTTCCGCGCCGGGCTCGCGCAAGCCGACATCGTCATCCTGTCCGACTACGGCAAGGGCATGTTGCTCGACGGCGTCGCCGGCGAGCTGATCTCGATCTGCCGCGAGGCGGGAAAGCCGGTGCTGGTCGATCCCAAGGGTCGCGACTATGCTTGCTACTCCGGGGCGTCGGCGATCACGCCCAATCGCAAGGAACTTGGCGAGGCGGTCGGACGCGCGGTGTTTGCCGATGACGAGATCGTCGCCGCGGCGCGTGAGCTGATCTCGGCACATGGCTTCGAGTTCGTCGTCGCGACGCGCAGCGAAAAAGGCATGAGCGTCGTCGATGCCGACGATGCCCGCCACATTTCCACGCAGGCGCGGGAGGTGTTCGACGTTTCCGGCGCCGGCGACACGGTCATCGCTACGTTTGCGTTGGCTCTGGCTGCGGGCGCCGACCGCGTCATTGCCGCGGCCATCGCCAACGCGGCGGCTGGCGTGGTGGTGGGAAAACGCGGCACCGCACGGCTGACGGTCGAGGAACTCACCGGCGCGCTGTTTCGCTCGCATGGACCGGTTGCCCACAAGGATGCAATTCTCGATGCCACTGCCGCCGCACGGCTGGTGGCGACGTGGAAGGACGAAGGCCTGAGCGTCGGCTTCACCAATGGCTGCTTCGATATCCTTCATGCCGGCCATGTCAGCCTTTTGCACGCGGCGCGCAGCCAGTGCGACCGGCTGGTGCTCGGCCTCAACAGCGATGCCTCGGTGCGCCGGCTGAAGGGGCCAGGGCGCCCGGTCAACGACGAGCATGACCGGGCCTGCGTGCTGGCGGCGCTTGCCTCGGTCGATGCCGTCGTCGTCTTCGAGGACGACACGCCGCTCGCGCTGATCGAGGCGCTGAAGCCCGACATACTGGTCAAGGGCGCCGACTATACGATCGATCAGGTGGTCGGCGCCGAAATCGTGCAAAAGGCGGGCGGCCGCGTCGTGCTGGTCGATCTCGTCGCCGGCAAGAGCACCACCGGCACCATCGGCAAGTTGCGCGCCGGCAGCACAAACTGAGGTTTTCATGTCCGCACTGAACGACTATCTGGTCCGCTCGGCGGCCGCGATCACCGCGATGGTCGAGCGCGACCTCACCAGCGAGATGGAGCGGGCGGTTGCCGCCGTCGTCGCCGCGCTTTCGCAGGGCAAGGCGCTGCTGATCTGCGGCAATGGCGGCTCGGCCAGCGACGCCATTCACATCGCCGGCGAACTGGTCGGCCGCTTCCTGAAGGAGCGCAAGGCCTACAACGTCATCGCGCTGCCGGCCAATGCGGCGGTGCTGACCGCCTGGGGCAATGATTACGGGTTCGACACGGTGTTTTCACGCCAGGTCGAGGCGCATGGTGCCGCGGGCGCCGTGCTGCTCGCCATCTCGACCAGCGGCAACTCGCCCAGCATCCTCGCCGCCGCCGAACAGGCGCGCATGATGGACATGACGGTGATCAGCCTGACCGGCGACAGCGGCGGCAAGCTCAAGCCGCTCTCCGATATCCTGCTCAACGTGCCCTCGACCTCGACGCCGATCATCCAGCAGGGGCATCTGTGTCTCTATCATCATCTGTGCGAAATGGTCGAAGCGCGCCTCTGTGATGGCTGACAGGGCGGTGAATCCGCACCCGCTGGTGGAGCCGGGTCTGTGGGTGGAGAGGATCGGCGATAAGGTTTTTCCCGAGCGTATGCCGGCGCTGTTCCTCGACCGCGACGGCACCATAAATGTCGACACCGACTACCCCAGCGATCCGGCTGACATCGTGCTGCGCGAAGATATCGCGCCAGTGATCGCTGCCGCCAACCGGGCCGGAATCCCTGTCGTCGTGGTGACCAACCAGTCCGGCATCGCGCGCGGGTATTTTGACTGGAGTGTTTTCGCCAACGTGAACGGCCGGGTTTTGGAACTGCTGCGCGATCAGGGCGCGTTCGTGGACATGGTGCTTGCCTGCGCGTATCACAAGGCAGGCAGTGGGCCGCTTGCCATTGCCGAGCATCCGATGCGCAAGCCCAATCCGGGCATGCTGATCGAGGCCGCCGGGCGCCTCCGCCTCGATCTCCAGCGTTCACTCATCGTCGGCGACAAGCCGGCCGACATGGAGGCGGGGCGACGCGCCGGCCTGTCGCGCGGCTGGCTGATCGACGGCGACGCGTCCAGCGAGCGAGGATTTTCGGTTCTGCCGCTGCGCGACCACAGCGACCTGAGCGTGCTGCTGGCGGCGGTCGAGGCGCTTTGGCCTTAATCCGTCCAGGTCAGGGTAGTCGCTTCAGGCCAATTGCCGGTCTCGGCGCCGCCCCTCATCCGCCTGCCGGCACCTTCTCCCCGTATAGTGACGGGGAGAAGGGGACTGCCGCAGCCTCGACGCCAATT
>NZ_JBVVQB010000054.1:0-43404 GCF_055811775.1 Mesorhizobium sp. WSM4844 | reverse complement strand
GCTTATCGGCATCGATACGAAGAGACCGGCCTTCAGATCAGCAAGCTGATCTCCAAGGATTCTGGCCTCCAGCGCGTCTTCTTTCTTCATGTTCGGCCGGTCAGCTTGCATCTCCTGCTTGTACGCAGCACATGTCTATGCAAGCCTA
Source organism: Mesorhizobium sp. WSM4844 (assembly GCF_055811775.1). Taxonomy (NCBI): domain Bacteria; kingdom Pseudomonadati; phylum Pseudomonadota; class Alphaproteobacteria; order Hyphomicrobiales; family Phyllobacteriaceae; genus Mesorhizobium; species Mesorhizobium sp. WSM4844. The sequence goes on along the minus strand of NZ_JBVVQB010000054.1, from coordinate 43,256 downwards.
CTAAAGGAGGGGTTAACTCTTCAGCGCTACATCAGCCTCTGGGCTGATCAGCCAAATCAAGCGCTGAGATAGTACCTCTCGGGGCGACATTTAGGGCCTGCCGCGGGAAGCTGCCGCCTCTGCGTGCAGGGGCAGCGATTACTCCGGCGAATGAGGCCCTTTTCATCGCGCAAGGTCCAAAGCTGCTGGTACGGTTTCATCGCCTAAGCATGGCCGAAATGCCATGCCGCATAAAGGGGGCATGTTGGGCGAACCGAAGCCCCACATGTCGTGCAAGCCGTGCCGCCGGGTGCTCGCTTGAGTAGAGTGCGACGAGAATGTTCGTGCCGTGGAAGAGCGGCGCCGCTGACAGGCGCAGCCACCTTTCGTATCCGTGCAGCATGTCGGGATCGGCAATCTCGCGACCGTCGCGACATGCTGCTAGGATTCCATAGGCGAGTTGCTTCTGGCCGCTGATACCGATGTTGAAACCATGCGCAGTAACCGGGTGCATGCCGATGGCAGCGTCGCCGATGAGTGCGGTGCTGGGAGCTCGGAATTTGTGCGCCCAAGTCGTGACCAGCGGATAGGTATGGCGCTTGCTTGCCAAGGTCATTTTTCCAAGGCGCCCTCGACACCGGTTCGTCAATTCCCTCAGAAACAAATGGTCGCTGAAGGCAAGCAGTCTATCGGCCTCGTTTGAGCGCAGGGTGAGCAGCAGCGACGACACTCCCTCCGCCAGGGGCAACATCGCTATCGTCTGATGGTGATCGAACCATTCGATTGCCACCTGGTGGTGGGGGCGCTCATGCCGCACCCGGCATATTAGCATCGAGTAGCCAAGCCGATTGATATCGGCGCCTATGCCGAGCAGATCACGAGTGGCCGACAGACGTGAATCGGCGGCAACCACAAGGCTAGCGTTCAACTGCACGCCATTAGACAGCGTTACGAGTGCTCCTGTGTGGCTGGTTGTTGCATCTACGACCGAGTGGCCGCACAGCAGCCGCGCGTGATTCTGCACGTGGATTGTCTTGAACAGCGCGTCGCGGATCCGGCAATTTGGGACCAAAACTCCGAGGGGTTCTCCAGACCCGCTGGGAGGATCGAAACGCAGAGCGAAAGGGCTCGAACCGTTGAGCACGCGCGCGCCGTGAAGCTGTGATTTGTCCGAAGCGGGGATGGCATCCCAGGCGCCGATCTCGCGAAGGATTCTGATCGAGGCGTGGGTCAGCGCGATTTCCCGGCCGTCAAAAGGCGGATTGGCGAGAGTATCAATTGAGTTCTGTTCGACAACTGCGACCTTGAGTTGGCTTTGAGCGAGTGATGCGGCGAAGCAAAGTCCGACCGGCCCCGCTCCAACGACAATGATGTCGAAGCTGTCATCGGAGTCGGCCATCAGCGTGGCGCCATCGCGTAGGCTCTCCAGTGCCCAAGCACGAGCTGCGAAAAAACGCCTCTGATGCTAGTTAAGCACGACGCGCACAAGCTATGGCCGCCTAAATAAGTGGCAAGCCGCCTCATCAGCGGCAGATGCTCACAAAGCCGTTGCTTGACGGCTGTAGCTGGCAAGTAAGCGGTCGATCGGGCCGTTGCTGCGGCGCGATCTCGCGATCCTGGGAACGGAACTGCTGCTGCTGCTGCTGGTATTGCTGCCGCCGCAGCCTGTTCTCCAGCATCAATAATTCGTTCTGCTCGACCAGCCCATTGCGATTGGCGGGGTTGAGGACTGGTGCCGAGGCGACTGGATCCGGCAACGTCGCCGTTCCCAGCATTCCCGACATGAAGATCGTCAATAGGCGAAATCGCGACATCCGTTCACTCCTGCAAACAAAACTTTGGCATACTCCGCTCACCTGGGCAGATAGCCAGCCAACCAACGGGTTTCTCACCTCGGCCATTCAGCTTTCCAGCAGCCACACTTGCATCGAGCCTTTTGCCCGATTGTTCCAGAGATAGTATGGCAGGGCGGTTAGCCGGCAGTCCGAAGCGATGGGGGGCGTATTTCTGTATAGGCTGTCTCCCCAGCCTTGGTCTTCGACGCGCTGCGCGGAGGCAGTCAGCGTGACCACGCCATCGAAAAGATCGCCCCGTTCCATCGTTTCGATCTTGGACTCTCGCGGCAGTGTGAGCTGCTGCACGGGCGCCCCGGGATTGTCGACCTCTTCAACGCAATAAACCAATGGTCCGCGCTTAAGCGCCACCCGGCCGATATCCTGCTTGACCGAGGGATGAGCATAGATGCGCTCGGGAGAAATCGGTAGTTCGAGGGCGATGGTGTCTCCGGCATTCCATAGCCGCGAGATCGCAAGATAGCCATTTCTGGTGCATGCCGTCACGTCGACTGCACATCCCCCGACCGAAGCTTCGGCTTCATGAGCCCAACCGGGAATGCGGAGGTTGATCGTGAACTCGGTCGGCGCGTCAGGGCTGACCTCGATCCTGATCGAGCCGAAAAATGGATAGGCGCTGGTTTCCCGCAGGAACACATTGCCCGTAGCGAGTTGGATGTTCGTCGAAACGCCGCCGTAGAGATGGAAGGCGATTGCGTTTTCACTGGCCGAGACGAAATAGCCTCCGATAGAAGCAATCAGACGAGACGAATTCATCGTGCAGCATGGGCATGAGTGCCAGGCCCATCTGCTGCGTCGCCCATCGCTCTCGAGCGGATTGGAGTAGAAATAGCGCTCGCCATCGCGCGAAAGGCCGGTCAGCGCGCCGTTGAACAACGCCTGTTCCAGAACGTCGGCGTATCGGCCGTCGAGTTCGAGATGCAGCATGCGATGTGCCCAGAAGATCAGGCCTACTGAGGCGCAGGTCTCCGCATACGCCGTATCGTTCGGCAGGTCGTGATCCTCAGTAAAGCCTTCATTCGCGGCAGCCGGACCCAAGCCGGACGTGATGTAGATTTTCGAGGAGATGACGTCGGCCCAGAGCACCTCGCATGCTTTCTTGAGGCTGTCGTCATTCAGTTCCGCCGCGAGGTCGGCCATGGCAGAAAGCATGTACATCGCTCGGACCGCATGTCCGACCACCTTAGTTTGCTCGCGCACCGGCCTGTGCGACTGGTTGTACTCATATCTTTTCGCCCTAAAATCCCTGGGGTTCTCCCCGCGCGCGACCGCTTCCTGATCGAAGTAGTGCGGCTGACGCCCGCGCTCATTCATGAAATAGGCCGCGAGGTCGAGATGCATTCTGTCTCCAGTCAAGCGATAGAGCTTAACGAGGGCCAACTCGATTTCCTGATGGCCGCAATAGCCGCGCTTCTGGCCGGGGTTCGGGCCGAATGTGTTGCGCACATGGTCAACATACCGCTCAAGGATGTCCAGGAGCCGGCGCCGGCCCGTCGCGAGGAAGTAGGCGATACCGCCCTCGAGCAGATGTCCAAGATTGTAGAGTTCGTGATTGTCGCGCAGGTTGGTCCAGCGCTTGTCGGGCTCGCGCTGCAGGTACCAGCAGTTCAGATAACCGTCGGCAGCCTGCGCCTTTTCGAGATCATCGATAATGTTTTCGATCCATGCCTCGATGTCGGGATCACGCCTGTGTGACAGCGCGTAGGATGCTGCTTCTATCCACTTGCCGGCGTCGGAATCCCAGAACACCTGCCCGGAATCGTGCTCGTTGACTGGGACGCTCAGTGGCAGCGACTGGTTCGGCAGTGTGAGGGACAGCAATACACCTTGCTTGCCAAGCTGGACGTGCTGGCTGGGGATGGTCCGTGTCAGCACCGTCTCCAGCCGCTCGCGCCAGAATTGCCCCTCCAGCGCGACATCAACGAACCGAACTGGCTTGAACTCGCTCATTCGAACGCATCGGCTCCTGCAATGACGTGCGCCGGCCTGGTCACGGCTTCGACAATGCCGGCGCCCCCGGCGAACATGGCCAGCACCTGATACCGCTCAGCTTCCGTCCGGCCAGACATGCGTTCTCCCCTTGAAAAGACTCGTCCATTGAAATCAGGGCGATGAGGAGACAGCACTGATCTGGGTCAGCCAGACACGACAAACCCGCGCCGCCAGTCTATCCGCTCCGTTGCACTTGGAACACGTACATCGCCAGCGCTCGTGCGGCCGTGGGAGGTACTTCGTGGCATCAGCCGCTTGCATGGCGGAATGGGCCACGCAGGCCCTCGAGTGACGGAATCAGCGTTCCGGCCTCTCGTCCCGGTCAATGAGGATACGCTCGGCGGCTCCGTCGAGATCCTCGTATTGACCACTCCTCAAGGCCCACAGGAAGCCAGACAGTCCAAGCCCGCCCAACAACAGAGCCACCGGTATGAGATAGACCAGGATTGTCATGAGGGTTGCGTCAATGTGCCGGTGTGGGAGCGGCTATCAGGCGGAGCAGTTCTCCTTGGCACGTCTGGCACAAAACCTTGCAGCCTCGACGCATTGCCAATGACAAGCAGTGATGAGGCCGACATCGCGATTGCCGCAATCAATGGTGTTACCTGCCCCAAAATGGCGATCGGGACGGCAATGGCGTTGTAGACAATCGCGATGGCGATGTTTTGCCGGATCAGTTGTCCGGCCTTTCGCGAAACGTCGAGGGCAAGGGAGACGGCCGAAAGGCTTTCGTGCAGGAAAACGAAATCCGCAGCTTTGCGGCCGACATCGGCCGCCGTGGCTGGAGCGATCGAGACATGTGCCGCGCCCAGCGCAGGGGTGTCGTTGAGGCCGTCGCCAACCATGAGCACCTTGTGGCCGTCCTTCGCCAGGCTTTCAATATATTTGACCTTGCCCGAAGGAAGCAGCGCCGGAACAAAGTGATGTATCCCCAACGTCGTCGCGACCTCGCCGCAGGCAGCCCCGGTATCGCCCGACAGCATTTCCACGGAAACTCGGGCGTTGTTCAATTGCTCGATGGCCGCCCTGGCGTCCGGACGCAGCGCGTCCTTGAAGACAAAGGACGCCACGATGATCCCGTCTTTGGTCAGAACCGTTCCGCCGTATCTGCTTTCGCCACCGGTTCGGGCCTTCCATCCAGCCCAACCGCGCCGCCCCAGTCGCCAGGTGCTTCCCCTCGCGGTGGCTTCGATGCCGAATCCGGGGTGTTCGCTGACAGCTTCGAGCTTTGGCTGACCGGCGAAACCGGCAAAGGTGGCAATGGCGTTTGAATGCGGGTGACGGGAGTGCGCGGCCATCTCGGCAGCGATTGCCAGCATGGCCGGATCGACTGACGACGCATTGACGAGCCGGGGCTGTCCGAGCGTAAGCGTTCCTGTCTTGTCGAACACGGCCGTGTCGATCGCCGCCAGGCGCTCCATGGCCGAACCATCCTTGACCATGACACCGCTTTCGAACAGACGCCGCGCAGCGACCACCTGCACGATCGGCACGGCGAGACCGAGCGCACATGGGCAGGTGATGATGAGAACGGCGATAGCGTTTGTTACTGCCCGGTGCCAATCGCCGGTCGCCGCCATCCAGCCAAGGAACGTCAGGAAGGCGGTCAGATGAACCACTGGAGCATAGAGCGCTGAAACGCGGTCGGCGATCCTGCGATAATGCGCGCGACCGCCCTCGGCGGCTTCCATCAGCCGGACCATTTCGGCCAGGAAGGAGTCTTTTGCGGCGGCTGTCGCCTCGACCGTCAGTGGGCCGGTGAGATTGTGCGTGCCGGCCTGCACGGTTTCCCCTGTCGCCACGGTTCTGGGTGTGCTCTCACCGCAAACCAGTGAACAGTCGAGATCCGAAGAGCCTCGAATGACCTTGCCGTCGACGGGAATCCGATCGCCGGCAGCGATCAGCAACTGCATGCCTGGTTCGATCTCGCCAACCGGCCGGTAGTCGCGCGTGCCATCGTCGCGCAATACTGTGGCGCCGCGCGCCGCCAGCCGTGACAGACCGTTCACCGCGGTCCGGGCACGCTCGCGCATCACGTGATCAAGCGTGCGGCCGATCAGCAGGAAGAACAGCAGCGATACCGATGCATCGAAGTAAGCGTGATCGCCATGGTTGATGGTTTCGTAAAGGCTCATCGCATAGGCGAGCGAGACACCAACCGCAATCGGCACATCCATGTTCATGCGGCCGTGACGCAATGCGTTCCATGCGGAGCGGAAGTAGATGCCACCAGCGAAGGCAAGCGCGGGGATGGCGATCAGTGCCGAGACCCAGTGGAACAGGTCGCGGGTCGCACCTTCAGCGCCGGACCAGACTGACATTGAAAGCAGCATGATGTTGCCCGCTGCAAAGCCGGCAACCCCTACGGCCCGGATCAGCTCCGATAGCGTCTTGTCCTTCTCCCCTGTCTCGGGCGCGAACAAATGCGCTTCGTATCCCAGCCGTCCAAGCGCGGCGACAAACGGTGGAACCTCATTTCCGCGCCACCGGATCGCAACCCGTTTCGTCGACAGGTTGACACGTACACCCTCGACGCGATCGAGTTTTCCAAGCGCCCTCTCGATACTCTGGATGCAGGCTGCGCAATGCACCGTCGGGACCGAGAGATCGGTTTGGTGCAGATCGCCGCCAAGCGAGCGGCTCGCCAGCCTGACCTCCTGGTTTGATGGCAGGACGGATATGCTGCTTTCCAGATCCAGCGCCGTTTCGGCGCCCGGTGCACAACAGCTCATTGTAACGCTCCATGGGAAATTATAATTCGACGGACGTCGCGATAGGGTTCTGCGAGGCCAGCATCGGCGTCGACTTGGACAATCCAGACGCCGTCCCTTGGCGTATGCTGGGCGGCAAATTCCTGGCTCGCGGCGAGCGAAAGCATGACGGCTTTGTCCTCGGCCTCGTAGGCGGGATGACGGAACAGGAGCCTGACGCCGTGCAACTGGACCGCTTTGCCGGCGGCATCGCTGAGGCCGTAGCGGACCTCGCCCCGTGCGATGGTCAGTTTGCCGGTCCAGCCGAGTGCGGCCTGCGCGCGCCCTTGCTCGGCCATCCGGTTGAACTGCTGGCTCGCGACATAAGTATTTTCGACGACAAGGCCGGTCCAGCTCGTGCTGGCGAGTGTTGCCATGGTCAGGTTCACACCAACGATCACGCCGAAAAAGCTAAGGATGATACGCAACATATGCCTGCCGGTGAATTTGCGGGGCCTTCGTGCATTGACGCTCATCTAACGATCTCCGGTGCGTTGAACGTGGCCGTGTATTCGTCCGACTCGAAGCTCGCCTTGTCCTCGACCCGGAACTTGAACGTCTGCCCTTGGGCATTGATCTGTTCCGCCGGCTGGCGGACGAAAACCTTCAACGTCTTCAGCCGGTCCGGTTCGACCGGAACGGAGAGGGAGCGATCCGCAGGCATGTCGATCCCGACGACGCTCATCTCGGCATCCGCCAGGCCCTGCATGGTGACGACGATCGTTCTTGGCTCTGGGATCATATTGAGCAGCTTGACGGTGTAACCATTGCGGATCGAACCATCGGACAGCGTGACGAACTGCGGATTGCGGTCGTGCAGAACGTTGACCTCGAGCCGATCGCGCGTCAGCAGCGAGTAGAGTAAGGCGAGACCGACCGCCGACCACGCACTCATGTAGACGAAGGTGCGCGGTCGAAAGATCTTGCGGACATGGAAATGGGCTAACCTGTCGGAGAAAGCGCTGCCGTCTGTCCGCACCAGCGACGGATTCACCGAGCAAGCGCCGCCTGCGGTCGCCGCCGCCATGTTGGCGTTGTAATCGGACAGCGTCGCATACGAGATTAGCCCGCGGTCCTTGCCGAGTTTGTTCATTACGCCGTCACAGGCGTCGATGCAGAGCGCGCAGGTGATGCATTCGAGCTGCTGGCCGTCGCGGATGTCGATCCCCATCGGACAGACCGCGACACATGCATTGCAATCAACGCAGTCTCCAACCGGCTGCCCTGCGGCAAGAGCCTTCTTGGCATGGCGCGAACGGGGTTCCCCGCGCCAGTCATTGTAGGTCACAGTGAGCGAATTCTCGTCGAGCATGGCCGCCTGGATGCGCGGCCACGGGCACATGTAGGTGCAGACCTGCTCGCGCATCAGTCCACCGAATGTGTAGGTGGTTGCCGTCAGCACGCCGATGGTGATGTAGGCGACCGGCGCAGCGGTGCCAGCGAAGAGCTCGCCAATCAGAGATGGCGCATCGGCGAAATAGAAGATCCAGGCACCGCCGGTCGCTGCCGCTATGGCCAGCCAGATGGCGTGTCTCGATACACGCAGCACAAGCTTGCGCGCAGTCCAGGATCCCGCGTCGAGCTTTATGCGAGCATTGCGATCTCCCTCGATCGCACGCTCTACAGCTAGAAACAGATCGACCCATACCGTCTGCGGGCAGGTATAGCCGCACCAGGCCCTGCCAACGGTGGATGTGACCAGGAAAAGGCCGATGCCGGCCATAACGAGAAGGCCGGCCACATAGTAGAATTCCTGCGGCCAAATCTCGATGAAGAAGAAATAGAAGCGGCGGTTGGTAAGATCGATCAGCACGGCCTGGTCCGGTGCAAACGGACCTCGGTCCCAGCGCAGCCAGGGCGTCAGATAGTAGATCGCCAGCGTGATCGCCATCACCAGCCATTTGAAGCGACGGAAATTACCCGAGATTCGCTTCGGGAAAACCTTCTTGCGCGGGGCATAAAGCGGCTCACGGGTGTTGGGGGAGTCGATCGCTTCTGCTCCGGGCGGTTCTGTCTGCGTTTTATCACGCACGTAGCATCTCCAGTCCCGCTGCCGATGTCAGGGCCGCCCTTCGAACAGCCTCGCCTTAGGCGGTCCGCCCCGTGTTGATGCAGGTCGCAGCCGGAATGGTGTCGAGGCCCGGCTCGCGCCGGGCCTCGTCGCTTGGCAGGGGGAGGCCGAGAATAGGCTTCCGTTCCTATTCTCCGCCGCCAAGCGAATGGACATAAACCGCAAGTTCCTTGACCTTGACCTCGCCGAGACGCCCAACCCAGGCCGGCATGACGCCTTGCTTTGGCGCGCGAACCTGCGCGGCAATAGCCGTCTCGCCCGCCCCGTAGAGCCAGATCGCGTCGGTCAGGTCGGGTGCGCCAAGCTCCGTGTTTCCCTTTGCCTTATCGCCATGACAGGCGGCACAATTCTCGGCGAAAACATTGGCGCCGGGTATGACCAATGCTTGATCGCCAACAGCGCCGGAGAGACTCGAGACATAAGCGCTGACCTGTCTAATCTGCTCGGGCGTAATGATGTCACCAAAGGCCGGCATTTCCGAAAGGCGCGTGTCGGGGTCGGAGGCAAAGCGGATGCCGTGCGCGATTGTCTGCTGGATCTGCTCGGCCTTGCCGCCCCACAGCCAGTCGTCATCATTCAGGTTGGGAAAGCCCTTCGAACCCTGGGCGCCGGAGCCATGACACTGAACGCAATTGACCTTGAACGCGGCGCCACCGGCCGCGATAGCGAATCCGCGCAACACATCGTCGGCAGCAATCTCGGAGACGGTCTTCGCCTGAAGGGCGGCAACATACTTACCCTTGGCGACCTCGGCCGCTGCCAGCTCATTCTTGACATCGTTGCGGCTGGAATAGGCGAGCACGCCTCGGGTGGCGGAGCTCAGCATAGGCCATGCTGGATAAGCGATAGTGTAGGCGATCGCCCAGACGATGGTGACGTAGAAGGTGATCACCCACCAGCGCGGGAGCGGATTGTTGAACTCCTTGATCCCGTCCCATTCATGGCCGGTGGTCGAGACGCCGGAGACTTCGTCAATGTGCTCACCGCTCACGATCAGTCGTCCTTGAGAGGGATTTGACCAGCTTCGTCGGCTCGGGTCCTGCTGCCGGGACGGAGCGCAAAGGTGATGCATCCGACGAAGAACAGCACCATAACGAGGAGGCCCCAAGTGTCGGCAAACGCCCGCATGAAGTTGTAGGTCATCACCATTCTCCTCAGCGGTAACCGGCGGCTTCGTCGTAGTTTTTGAAATCGACCAGAGTGCCAAGCATCTGGAGGTAAGCGACCAGCGCGTCCATCTCGGTGACCTGTTGCGGATTGCCATCGAAGTCACCGAGCTTGGCCTTCGGATACCGCGCTTCAAGACCGGACGTGTCGACGTTGGGATCGGCCTGCGCCATGAGATCGGCATTCGCGCTCGCGATCATGTCGTCGGAGTAGGGCACGCCCACACGGCTGTTCGCGATCAGGTGCGTCGAGAAGTCCTTCACCTCGATCCGCGTCTCCCTCAGGAACGCGTAGCTCGGCATAATCGATTCCGGCACCACGGAGCGCGGGTCGGTAAGATGCTGGACGTGCCATCCATTCGAATAACGGTCGCCCACCCGCGCGAGATCCGGTCCTGTGCGCTTCGATCCCCACTGGAACGGGTGGTCGTACATCGACTCGGCCGCCAGGCTGTAATGCCCATAGCGCTCGACCTCGTCGCGGAACGGCCTGATCATCTGACTATGGCAGAGGTAGCAGCCCTCGCGCACATAGATGTTGCGGCCGGCGAGTTCGAGCGGCGAATAGGGCCGCATGCCTTCGACCTTCTCGATCGTATTGTCGAGATAGAAGAGCGGCGCGATCTCGACGATGCCGCCGATCGTCACCACCAGAAGGGAGCCGACGAGAAGCAGCGTGGCGTTCTTCTCGATGGCGGCATGTTTGTCCATCAAGCCCATTTGCTGGCTCCTGATCGCGCAGGTCGGACGGCGGCGATGGGACGCGGCATCGGTTTCTCCTCGCGCTGGTAACCGAGGATTGTCATGGCGACGTTCCATGCCATGATAAGGGCGCCGGACAGGTACATCGCGCCGCCGATGGCACGCATGATGTAGAACGGATGCATGGCGGCGACAGTTTCGGCGAACGAGAAAACCAGAAAGCCCTGCTCGTCGTATTCGCGCCACATAAGGCCCTGCATGACGCCGGAGACCCACATCACCGCGGCGTAGACGACGATCCCCAGCGTTGCCAACCAGAAGTGCCAGTTCACTAGTCGCAGCGAATAGAGCCGCTCGCGGTTCCACAACTTCGGCACCATGAAATAGACCGCGCCGAACGAGATCATGCCGACCCAACCGAGTGCGCCCGAATGGACGTGACCGATGGTCCAGTCGGTGTAGTGCGACAGCGAATTGACGGCCCTGATTGACATCATCGGGCCTTCGAAGGTCGACATGCCATAGAAGGCTATGGCCATGACCATCATGCGGATGATCGGGTCCGTCCGCAGCTTGTCCCAGGCGCCGGACAGCGTCATCAGGCCGTTGATCATGCCGCCCCAGGAGGGCATCCAAAGCATGATCGAGAACGCCATGCCGAGCGTCTGGGCCCAGTCCGGCAGGGCGGTGTAGTGGAGGTGGTGCGGGCCGGCCCAGATGTAGAGAAAGATCAAAGCCCAGAAGTGGATGATCGACAGCCGGTAGGAATAGACTGGCCGGTTCGCCTGCTTCGGCACGAAATAGTACATCATGCCAAGGAAGCCGGCGGTGAGAAAGAAGCCCACGGCATTGTGGCCGTACCACCACTGCGTCAAGGCGTCCTGGACGCCGGAGAAGGCTGAATAGCTTTTTGAACCCACGAACGAGACTGGCATCGACAGGTTGTTGATCACATGCAGCATCGCGATGGTCACGATGAAGGACAGGTAGAACCAGTTGGCGACGTAGATGTGCGGTTCCCTGCGCTTCAAAATGGTGCCGAGGAACAGGACGAGGTAGGCGACCCAGACGATGGTCAGCCAAAGATCCATATACCATTCGGGCTCGGCGTATTCGCGGCTTTCGGTGATGCCGAGCAGGTAGCCCGTCGCAGCCATGACGATGAACAGCTGATAGCCCCAGAACACGAACCAGGCCAGATTGCCGCCGAACAGCCGGGCGCTGCAGGTGCGCTGTACGACATAAAGGGACGTGCAAAGCAACGCATTGCCGCCGAAGGCAAAAACCACGCCGGATGTATGCAACGGCCGCAAGCGGCCAAAGTTGAACCAGGGCTCGACGCTGAGATCGGGATAGGCAAGCTGCAGCGCGATGACCACACCAACCAGCATGCCTACGACGCCCCAAAACACCGTCGCGACGGCCCCGTAACGGATTGGACCGTCCATAAAAGCGGAGGGGTCTATCGGAACTGCAGGCTTGAACTCCGTATTGCGCAACAGGATCGCGGTGAAACCAGCTACGGCGAAGAACAACACCCACATATGCTGGCGGAAAGGTTCATCTACGCCGAAACCGGCAGCCACCAGGGCCGCAAAAGCAAACAGGCTTAGAAGCACGATCTCTGTGCCGAATTTCATCGCAAATCCCGATCTCGAATCCGGCGGACGCCAAATCCGCTGTGCATCAATTGCGCAGCCGCCGCCTGCTCGCCCTGATCCATGTCAGGGCCGCCCGTTTTGTTTCCGGCAGCATCGAGTTCGGCGCAATCAGATGGTGGCGAATGAAGAGGGAACGTAGCGGGCCTGCTCGCTCATGGACAAGTGGGGTGGGCTCGGAGCCGGGGCGGGCGTGGAGACGGGCGACACAATGAGGCGTGCCCATTCGAAAAAGCTGGGGCTCTGCGACGAGCTGAAAAGTACTGTCGTGCCTTGCTAAACGTCGCTCGCTTCGAATGGCTCGGGACGGCCAACGCAATCGTTGCGTTGCTTCGTGTCATTCACCGGTTCGAGGAGGGGCAATCTTGCCTCCACCAGCCGCTTGCGCGTCGGCCACCTCGGGGATCAATGCTTCGCCGGCGAGCTGTCCGAAACACTCCTGGCGATTGGTCAGGTGATCCGATAGCGAGCGCGGAAGCTGTCGGGTTCATGCTGCCGCGGCATCACGAAGGGTTATGGCGACATTGCATTCGAACGGCGCCACGAAACGGAGTTGGCGACGCAGACCCCGCAGCTTGGGCCTATCCAAACTGCCGCGCCATTCGGCTGCCGCAACGCTGCTCCAGCCGGCTCATGCTGTCCACGATCACGCGGCGTTTGTTCTCGATCCGGATCACGCCGTCAGCTCGCAATCGCGTCAGCTGGCGGCTCACGGTCTCGTTCGTAAGTCCAAGGAAATCAGAGATGTCGGCACGAGTCAGCGGCAGATCGAACGACGCTGACCTGGCGGCCGGGTCAACACTGGAATCGATATTCCGGGCGATCATGACGAGAAAACTCGCCACCTTTTCCGATGCCGTCTTGCGCCCCAGCGTCACCATCCATTCGCGTGCTGCGTCGAGTTCGTCCAGCGTCTGCCTGAGCAGGCGATGCTCGAGTTCCGGTGATTCCTTCATCATCCGTTCCACGGCTGCCTTCGGAAACGAGCACAGCGTGACAGCTGTTGCCGCTTCCGCATTGATCTCGCTTTCCACCTTGAAGGGTCGTCCCAGAAAATCCGGCGCAAACCGGAGCGCTACGATCTGCTGGCGCCCGTCCGAAAGGCTCTTTGTTAGCTTCACCACGCCTGAAAGCACATTCGAATAGCTGTCGACGGCCTCGGCATCGCCGATCAGTTCGACTCCCGGCTCGATCTTGTGCCGCGTCGAATTTTTGGCGAGCCCAACCAAACGGTCTGGATCGAGCGCACCGCAGACACCACGACGCCTTGCCTCGCAAGAGAGGCAAAGAACGGGAACGCCGGAACTGTGAATGTCTTGCCGTAATGTCATGCCGTCGCTCTACCCTTCTCCCAAGCGCCGACAGAGTAGCAATCTAAGGTAGAAAAATCCTTGCGGCAGTTTGTCCGAGTTGCTGACCGAAATCAGGGCTTTGGCTTGCCAATAAGCCCAGAGTTCCAGCGATGCAAACATGGTGGACCACAACATGCAGTCCGAAATAGCTGCCCAGGTTGGCGAGAACGTCCCGCGCTATACCAGTTATCCGACTGCACCGCATTTCCACGCGGGCGTCAATCCTGCGGTTTATCGTGGCTGGCTGGAGGCGCTTAAAAGTGGCAGCGAGATCTCGCTCTATCTGCACATCCCCTATTGCGACAGACTCTGCTGGTTCTGTGCGTGTCATACCAAGCAGACGCGCCACTATGAGCCGGTGACGGCCTATCTGCGCTCGCTACACGCGGAGATCGCGACGGTTGCGGGTCTCGTCAGCGGCAAGGGCCATGTCCGCGCAGTCCACTTCGGCGGCGGTTCGCCCACCATGCTGAAGCCCGAGGACATGGTGACGCTTGGCGCGTTTTTGCGGGACAGCTTCGATTTTGTCCCGGACACAAAAATCAGCGTCGAGATCGATCCAAACGACATGGATGAGGCGCGCCTTGATGCGCTGGCCGAAATCGGCATGACTAGGGCGAGTCTCGGCGTCCAGGATTTCGAGCCAAAAGTGCAAAAGGCAATCAACCGCGAGCAAAGCTTTTTGCAAACGAAGGCTGTCGTCGACGGAGTTCGCTCCCGCGGCGTCGGTTCCGTCAATCTGGACCTGCTCTACGGATTGCCGCACCAGAGTAGGGAGAGCGTCTGTTCCACCGTAGCGCAGGCGCTGACCCTGGAACCGGACAGGATGGCGCTGTTCGGCTACGCGCATGTGCCCTGGTTCAAGAAGCATCAGACGATAATCAAAGAGGCGTGGCTGCCTGGCCCCACGGAGCGCTTGGCGCAATCGCAACTCGCCGCGCGAGCGATTGTGGACAAAGGGTATGAAGCAATAGGGCTCGATCATTTCGCCCAGCCAGGCGATGCCTTGGCGATAGCGGCCCGCGCAGGGGCTTTGCATCGCAATTTTCAAGGCTACACGGAGGATTGCTGCGAGACACTGATCGGGCTTGGCCCTTCGTCCATCGGCCGTTTTCGCCAAGGCTACGTGCAGAACAATATTTCGACCGCCGAGTACGGAAGTATGGTTGCGCATGGCGGGCTGGCGGTTGTCCGCGGTATCGCCCTTTCCGACGACGACCGCGTTCGCGGCTGGATCATCGAGAGGCTGATGTGTGATTTCGCCTTCTCGGCAGTCGATCTGCTGGAACGCTTCGGCAAAGCCGGCCAGAAGCTCCTTCTTGAGTCGAGTACCATGGCCCTCCACGATCCCGTTCGATTGCTTGAACTGGATGGCGACCGTTTCGTCGTGCCGGCTGAAAGTCGCCCATTCGTCCGAAGCATCGCGGCCAGGTTCGACAAATATTTCCAAAGCGGACGGGCCAGGCACTCGGTTGCAGTTTGAGCCAAAGAGTGCGGTCGCGGTGACGTGCCCCTGTTTGCCTCCATTTGTGAGTGAGCCTGTTCACGTGTGATCCTTGACGGATCGGGTTACATATTCAAGCGGAGTTAGTCCATCGAGGCTCGTGTGCGGGCGGTTCACTCATTGCCTTGATTACTCGGAATCTGAGCCTGCCAGACGCCGCGACTTCTCCGGCATGCTGGACGTCGGCAAACCTTCTTTTCTGGCCTTGGCAAACGCTCGGTCGCCTTCCAAAAACCCCGCCAGCATGAAAGGGATGAGTTCCGCCACCGTTTCAGACTCGCCATAGGCCTGACGATAAAGGGCAGCATACTCCTTGAGTGCTCGGCCCAACTCCGCGCTGACGGTGATGGTAATCTTCGAAGGTGTTCGGTCTGGAAGCTTTCCAAGTTTCAAGTTGGCCATATTCACTCCCGCTCAACTCGCGTATGGCCGTAGCACCAGATCCTTGTGCACGATGACGCGCAGTGGCCAACCTGGGCGGATGGTGATGGTGGGCTGAACATTGAGGTTCTTCTCGGTGATGCGCTGGCCGGCTTGACTGACGTTCTGCTGAGTGGATTCCCGGATCGCTTTGACCAGATCGCTTTCGTTTTCTCCAAAACTTAACTCGGTGCCGACGCCCAGCAATGTGGCCAGCGCGACTCCCTTAATCAGCTGCCAGGTGTGGAAATCGATCGTGTCCTCGAGCCCGGCATAGCCGGCAGTGTCTGTCGCCGGCAGATTGTCGATCTCGATCGAAGAACCGTCTGGCAGTATTATTCGCTGCCAAACCAGAAGCGCCCGTTTTTGCCCAAAAGCGACGACGCTGTCATAGGTCCCGATCAGCCGCGAGCCTTGCGGGATAAGCAGGATGCTGCCGGTGAGCGTGTCGTGCACGTTCTCGGTGACCTGCGCGACGACAAACCCGGGCAAGTCGGAATTTATGCCGGTGATGAGACTTGCGGCGATCACGCTGCCGGCCATGAGCTGATTTGGCGAAGCTGGCGTCTGCAATGCATGCGGGTTGTAGATCCCGCTGGTGTTGCGCTGGCTGACAAAATCGAGCTTGCGTTGTTGATTGTTCTGATCGCCGTCAGCCGGGGCAACGGAATCTGACGGCCGAGCGGCATCAGATTGCGGAGGCGCCCCGAACGGCTGCTGGGCACTTTTCGCATTACCGCCGATGCCCGCCTCCTCGGGTTGATTTTCAATGCGGAAGAAGACTTGTGATTCGCGCGCCTCAATCGCCTGCTGGGCAACACGCTGCTCCTCGGCGGAGTTGTCCTGCCCTGGCGCGATGCCGAGCTGGCGCCGCCGCTCAAGGATGGGGCGACCGAGGTCGCCCGGCAATGGTGGTCCAAGCACAGGATGGTTCGGCTTCACTCCGGAATAGTCCTTGGGAAGTGTTTCAAGTCCTTCAGGGGTTGGCTTGCGGTCAGTGTTGTAGAGATCTTCCGCCTGTTCTTTGAAGCGAAGCGCCGGTCCCTGCAGCGCCATCATCGTGACGCCCAGGATGGCACCGGACCCGACGGCAGCGATGGCGATGATCACGCCGCGCCTGAACCGCACGGCCCGGCGGGGCGAGGCCCGTAACTGCAGCTGCTCGGGATCGAGTTTTGGCGGAGCATTGGTTGGGGAAGTGTCGGTCATAAGGACCCTCTCCTCACCTGCTGGAGCGCGCAAAGAGAGATACGCGACGCGGCGGTTGCCGGCCGTCCGTCCTTGTGATGCGCACCACTTGCTGCTGCTTGGTGCCGAGGCGTAGTTCGGCCGCGGCGAAGAGCCGATCGACAATGTAGTAGTTGCCGCGCATGCGGTAGTTGACGAGCTGGTTGTCCCCGTCAGAGCCGACGATGAAGAGTGGCGGGGCCTCTCCCTGGTCTATGCGGCGCGGGAACTCGATGTAGACCTTGCTGCCATCATCGAAGGCTCGCGTCGGTCTCCAGGGCGGTGTGTCGCCCCTAATCGAGTAGCGAAAGCGAATGTTTTCGAGCGCCACGTTCGACGCCACCGGCATGGTAGCCTCGGCCTGAGCGTTACGCTGGCGGAGCGCGACGATTTGGTCCTCGCTGTACGTCCAGGAGATCGCCGCCATAGCGGTCTTATCGGTGCTTTGAAGCTGCAAGTGGTAGGTGCGTCGTTCCGTGGTGATCACCAGATTGGTGCTAAGCCCCGGCGCGAAGGGTTTTACCAGCACATGGGTGCGCTGGTCGTCACCGGTGCCGCTGACGGTATCGCCGATGACCCAGCGCACCGTGTCGCCAGCCGACACGGCTGTCAGTTTCTCGCCCGGCTGTAGGGCGATATCGGTGACGCGCTCCGGCGCGGCATAGAGCTGATAAAGCGCGCCATCGGTGAAGGGATAGACCTGCACCGCATTGACGTAGCCGTACCGGGTGGGTTGCTGCGTCGCCGCCTTGTTGGCGTCGGCGACGCGTTCTTCAGGAGGCCGCTTGTCGTAGGCGATTTTGCCCGGTTCTGGCTGCAACTGGCCGGGGAGCGGCAACGGCCTTGGCACCTCGACTATCTTGACCGGTGTCTCTGGCGCCTTCTCGATTGCCGCTGCTTTGAAGTCGGCAGCATCATACGAGATTTCAGGCGGCACCGGCTTCGATGCGCAGGCCGAGAGAACTGCTGCCGATGCGGATAGGATCAGCGCGGCACGGAACGATTGGGCTCTATTTCTCATCGGCGGGCTCCTTCGGGGAAACGGATGTCGGTGCGGCACTGTCGAGCTCGCGCGACCAGTCGATGGCGTTGATGAATACACCGAGCGGATTGTCGCGCAGCTGATCCGTATTGCTTGGCGGGCGGATCACGATGGTGAGGATCGCGGTCCAGCGCGTGGTGCTGGCAAGGCTGCCGCGCTCAAAGACCTGCTCAGTCCATTTGACCTGGAACGAGCTGTCGGAAGCCCTGACCACACTGGTCACCTGGACGGACACGCTGCGCGTTCCGATCTGATCGAAGGGATCGTTCGCCTTGGCGTACTCATTGAGGAAGAGTGCCGCACGGTCGGTGGCAAGGTCGTAAGCCGCCAGCCAGTTCTGCCGCACCAGCACCGGATCAGTGGAGACGGAACGGACATTCTGGATGAAGCGGCCGAGGTGCCAGGCTATCTCGGCGTCGGAGGGCTCGTAGTCTTGGATAGCCGGCGCGACGGCGCGTGCCTCGCCGAAGCGGTCGACCTCCACGACGTAAGGCACAACACGGCTCTGCATCGACTGCCATACGAGTCCGCCAGAGAGCCCGGTCGCCAAGGCCAGACAGCCGAGGGCCATGAGCCGCCAGTTCCTAGCCTGTACTCGAGATGAGCCGATGCGCTCGTCCCATAGCTGGGCGGCCTTTTGATACGGCGTGACCGGTTCGGGTGTCTTGCCGTAACGTTGAACGGGTCGCTTGAACAGCATCTAGTCATCCTTGTCGTTGAGAGAGGGATTGGCGCTGCCTCCCGGCCTGTCGCCTTCACGGACAGCCTGCATGGCGGCGTGGCGGTGGGCACGGGCGGTCTGTTCGGAACGCAAGCGCCTTGCCCACGTCGGAGCGGCATTAGGATCTGCAGCGGTTGGGTTTCCAGTCATGGACGCGGTGGGCGCACCACCGGTCGCGGTCCATGCCGCTTCCCGGCCGGCATCGGCGCTGCGCCCGAACGTTCCCGCGGCAGCTCTTGCTGCTCGCATCGCGGCGCCGCCGGCGGCACTGGTCACGCCCTGCAATCCAGCAGCCACACCGGACAGGCCGGTGTGGGGCGAGGTTGCTCGCCCGATCTGCCAGGCCGTTAAAGGAGCCGATCCCATCGTTGTGCCGGCCCGAATTGCGGCGAGACTGCCGCCGGCTGCCATGCGCGCGCCAGCAAATGCCGTGCCTCCGGCAACGAGCGATGCACCAGCAGCCGCCGCAGTCGTGCCAAGTGCGGCGCCCGCGCCAAGCTGCGGCGCGCCGGACACTAGACCCGACGCGATGCCGGGCCCAAAGATGCCGAGCCCAAGCAACGCCAGCGCGCCCAGCACCTGTGACATCGCGGCGGCCAGGTCCGGCTCCTTGCCTTGCAGCGCGGAAGCAAACTCGCCGAAGAGTGTGGAGCCGATGCC
Organism: Mesorhizobium sp. WSM4844; assembly: GCF_055811775.1. NCBI lineage: Bacteria > Pseudomonadati > Pseudomonadota > Alphaproteobacteria > Hyphomicrobiales > Phyllobacteriaceae > Mesorhizobium > Mesorhizobium sp. WSM4844. The sequence goes on along the minus strand of NZ_JBVVQB010000054.1, from coordinate 24,159 downwards.
GACGATGACGGCAAGTACCATCACCTTGATGCCTGAAGAGATGACATTGCCGAGCACGCGTTCGGCCAGAAACGCCGATCGATTCCAGAGTGCGAAGGGAACCAGAACAAAGCCGGCAAGCGTGGTGAGCTTGAACTCAAGGATTGTGATGAACAGCTGAATGGAAAGGATGAAGAAGGCGATGATGACCAGGAACCAGGCCATGAGCAGCACGAAGATGGTGAGCGCGTTGCCGAAGATTTCTGGAAAGCCGAGCAGCTGACTTGCCTGATCAAGCAGCGGCCAAGCGCCTTCGAAACCGGTCGCGGCGATGCGGCCCGGGCGCAGGAGATTGTCTGGGGAGAGATTGCCGGAGGACGCGTTGATGCCGAGCCCGGCAAAGGAGCGATAGATGATGTCGGCGAGGTTCTTAAAATTATTCAAGATGAAGGCGAAGACGCCGACATAGAGCACCTTGCGGGTAAGCCGGCCGAGAATGTTGGGCTCGTCGCCGAGCGCCCAGGCCAGCCCGGCCAGCGTGATGTCGATGCCGATCAGGATGGTGGTGAGGAAGGCGACGTCGCCCGAAAGCAGACCGAACCCGCTATCAATGTAGCGGATGAAGGTCTCCATGAAGCGATCGATGACGCCAAGGTCGTTCATGCCGCCGCCTTCCTGGTCAGAGTTGGTGATCAGTTGCCGGGATAGGCCGAGCCGGTACCCAGGAAGCGCTTGGTTGTCTCGCGGGCGGCTTCCTCGGACTGCGCCTTGCGCGCGGCATCCTCGGCCTCAGCTCGAAACTGAGTCGCGAGCAGCGTTTGGATCTGCATCTGCTGCTTGGTTGAAAGCGCGATCAGCTGGTTGGTGGCCTGGCTTGCCTGAAGCGCACCGGCTGCCCCTTGGCTGCGGTTGACGAGATCGGCAAGCAGGTCGCCGTCGGCGCGGACGTTCTCGACGATCTGCGACTGGGCCCGCATGGTCTGGCGGAACGCCTGCATGGCGCTCTGCCAGCGCTCGCGCGCAGCGGTTGCCACATCGCTGACCTTGGTCGTGGCCTCGTAGCTTTCTGGATATTGGCTGCGCCACTGGTCTTGAAGCTTGCCCAGATCAAAGCTGAGGCCACTCGCCTGGTCCATCAAACCGTCAATGCGATGGAGCGAACCGGTGAGTTGGCCCACGGAAGAGAAATCCAGACGCTGAAGATTGCGCGCCATGTTCTGCAGCATGGTTGCCTGGTTCTGCAGCGACTGGATCTGGTTGTTGATCTGCTCCAGCGCGCGCGCCGCCGTCAGCACGTTCTGCGCATAATTGGATGGATCGAACACGATAAGGGCGTAGGCCGGCTGCACATAGTCGGCCATTGGCTTGGCGATCAGGGAAACGGTGATCAGGCTGGTGAAAAGACGGCGTCCAATCATGAGGATTGCTCCATGTCTGGTTGAGGGAATTGCTGGAGAAGCTCGGCAGCCCAATCGAGGCCGCGCGCGCTCAGAAAGCGGGAGGCAAAGCTGTCTTGCCCGTCTTCGGACTGGATTTTGTCGATCAGGGTCTGCGTCGCCGGATCGGAAGCGCCGCAAAGCGCAAGAGTGATGGGGCCAAGCCCGAGCTCGAAGAGACGGTTTCCGCTACGCGACTGAAGATAGTAGTGGCGCTTCGGCGTGGCGCGGGCGATCAATTCGATCTGCCGCTCGTTCAAGCCGAAGCGCTCGTAGGCTGCCCGCGCGTGCGGTTCCACAGCACGATCATTGGGAAGGAAAATGCGCTGGGGGCAGCTCTCGATGATCGCCGGCGCGATCGAAGAGCCCGCGATATCAGCCAGCGATTGCGTAGCGAAGATCACCGAAACATTCCGCTTTCGGAGCACCTTCAGCCATTCGCGGATACGGGCGGCGAAGAGCGGATTGTCGAGATAGACCCAAGCCTCGTCGAGCATCAGCAGCGTCGGCCGTCCACCGAACCGCTCTTCAAGACGATGGAACAGGTAAGTGAGCACAGGCAGCACAGCGCCTTGGCTCTGCATCAGCTCTTCCGTCTCGAAACACTGCACATTCGATAAGGCCAGCCGATCATCATCGGCGTCGAGCAGGCGGCCGAAAGGACCATCGAGTGTGTAGGGCATCAACGCGGACTTCAGCCTGTTGGACTGAAGCAGGACCGAAAGGCCGGTCAGCGTGCGTTCCTGCGCCGGCGCGGTGGCAAGGCTGGTGAGTGCCGACCAGATTGCCTCCTTCACCTCCGGCGTGACGGTGACATTCTCATGGGCAATGAGGCCGGCAATCCACTCGGCTGCCCAACTGCGGGCAGCCTGGTCGCCGATATTGCGCAGGGGCTGGAAGGCGAGCGCACCGTCAGCACCCAGCGCGTGGTGTTCTCCACCCGTGGCAAGGACTGCCGCGCGCGCCGAATTGCCTTTGTCGAAGACATAGACCTGCGCGCCGGCATAGCGCCGGAACTGCAGTGCAATCAGGGCAAGCAGCACCGATTTGCCGGCGCCGGTCGGGCCAACGATCAGCATGTGGCCGACATCGTCGACATGGGTGGATAGCCGGAATGGTGTCGACCCGTTGGTCTCTGCGAACAGAAGTGGCGAGGCCTCTCGCTGGGTGACCTTGGCGAGATGCTCGTTCGCCGTAGGACCTGCCCAGACCGACGACAACGGCATGAGATGCGCAAGGTTCAATGTGTGAACGAGCGGCTGGCGAATATTGGCATAGATATGACCAGGCAGCGAGCCGAGCCATGCCTCGACCGCATTGACGCTTTCGCGGATGGTGGTGAAGCCGAGCCCATTGATGATGCGCTCGACCGCGCGAAGTTTCTCCGCGGCGGCTTGATGGTCCTCATCCCACACTGTCACCGTTGTGGTGAGATAACCGAAGCCGACATGGTCGCCGCCCAACGCCTGAAGGGCTGCGTCGGCATCGAGCGCCTTGTTGTCGGCATCGCTGTCGACCAGCGGGACAGGTTCGTTGGTCATGACTTCGCGCAGGATGGCCGCGATCGATTTGCGCTTGGCAAACCACTGGCGGCGCAACCGTGTCAGCGTCTTCGTGGCTTCCGTCTTGTCGAGCGGGATGAAGCGCGTCACCCAGCGATAGGCGAAATCCCGATGATTCAACGCGTCGAGAATTCCGGGCCGCGTGAGATTCGGGAATCCGAGGACGGTAAGGGTGCGAAGATGGTGTTCGCCGAGCATCGGCTCCAAGCCGCCGGTAAGCGGCGCGTCGACCAGGATGCCGTCGAGATACATCGGTGTTTCCGGGACAGCGAGTGGATGGCGGCGGGTCGAGATTGTGCCGTGCAGGTAACTCAGGGTCTCGGCATCGTCGAGCACGCGCACCTCGGGCATGAAGCCGGACAAAAGATCGAGGACCCGGTCGGTCTCGTCGCGAAACCGCGCCAGCTCCTGGGGCCAGTCTCTCCCGCCGCCAGATTGGTGTGCGTCAACGAGCGCGCTTTCAGCCCTCGCCCGTGCGTCCGGGGGCGGCATGAACAGCAAAGTCAGATGATAGCGGCTCTCGTAATGCGCGACCTTGCCCTCGAAGGCCGCGCGTCGTTCTTCATCGACCAGCCAAGACGCGGCGTCGGGAAAGGTTGAGTTAGGATAGCCGAGCGCCTCTATGCGCTCGGCGTCGAAGAACAATGCCCAGCCGGAGCCGAGCCTTCTCAACGCGTTGTTTGCCCGGGCGCAGATGCCGACAAGTTCTGCTTCCGTCGCGCTTTCGAGATCGGGCCCGCGGAACCGTAAGGTCCGCTGAAAGCTGCCGTCCTTATTGAGCACGATGCTGGGCGCGACGAGCGCTGCCCAGGGCAGATGGTCCGCAAGTTTGTCGGCTTTGCTGCGGTATTCTGACAGGTTCAGCATGCCAACCATCCCTTCAGACGAAGGTGACGAACGAGCACGCTGGCGAAGTCTGGATCGCGTCTTGTGGCAAAGACCGCCAGCGTGTGGCCGGCAATCCACAGCACCAGCCCAGCGATCCACTGCTGCAAACCGAGGCCGATAGCTGCGGCCACCGTGCCGTTGAGGATCGCCACCGCTCGCGGTGCACCGCCCAGCAGGATGGCTTCGGTCAATGCCCGGTGAACGGGAACCGCAAAGCCCTCAATATGCTGCTCTCCAGCGGCCATCAGACGAGTGCTCCGCCGCCAAAGGAGAAGAAGGAGAGAAAGAAGCTCGATGCCGCGAAGGCGATCGACAGCCCGAAGACGATCTGGATCAGCCGGCGGAAACCGCCTGCGGTGTCACCGAAGGCAAGGGTTAAGCCCGTGGTGATAATGATGATCACGGCGATAATCTTGGCGACCGGTCCCTGTACAGACTCCAGGATCTGCTGCAGCGGCTGTTCCCAAGGCATGCCGGAGCCTGCTGCGCGGGCTGAGACCGTGAGAACAAGCACGAGCGCGGTGGACGAAAGAAAGCGAAGCTTCTTGCACATGAATTGGCCTTTCAAAACTGCTGAAGTTGCGGGAGCGTCAGTTGGGTGACGGCGTAATCGCCGCTGCCGTCGAGACCGGTGACCTCGGCGATGGCGTCAACGCGGCGCGAGGATCCGCGCCCGGCGATGAAGACAATCAGATCGATGGCATCGGCGATCAGACGGCGTGGTACAGTGACGACGGCTTCCTGCGCGAGTTGCTCGATCCGGTAGAGGGCGGAGCGCGCCGAATTGGCGTGAACCGTTGCGATGCCGCCGGGGTGGCCAGTGTTCCATGCCTTCAGCATATCGAGGGCTTCCGCACCCCGGACTTCGCCGACGACGATGCGGTCGGGCCTGAGCCGCAGCGTCGAGCGTACGAGATCGGCAAGCGTCACCGAGCCCCGTCTTGTCCTAAGTGCAACGCAGTCCTTGGCAGCGCACTGCAGCTCGCGTGTGTCTTCGATCAGGATCACCCGCTCGTCGCATTCCGCGACTTCGACCAGCAGCGCATTGGCGAGCGTGGTTTTACCCGACGACGTGCCGCCTGCGACCAATATGTTGCGCCGCTCGCGCACGGCCTTCCTCAGCGCATCGGCCTGCAGCGGCAGCATGATTTGGTCGGCGACATAGTTGGCCAACGTGTAGAGTTTTGCGGCCGGTTTACGGATGGCGAAGCATGGCGCCAGAACGACTGGCGGCAACAGCCCCTCGAAGCGCTCGCCCGAGGGCAGTTCGGCGCTGACGATCGGACTACCCGCATGCGCCTCGGCACGCACATGGGAAGCGACCAGGCGAACGATGCGTTCCGCCTCGGATGGGTGCATATGCACGCCGGTACCGACCCGACCTTCTCCCAGCCGGTCGAGCCGCAGCGCACCGTCGGGGTTGACCATCACCTCGACAACAGATGAATCGGCAAGGGCCTCAGCGATTGCCGGGCCCATGGCGGTGCGCAACATGGCACGATGGCGATGGTCGACCTCCGGATGAGAACTCATCCTTCCCCTCCCCCGCCACTATCCGTCCCAAGCGACCGTTTGCCGGAGGCGATCTGGCGGCCCACTTGCTCGACGAAATTGTCGAAGCGCTCCTGGGCAATCGCCTGCGTCGCCCTGTCCGGGACTGGCGTGTGAGCATGAAGCGTGATGGAAAAGCGAATGAAGAGCGCCAGGCTCTCTAGGATCATCTCGACGTCGCGTCTGACATGACCGAGGTCACGAGAAAGACGGTCGAGCCTTACGCCGTAGCGCCGGTCGAGCTCGTTCTCGCCACGCCGCTCGATAAAGGCCTCGACTGCCTTCGCCACGATCGCTGATTTGGTCGTCGATGGATCGCGGTTGAGGTCGTCCAGTTTCTTGCTCAGGTCGGGTTCGAGCAGAAACTGATGACGAATGCGCTGAGGGCTCATGTGGCTCGTTCCAACTGTCCCAGCGCTGTTGCGCGGGCGGGAACGAGCATCGGCGACTTCCTCGAAATTGCTTATGGCCGTTATCTACGCTGATTTGCGCTCTGCCTTCGGCAGCTTCTTTCAGAAGCCGGGTACGATGTCCTTGTTGTCGCCCGTTCCCTCGTTGATGCCATAGGCGCGTGCGGCAGTGGAAATTCGGTCCATCACGCGCCTGTCGGCAACTGCCTCGCTATCATCGTCCGCGGGCTTGAGCAGGTCGTCCCGATCGGGCTCCAGGGTGACGGCTGTATGCTCTTCAGGCAGACCCGGATGTCGCTGTTGCTGGACACCTCCTTCATCTTCAATTGCCTCGCCCGCGCTTTCGCCGCCGCCAGCAAGACGGCGGTCAACGCCCCGCACCTGCCCGATCCAACAGTCCGGGCGCGGTACTGGCCGATCCGCGTAAGCGCCGCCGCGCAATACCGGCGCAGAAAGCACGCGCTCGGTGAAATTTCGATCCTGGTAGTAGCGCAGCTTCTTTGCCCGGATCGGCGGCAGCCCTGAAACCAACACCAGTTCATCGGCTTGCGGCAACTGCATCACCTCGCCCGGTGTCAATAGTGGGCGGGCGGTCTCCTGGCGGCTAACCATCACGTGCGACAGCCAGGGGGCCAAGCGATGGCCGGCATAGTTGCGCATGGACCTCAGCTCCGTTGCCGTGCCGAGCGCGTCCGAAATGCGTTTGGCCGTGCGCTCGTCATTGGAGGAAAAGGCAATCCGCACATGGCAGTTGTCGAGAATGGCATTGTTGTCCCCATACGCCTTGGAGATCTGGTTCAAGGATTGCGCGATCAGATATGCACGGATGCCATAGCCGGCCATGAAGGCGAGCGCGGTTTCGAAGAAATCAAGGCGACCGAGCGCCGGGAATTCGTCCAGCATCATGAGCAGTTGATGCTTCCTGCTCTTCTTAGGATCCCCCTCCAGCCGCTCCGTCAGACGCCTGCCGATCTGATTGAGCACAAGTCGCACCAGCGGCTTCGTGCGCGAGATGTCCGATGGCGGCACGACCAGATAGAGTGACATCGGTCGCTCGGCATCCAGGAGGTCGGCAATGCGCCAGTCGCAGGCTGATGTCGCTGCCGCCACGGTAGGATCGCGATAGAGGCCGAGGAACGACATGGCGGTCGAAAGAACGCCTGAACGCTCGTTCTCCGACTTGTTCAACACCTCGCGAGCTGCCGAGGCCACGACAGGATGGACCTGGGGCTTATCCGCCGCGCCGAGATGGTTGGTCGTCATCATCCGCCGTAGTGTCGCGGCAAACGAGCGTTGCGGGTCCGACAGGAAGGTGGCGACGCGAGCGAGCGTCTTTTCCTCTTCGGCGTAAAGCACGTGCAAAATGGCGCCGACCAAGAGTGAGTGACTGGTTTTCTCCCAGTGGTTCCGCCGGTCCAGCGCGCCTTCCGGATCCACCAGGATGTCGGCGATGTTCTGGACGTCGCGGACCTCATCTGGACCTTTTCGTACCTCCAGCAGCGGGTTATAGCGCGCCGACCTCGGATCGGTCGGATTGAACAGGAGACAGTAGGAGAACTTCGAGCGCCAGCCGGAGGTCAACTGCCAGTTCTCGCCTTTGATATCGTGAATGACGGCCGAGCCGGTCCAGGACAGAAGAGTTGGAACAACCAGTCCGATGCCCTTGCCTGATCGTGTTGGGGCAAAGGCCATGACGTGCTCGGGCCCGTCATGGCGCAGATAGCGATCCTTCAGCTTGCCTAGGAAAACGCCGGCCGGCCGAAACAGCCCTGCCGTCTCGATCTCGTGAGTCGCGGCCCACCTTGACGAGCCATATGTGGTGACCGACCCGAGCTGTCGCGCGCGCCAGAGCGAGCCGGCGATCGCGGCGGCACAGCCCACCAACCCACTGGCGCCGGCAAGCGCACCGGCCTTATCGAAGACCTCGGGCGCATAAGCGTCGAAGTGGAACCACCATTCGAACAGTTTCCACGGCTTGTAGATCTGCCAACCAGCCGCGACTAACCATGGCGCGCCGAGTGGCGGTTGATGGCCGAGCATGTGGGCGCACCACTGCGTGGCCGCCCATACGCCGAGTATCACGATTGCGAACACGACGGCGATCTGCCCAATCAGCAACTTCGTAGGCGTCATTGGCTTGCTCCGCAGTTCTGGACATGCGGGGCCAAGCATCGCGCGGTGCGATGTGAACTGAAATGCACACTACGCACGACCAGGTGCGATGAGGGAATGGGCAGGATCGCTCAGACTGGAACTTTCGGTGGAGCAAATATGCCCATTTGGCCGCAGACCTGATCTGCGTCTCGTCGACATCCTAATGCCGGTGACGCTTTGAAGTGTATTTCCGATGGACGCATGCCACCTGTGAGCGCGTCACAATCATTCGACGGTGACCGATTTTGCGAGATTGCGCGGCTGGTCGACATCTTTGCCCATGGAGACCGCCGTATGATAGGCAAGAAGCTGTATCGGCAGCGAGAAAATCATAGGTGCGATAATCTCGTCGACGGCCGGCAGCACGATCGTATGCATCGTGTCGAGTTTCGACGCAGCGGCCCCATTTTCATCGGTGATGAGGATAATCCGCCCTCCACGGGCGGCCGCTTCCTCCATATTGGAGACGGTCTTGTTGAAAAAGCGATCATGTGGCGCGATGACGATCACTGGCATGTTCTCGTCTATCAATGCGATCGGACCATGCTTCAATTCGCCAGCCGCATAGCCCTCAGCATGGATGTAGGAAATCTCCTTGAGCTTTAGCGCACCTTCCATCGCCAGTGGGAAACTGGTGCCGCGGCCAATATACAGGACACCATGACACTTTGACAGTTCGCGCGACAGGAGCTCGATATCTGGCTGGATGCTGTTCAGTACCCGGCCCATGACGCCCGGCATTTCGGCAAGGCTCCGGACGAGCGCCTTCACCTCATATTCAGTTAGCGTTCCACGGTCCTTGGCAGCGCCGATGGCGAGTGTGGCCAGAACCGCAAGCTGGCACGTGAAAGCCTTGGTGGAGGCGACGCCGATCTCCGGGCCGGCAAGGATCGGGAAGATCGCGTCGGCCTCCCGAGCGATGGTCGATTCGCGGGAATTGACGACAGCGCCGGTTTTCAGCCCACGCCCCTTGCAGTACCTCAGGGACGCGAGCGTATCGGCGGTTTCGCCGGATTGCGAAATGAAAAGAGCCGCCGATTCCGGCGGCAACGGGATCTCCCGGTAGCGGAATTCGGACGCAACGTCGATTTCGACCGGCAGGCGCGCATAGCGCTCGAACCAGTATTTTGCGATCAGTCCGGCCAGATAGGCGGTGCCGCAAGCCGAGATCGCCAGACTCGGGATGCTGGCGAAATCTATGCTCGAAACCGCATCGACGCGATTCCCTTCGAAGTTGATGTAATGACCGAGCGCACGGGCGATGACCTCGGGCTGCTCGTAAATTTCCTTCTCCATGAAGTGGCGACGGTTGCCCTTATTGGCCAGGTATGCCCCGGCCGTGGAAGTCTGGCGCGGACGTTCGACGGGATGGCCATCGAAATCGAAGATATCGGCGCCTGCCTTGCCGATAACGGCCCAGTCGCCGTCGACGAGATATGTGATTGCATTTGTGAAGGGAGCTAGCGCCATGGCGTCGGAGCCCAGGAACATCTCGCCGTCGCCGTGACCGATCGCCAGCGGTGGTCCATTGCGCGCCGCCATGATGGTCGACGGATCATCCTCGAAGAGAATGGCAAGCGCGTAGGCGCCCCTGACGCGCTTCAGCATGGCGTGCATTGCCTCACCCCGCCCCATGCCCTCCCGGCGGTGTCTTGCCAAGAGATGCACGACGACCTCGGTGTCGGTGTCGGTCTGGAACTCGGCGCCCGCCGCCACCAGTTCGTCCTTCAACTCGGCGAAATTCTCGATAATGCCGTTGTGAACGACGGCCACACCGTCCGTAAAGTGCGGGTGCGCGTTGCGCTCAGTCGGTGCCCCATGCGTTGCCCAGCGCGTGTGTGCGATGCCGATGGTGCCACTCAGCGGCTCTTCCTTCAACCTCGTCTCGAGATTGATGAGCTTGCCCTTGGCGCGCCGGCAGTGCAACGAGCCCTCGGTGATGGTGGCAACGCCGGCTGAGTCATATCCTCGATATTCGAGACGCTTCAAAGCGTCGACCAACCGATCCGACACCGGCTGATGCCCAACGATGCCAACAATCCCGCACATGATCGTCTCCGAATTCTTCCCCGTAGCCTCAGCCGACCCGAAGGGCACCGCCCGGCGCTGAGCCTCCTAGTAGAATTCGGTAAAACAGGTAAAATCGATTGTTGGGATGGCTGCCATCCAGCCAGTGGATAGAAGAGGACGTGTTGACCAGCGAGAAACGGTACGCGCGTGCCGGCTTGCGTCCACCAACCGCCAGTTGGGACGAGTTTCCGTAGTCGGCTGAGGCGTAACGATCATCGCAATGTCCGCTTTTTACATGCTGTTGACTCGCCCAGTTAATGGCCCTTAGATCCATTGACTGCTACAATGCTTAGGGGTTTTCAAAATTCCGTTCAAACGGGCCGGTCTATACCCTGCCGATCTCGATCTATGCCAACGGGTATTCGACCAGATATGCAGTGACGAGCATATCGCCCGCTCATCGTTGGAGGCCGACAATCTCGCCCTCGATATTTTGGTCGCGTTGGAAGAAGAGGCTGACGCGGATGAGGCTGAGCTGCTTGAACTCATCAGATCGAAGCGGCGGGCTACTCGTCATCTCAGAAACCCTGCAGAGAGGCATGGCGGACGTCTTCGTCGCCGCTGAGGGATGCAGTCACCCGGACCTTCCCTTTGCCTGTTCGACTGCCTTGCTGGCCGCCTTGGCAAACTCCTGCATGTTTGCTCACGCGCACTGTCGTCCGTCTGGGACTTGCGCCAAACTCATCAGTTCTGACAATGCCAAACAGCGCGTGGCAACGATCCTGACTTCCATCGGCACACTGACATCCCGGCCGGCGGCTCGACGCCCCTCAAGGCGTGGCCTGGAAGCGTCGCAGCCGGCGCCCTCGGCAGCGCGGCGACCAACCTTGACGGCGTCTCGACACGAGGTCGGCGCTTCACCGGAAACGACGCAAGGGCAGCGATAAGCACATGCGCAGGAGCCTGCCGTGGCAGTCACCTGAATCAGCAAGCGGCCCCGGGTGTCCTTCCGCTTTCATCCGGGCTTCGCCGTCAACCCAAAGCGGACAGCTGATGTGCTACAAAAACCGGACTACGACAACTTCGGCGTCGAGCTCCGGCCGGAGTTTCGCCACCACCGGGCCGATCCCCATCTCAAAGAAGTAGACAGCCTCTATAGGGGCGTTTGCGGTTTCGAGTTGGGTTCTCAATGGCAGATAGCTGCGGTGAAGGTGTGGGCTGAGCAATTGCGGGTCGGCCGGAGACATGCGCAGCAGCAGTTCGTTTTTATGTGCCGTTGCTGGGTTATGAATCGGCTGCGCACGGTCGCGGTCTTTTGAGTAGGCAAGGCCAATTTTCGAGGTGTTGGGGCTGCTCATGGCTCCCTCCCGAATTGGGACGGAAGCATGATGCTCGCCTACAGCCGACGATGCTCGTAACGTTTATCGCCGATGTCGACATCGTTACACCCCATCGGTGCGACGAGCCTCGCCTTTTCCGAGCATAAGAGCGGTTCACCTCGTCCACCGATCAGCTTGGAAAGCGGCGATACTCTGATGCTCGAAGCGTATGGCCCAAACTGCTCGACCTCGTCAGATCGTTCGCGAGCCATTGAAGCGGAGCCAGACTCGTTGCTCGGAATGCCCTTATCCTCATGCCATGTGGAAGGGCATCCACAGCGACAGCAGCCGGGAGGAGCTCGATCCCTTGTTTTTTGTCGAGCTGGTTCAGCAAATGTCCTCGACGTTTGCGCGAGCTCCGGCAAGCTTAACGGCGATCTGGCGCGAGCCCGAGCATATTGGTTAGAATGGGATCGCAATTGGCCACGGGCGCGCTGTCGTTGGTCCGATAGAACTACCAGAGCGGCACTCACGCTCTCGGAGCGCCTTGGTCGATCTCTTGCCGGGCCAGTCCAAGGCACACCGCACTCACGCATGGCTGCCACACAAGTTATGAAACGCTAGGCCCATTCCTTTGCCGACCGATGTTCCAGGAGATACCGTCTCGCTGCACTATGCCAGAAATCTCTTTGCCGATATGCCGCTCGAGCACCGGCCGCCACGGGACGAGCACAAACTCGCGCGATTTCTCGATAAGGGCGTATTTGCCGCTGGCGAGCTCAACTGAGCGGCGGAGAGTGCCTTGTACCCGGTCTCCGGCTCGCACTTCAGCATAGGACAGACCGAGCTCTTCCGAGAGCTGACCGGCAACACGGTTCAGTTCACGCTGGCGGAGGATCGAAATCATGTTGGCGCGATACACGGTGCGGTCCTGCTCTTCATGCGCGAGACCCTGAGCAATCAGCCATTGCCGCCTGCGGGCTTGCGCCTCCCGCACGTCACGGCCAAAGCCGGAGTCGCGCAGGGCCTCCGGTGAATCGGAAACCATTTCCCGGTCGATCCAGGTGGCACCGTCGAACCCGATTTGCTGATTCAGCGGCATTGATGAGAGCTTGTCGACGACGACAGGCACAGCCATGGCTCGCTTGCGCTCGTAGTCGGCGACTTGGTCGAGATGGTTCGGCGCGATAATCCATGTGCCGTCGGCTTCGCGCCTGACAGTGCCGGTCTCGCGGCGAATGGCTTCCAGACGACGCACATGGGTTTCGGCGAAGCGTTCGCTGGCAGACGGATCATGCTTCAGGTGGATATCAACATTGTAGCGCCCGCCGTGGACGGCAGCGATCTCGGCGACGGTGCGGTCAACCTGCCTCGGCCCGGTGTTTCTCGGCGTGACACGGACGATGCAGCCGTCGGGCGTCGGTTCGGTGGCCTCACCTTTGCCGACATCGATGTAGTGGCTTTTCCCGTCCACCCCATCCACAATGAGGTAGTGGCGGTCGTTGATCTCGTCGGCAAGCCCGCGCGCCACAAGGCGGCCAACGAAAGGTTGCGCGAGCTGCCCGGATTGATCGTGGATCACACAGTCGGCTGCACTTCGGGATAGTCCTCTGCCCGCAATGTCTCGGTGCATCGTCTTGATTATGTCACCGCGCTCGCCGATGCGCTGCAGTGTCGCTTCGAGCTCATCGTCGAGGCGCCAGCGGCCGGAGCTGATCTCCTCGGCCAGACCCATCCGTCCGAGTTTGCGCAGCCGGCCCTGGTGCAGGGTCTGTCGAAAGGCGTCGCGGCCGACCGTAGAAACCAGTCCATCGCTGTCGCGCATGCTGAGCAGCTGCCGGTCGATGCTGGTGAAGCGCTCCTGCTCCATTTCCTGGCGCAGGCGGTGCTCGATCTCGCGATCGGTTCGTGGACCGAGATCGAGGCTGACCAGCTCGGCGGTCCGTTCGCGGATTCCGCTTGAGATATATTCCCGCGCGATGACGAGGTTCTCGCCGCGGTCGTCCTTGCCACGGACGATGATATGGGTGTGCGGGTGGCCGGTGTTGAAATGATCGACGGCAACCCAGTCGAGCTTCGTGCCGAGATCCTCCTCCATCTGCGCCATGAGCCGGCGCGTGAGTGGCTTCAGGTCGTCATACTGGATGCCGTCTTCGGGTGCGACGATGAAGCGGAATTGATGCCGATCGCCATCGGCACGATCAAGGAAGGCCTTGCTGTCGACGCGATCACTGTCGGCGCCGTAGAGCTCGCCAGGCGCGCCTTCCCGGGTAACGCCGTCGCGTTGGATGTAGCGCAGATGCGCACGCGCCCCACCCTGGCCTTTGCCGGCCAGCTTGACGACGCGCGCCTTGACCACCACCCGCCGCTGCCGGAAGGCAGCATACCTGTCGCGTGATTTCAGCAGCGCGGCGGCCGCTCCGCCGCGCCCTGCCCGGCTGCCGTTAAAGCGGCCGCCGCGCTGGGGCCGGCCGCCGGCTCTGTTGATCGCCGCCTGGACCTGGCTGGCGAAGCGTTTGCCTGCCTTCGAGCCGCGCGAGCCTATTCTGCCGAGCTTCGGCCTGAATTCGTCATCCTGCATCGTGGCCTCCCAGAAATCTCAAGCAGTGGCAGATACTTGCGTGTTCCACACTCCCGGCTCTGCCAGCAGCCTCCAGGAAAAACGATGTGCAGACAAAGACTTCGCCGCCTCCTGGAGGCAATGCCTTTATCTTGCCTTACGCCGCCCTTCCGCTTTCCGGCTTCCGCACCCGCCCTTTCCCGCCCCGCAAACCGCCCGCTCGCCGAGTCACCGGCCATTCGGTTTCGTCCGAGCGCGATTGACGCGCAGCGGCACAAAGAGATCGCCTTTCGCTTCGCCGGCGCGAACGCCGTTACGAAGGAAGAAGAGCGAGCGGCCGGAGGGAGCGTTTTGGCTGTTTGGCGCCTTGGAGTCCCCTTCGAATTCATGCATGTCGGCAGCTGAAATCCCCGTCCCCCTGAGCTGTTTAAGATAGGCAGCTGTCTCCTTGGGCAGCGGCTTCCCACGCTTCAAATGCTCTTCGTAGCGCTCGGGTCCTGCGTTATAGGCGGCAAACAGGCCGGGGAATCCGAAGCGGTCAAACATGGCGCTGAGATAGGCGGTTCCGGCGAGAATATTGTCACGCGGATCGTGCGGATCGGCTCCCAGACCGTATTTGGCACGCATGTCCTCATACGTTTCCGGCATCACCTGCATGAGGCCCATTGCGCCCGCGCGTGAGGTAATTGGGCGGCCGTCGAGCATGGTCTTGCCGCCGCTTTCGGCATCCATGACGGCGTAAATCCAGGCCTGAGGAATACGGAAGCGTCTGCTTGCTTCGCCTGTGAACTCGTGCCACTTTTGAAGGTGCGGAATTTGGGAGATGGCGACCGGCTCAGCGCCGGTCGAGGCGGAACAGGCGCATGGCGCAAAGGCGATCATGCCGAACATCAGCAGGGTCACTCGGTCCATAGCGACACGAGCCTCCCAATGACATTTGCGCGCGGCACCGGCCCGAAATAGCGGCTGTCGAATGACCGAATATCGTCGCTGCCGAGCAGGAAGATTTCGTTGTCGGCGAGTGTCCGGCACCCGTTCCACCATGGCAGCGGGCGGCCTCGGGTATCCTTCGCCAGCCGTCGCGCAACGATCTCGCCGTCGATGATGACCGCGTCATTGAAGGTGCAGACTTCGTCGCCCGGCAGCGCGGCAAGACGTTTTACCAGCGGCACGTTGCGGGGCAGATAGCCGCGTTCGGCGGCGAGTTCGGCGAGCGATTCTGGCGGGCGGACTAGCACCAGATCACCCCGAGCCGGTGCTGCAAACCCGAGGCCATAGAGGCCGACGGGCGCGCTGGCCGAGGCGTTCCAGACCAGCCAGGGCGTGGGTTTGACGGTGCCGGCGAAGCCGATCAGGGTCAGTCCAATCACGGCAGCGGCGATGGTTTTGCGTGCCTGGAGGCGCCGCAGGCGGCTGCCGATCAGACGGATGGAAGGGCGCCGGCTCATGCTCGGCCTCCCTGGCCGGCTTGGCCGGAACCGGCCTCACCACCCTCATTACCGGCGTACTGCGGGTGTCCTTTCGACCATCCATCGAGTTCGTCGATGTGGTAGCGGACATAGCGGCCGTGCTTGCGGAATTTCGGGCCGCCGCCCGTGAGCCGCATCTTTTCCAGGGTGCGCTGGGAGAGCCCGATATAGAAGGCTGCTTGGGCTGTGCTGAGAAAGGGACTGCCCTTTTTGGCGCGGGCCGCGCGTTCGTTTTCGTCGTCCATGGTGATCCTCGTTTCGCTCCGGACAAGTGAGGGCGAGGATGGGCGAGCGAGATCGCCTCCGGGACGGGCGAAGAGTCCGGGGAGAGTTTTCGCCGCCTTTCGGGCGGGCGGGTTTGGCTGGAGCGCCTGGGAATGAGCCCCGCGCCGGATGGGGCGCGAGGCTCGGGTCGGCCGATCAGTCGGCCGGGTTCCAGATGATGGCGTAGGTGTCGTCATCGTCCTGGCCGGCGGCGCGGCCGAGATTGGCGTAGAGCTTGCGCGGTCCGAACTCCGGCGCTGCAATCGACAGGCTCACATAGTCCTTGCCGGAAGTCTCGCCGGTGCGGATCCAGCCGGCGCCAACTTCGACCCCTTGCGTCAGCACCCGGAAGTCGGGATGGTTGTCGGCGCTCTTGGCCTGGTTGGGGACGATGTCGATGTCGGCGCGGACGCTGAGCGTCTTGAGCTGGCCCTTGTAGCCGCCGTTTTCCTGCTTGTTGACGTAACCGATCGCGGTCATTTCGAAGTCTCCTTTTGCTGTCGCCGGGGACCATCCCCTGCGATGGCGGACCGTAATGGGCGCGTCCGGACCGCCTGAACCCGACAGGGCCGAAGCGATAGCGGAGGACCCGAGCGGGCAGCTTTTTTGAAGCGAAGCGGCGCGAGGAAGCCGCCGCAGGCGGCGGGGAAAAAAGCTGATCGGCGAGGGTTTCGGGCGGCCGGATCCGCCCATAGGTCACAAGCCAGCCGCAGGGGAATGGTCCTTGAAGAGAGCAGGAGATCGTGGGAAACGCGGTCGCTACAGCCAGGCAGGAGGGGCGGGAATTTACAAGGCCTGCGGCTGATCAGGTGCCCACGCCGATCGAGATCATGACCGCAGGTTGGGCGCAGGTTGGGCGCAGATCAGGCATCGGGCGGGCGGACCGATCCATGGGGATCAGGAGTTTGCCGGCCTGGATTTCGGTCCGCGATGCGGGGCAAAGGAAGCTCGAACATGCAGCCACTGCGACCGGGGTACAGTGCCGAAGGGCGGCTGCCGAGAAGCCGCGGCCGGCCGTGACAGGCTATTGGCAGACGAACGGTGACCTGACCCGTGCCCATTGATCGGCGGTGCGGAAGCCGCCTCGATCAGTGTAGCTTTCGACCGGGAATTTCATCCAGCACGGCAGCCAGGTTTCGACTTGTCTGCCGCCGTTGTCCCCCGAAAGAAGTCGCGGATGATCTTCTTTTGCGTCTTCACCTTTTCGGCGACACTGCCGTCCGCGACATGTTTGCCGCCGACTTCGGCAAGCATGGAATTGGCAATTTCCTTGTCGCGCAACAAATCGAGAATGCGTCGTCCAGTTGCCAGCAAGCGCCGATGTCGACATTCAGATGCTTGCCGAGCGCCTCGATGACGGCGCTGCCGGCTTCAAGTGTCTCGGCCATGACGATGCTGAGAACGCGCACGACATGATCGTCGCGGAGCGCCAGGAGCCGCGCGAAGATGCTTGTCGTGCCGAGGTCGTCGCCATTGCCGCAGCGATTGTGCCATCCTCATCCGGTTGCCCAAGCAGCGCCTAGACCTCGCGCCGTTTTTCGGCGAACGCGGCTTCCGCTGCTTCCGGCGAGGCTTGCGGCCACGATCTCGCTGCAAGCGCGCTACGGTTCGCGGCGAACCTGCCACAGGCCGGAACCCGCTATCGCATGCGCCACCATCAGGCGAAGTGCTTCGCTCGGATGGTCGCGCAGCCCAAGCGCACGCCTCTCTGATCAGCCGTGACAACGTCTCCCATTGCGACACTTCGTCGGAGTCGAGGCGGGCGACGTTCTCGATCAACGAGGCTTCGAGGGCATCGGCGTCCTCGCCAGCCTCCATGATGGCGCAGGGCAAGGGATCGGCTTTACCTCGCTCGTCGGCGAGCGATTTTGCGGCGAAATAGCGCGCCGTCCGGCGACGATCTCGAAGCTTTCCGGCGAGCCGTTGGGCCGCGCCAGGAGCGGCACGAGGACGCCGCGCGCGCGGACGGACGGCAGAATGTCGGACAGGTCGGGCGCGCGTTTTCCGTGGCGCAGAGGCCGGAAATGTTCAGTCGGTCGAGCGGAATATGGGCAAGCTTCATGTCTTTCTCCTTCGTTTGGGGTGCGATTGTCCCCGCCGGGGAGACCGAAGGCCGATGCGGCGGGGACGGGTTTGCGCCTAGCGGCGCTCTGGCTCCGCCGCGTCTGGCGGAAGCTCGGAATGGGATTTGGCAAGTGCTTCCGCTGCCTGCCGCAGAAGCCGCTCGGCTTCGGTGATCTGGCCGGCGCTGCGCGCGGCCTCCGCATAAACGGACAGCGGAAAACGCGCTATGAAATAAAGGTCGCGCTCGATGCCCAGTCCGAGCGGACCCTTGATGGATTCGAGTTCGGCAAGGCTGACGCTGCCGAGTTCAGGGAAGCCGAAGCCGAGGTCGCAAAGGCCGAACAGCGTGTCGCCGTCTGCATCGAGTTCGGTCAGAAGCCAGATCGCAGGACCGGCCGGATCGAACAGTTTCACGACGGGTGCGTGGTCGGTTTCGGTGTCGGCAGCGCCGTTGGCGAGGAGCCGGGCGCGCAGTTCATCGGTGATCAGGATCATTGCGGAATTCCTTCAAGACGGTTCGGGCTGATTGAGTGCGGCTTTTTGAAACAGGCGGATACGAGCGGCTGGTGCGCCGCGCGGGGACGCGCATCGGCGCGCCAGAAGCGCAAGGCGGTCGCGCATGGCGATGGAGCGCGCTCACGCGGCGATCTCGGCATTCGCCTCACCTTCGATCTCGGCCTGCGCCTCGCTTTCGACGTCGGCATTGAGGCCAAGCAGGAAATCGGCGGCTTTCGAGGCATGGCTGGCCGCGCGGAAAATGGCGCGATTGTCCTCGCGCAGAACCGTCAGCCATGAGCCGATGTAATCGGAATGGCGCACGGTCGGCTCGATACCGAGACTGCTGCAGATGAAGGCTGCGGCCATCTCGGCGACCAATTCCTCGCGCGCATAGGTTCTGGAGCCGAATGAGCCTGACAGGTCGCGCGCGAGTCGCGCCGGGTGGCCGGTCCAGTGGCCAAGCTCGTGAAAGCAGGTCCGGTAGTAGTCGATCTGGTGGAAGAAAGCCGGCTGGGGCGGCACCTGGATGGTGTCGCTGCCGGGCATGTAGAAAGCGCGATCGCCACCGATACGGAAATCCGCACCGCTTCTGCGAATAAGTTGCTCGGCCTGCGGGACGATTTCGCGCGCCGGCAGCGGCTCAGCGGCGGCATGGAGATCGTCGGGCAGATTGTCGCACTGCACGACATTGAAGACGGTAAAGCGCTTCAAAAAAGGCACGGCCTGCGGTTCGTCGCCATCGGCCTTGGCGCGTTCCTTTTCGACCTTGGGAATAAAGCGGTCAGCGTGAACGATGGTCGTGCCGCGCTCGCCCTTCCTGACATTACCGCCAAGGGCAAGCGCCTGCCGGAAGGTGAGCCAGTTCTGGCTGGGGTATGAGCGCTCGATGACGGCGCCCCACAGGATCAGGATATTGATGCCGGAATAGCGGCGCTGGGTGGCTGCATTCCTGGGCAGGCCAAGGCCTGCCTTTGCCCTGCCCCACGGCTTGACCCATGGCACGGTGCCGCGCTCCAGTTCGGCAACGATGCGGTCTGTGATCTCCTGATAGAGGCTGGCGCCTGAGCGCCCGCCCTTGCCCGCGCCAGCCTCGCGGCTGCCGGAATGCTTGTTGTTTGCACGCATTGTCTGGTCCTCCGTTCGCCAATTGCGCCCTCCCCGGAAGCGGGGTGGGCGGCGAAAGCGACCGGAAAGGCCCGCCGTAGAAGGCGGACCGCATCCGAAGGACCGGAACGAAGAGGAGGACCCGGAGCGGCAAGCGGAGGGTTGCGGGATGCCGCGGCTGGCCTAGAAGGGAGTGCCGCCCACCCCGTGCCACCGGGGAAGGCCACCACAAAAATTGACGCCGGCCGGCTGGCCGGCGACCGTCAGCAGCCGACAGGCTGCCCGCGTCAGGGGGCGAAGCCGGATGGCCGAGACCGCCTGAGCCTGTCGAAGAAAACGCGGGCTCGGTGCACGAGCACCCGGCGCGCGCCTTCAGGCGCGCGGGCGCTCAGGACTCTGGTCCCGAGAGCAGTTGATGCGGTCAAAATGCCGATTTTGCAGCTGTGGAAGACTGAACCTTGGCGTTTGCGCGCACATCGGCGATGCAGCTTCGCAGCCCGGCCGTCTCTACCACCCCGGCTATCACTTCGTCGCCGACCACCAACGCCGGCGTGCCGGTGATGTACAGCTCGTTCGCGAGCGCGCGATCGCGTGCGATGGCTTCGGTGATGGCCGGGCCTTCCATATCCCGCTTGAGCTGCTCAACATCGAGGCCGACACGTGCCGCAATGACCAGGGTGGTTCTTTGGTTCACCAAGCCGGGAAAAGCAAAAAGGGCGCGATTGAACGCCTCATATTTTCCCTGTTTGTGGGAGGCGAGCGCCGCACGCGCGGCGAATTCGGAAGCAGGTCCCAGGACCGGGAGCTGTTTACGCACGATCCTCAGATTGGGATCATGCTTGAGGGCTTGCTGGAGAATGAGGTCCATTTCCTTGCACGGCGGGCAGTTGTAGTCGAGGAATGAGACCAGGGGGACGTCGCCCTGCGGATTGCCGGCGATTGGCGAGGCGAGGTCGTTGAGGAGTGCGTCGCGATGCTGCGGAATGAGTATCCTCAAGTCCGCCGCGAGCAAGGCGTTAATCTCCGAGCCGTTGCAGGTCGTCAACCTATCTGGCTGTCGCCTTAGCGTTCCCAGCACGGACAGGGCGAGGACAAAAAAAACGATTACGGCGACAAGGACGGCGTTTTGCTTTGACATGGGTCGGGCTCCAATCAGCCGTTAACGGGGCAGCAACGGCTGGCCTTTTGGCGTGAAAATTGGTCGTCGCTTTGGATCGCTTGCCCGGCAGTTCCCGCAGTATCGGCAGTCGTGGGGGGCTCACAATGTCGATGCCGGCGCCATCTGGCGGTTGCCGTATGACGGCTTCGCTCCAACGGGCTGACTGCAATAGCTGAGCGGCGTTCGCGAGTTGCCAGCCGAGACCACCGGTCATCACGCCGGGCGATCTGCCCTTCAACGAACGCCGAGCGCCGAAGGACCCGCTCGTGAGGGCCTTTGCCAATCGTCCATCATCCGGCTCGCCCTGCTTCGGGCAACACGAACCTTCCCACTGCGTTGCCGAGAAAAATGGTCAGCACACGGCACTCCGACACAAAGTGGTCGACGCCAAGAATAAGCGTCGCGCCGGCAGCTGGGGCGGTCGGAACGACAAAGAGCGCTGCAGCCAACGTGAGGAGGCCCGCACCGGTAATGCGAGTTGTTCCCTTCGAAGAGAGCAAGGCGACGAACAGCAGCAGGATCCGACCGCCGATCGACAGATCCGTGTTCGTCGCCTGGGCGAGGAGGAGGGGGGCCAGCGTCATGTAGATATTGGTGCCGTGCAGATTGAATGAATATCCGGCGGGGATGCCGAGGCCCACGACCGAACGCCTGGCGCTCGCCCCTTCGACGGGCGCGGCCCTCATCAGAATGCCGACCAGCTTGAACACCGGCGCGAGGAGCGCCTGAAGCAAAGAAAGCACAGGCTTGCCGGTGTCGCCGACCATCGCCAGAACGATGCCGAACAGGACCGAGAAGAACAGGACCTGCAGGATATCGCCTTCGGCGAAGGCACCAACGATTGACGGCATCAGCAAGCCGGTCACGAACTGCTCGTGGACCTTGGCGGCATAGCCCTTCACGGCCTGGGCATCGAACGAGGCTGGATCGATGTCGAGGCCGGCACCTGGCTGAACGACATTTGCGACAATGAGACCGACAATCAATGCGAGGCTCGAGAAGGTGAGGAAATAGATCATTGCCTTGCCGGCGACCCGGCCGACCTTCTTGAGATCGTTCATGCCGCCGATGCCGGTCGCAATTGTCAGGAAGATGACAGGCGCGATGATGATCTTCACGAGCCTGATGAAAGCATCGCCGAGCGGCTTCAGAGCCTCTCCGGTCGCCGGATAGAAAAAGCCAACAGCGACGCCAAGGGCGACGGCGGCAAGCACCTGAACGTAAAGCCGCGCAATATGGGGCTTACGAGGCCCGGCGTTCGCGCTGTGGACTTGTGGAGCTAACACCGTTTGTCTCCCTGCCGGATCGGGGCGGGCTCTTCCTCGCTTCAAGCCCTCTCACTGGCGGCGCTCCGGTCGAACGCTGCTGCCATCTCGGGCGCAAGCGCCGTGCCAAGCAGCGGCGGCGCGATAACGCGCAGGACCTCTCACGCAGTGCCGCATTCGCCGCAGCCGCGTGCCCTCTTAAAAACAAGGGCAGACCGTCGGCGGACATGCGGCCTGGCAGCGGCCGAAAGGTCGTCGAGGCAACCTGTTTGCCTTGGTGGCTGCGATCGGGATCTAGATGGTCAACATCTGGCTATGGCTATGTCCAAGCCATCGCCCAGTCGGCTGAGCCTGTCGGATATCAAACACCGCTGTCGACAGGCGATCGCTACCGCGACCCGTATAGTCTGGCGCTCCACAGATGGAGTAATCGACCGGCCGTGTTACGGCATGGGCCCTGAGCTGCATCTTCGCGCGCGATCGTCGTTCTGGCCGCACCGCCCGCGTGCCACAATAAGTCTGTCCCGCCCCTTACAATAATTCATCAAGGCGTCTACCTCGGCAATGACCAGATCGGGCGTGATGTCGAACTTGCAGCGGACTTTGACCGGACAGCGCCGCACTTTGTCCAGACCACATCCGCGACATTCAATAACGCTCATAAGCATGCTGACCAGGGGACCACGGAAACCCCAAATTTCCGGTAGATGTGACGCGGTGAAAATTCCGACAGTAGGGCGGCCAAGCTGGGCAGCGACATGCCCAGTGCCTGAATTGTTCGACACCACGAGCGCGGCCGAATTCATGAGATGATTGAATTCCAATTCCGACAAGTCGACAGCCATTCGAATCTCCGCGGCTCCACGGTCGCGGGCTGTCATCGCGACCTCCTCAAGCGCTTCCCGGCTTTCGCCACGGCCGACGAGGATCACCTCACTACGGGTAGAAAGAGCAGCGACAAGTTTGCCAAAGTTTTCGATCGGCCAATCGCGCAGGCTGGAATTCGAAAACGGAGCCACGACGATCGGGGACTTGCCTTCTGTCGAACTCTGTCGGCGGCCCGCTTCACTTTCTGCGTCGAAACAGGCCGCTGCCTTTGCGACCAGAAAGAGGAGGATTTCCGACACATGCTGGAGACGTACCTGCTTACGGTCAACGAACCAATCAAGCCATGTGCGAGGGAATTTGTCGGCGATCCCTATTTTTTGGGCCAGCTTGTAGAAGATGGTTCTGCGCAATTTCAGATCGAATGGCGCTATCGCAATATCGATCTGATGCATTCCGTAAGGATCAACTATCGCCGCACGATGCCGGGCGGGGACTTCGAGCAAAATGGGCCTTGTCTCATCCGGAACACGCATATCAATGGCAAGATCAAACTCGCCGGTCAGCAGCCGCCGTATGTCGGCCGCTTTCTTGCGGGTATCGACCTTCGGGTTGCGAGGAAAGAAGTCAAAAGCAACGTAATCGTCGGCGAGGTCGAACTGTTTTGCAGTATCGATGTTCCAGCTTCCGACCACCAGCGTAATGTGGGCATGCGCAAAGCGCTGACGCAGGTCCTTCAGGGCCGCTAGAGACATCCAAAAGTCCCCGACACGATCAAGCTTAAGCGCCAAAATTCTCATCTTGGCGCTTGACTGTTCCGACTCCTCCCAACTGCGGTATATAATTTGATTGTCGTCGCGCTTTGTAAAGTATACCATTGCCATTCCGAAGGTTATACGTACAACATTGCTTGCCTAGTTATGTCTGTGTAGGTTGTATTTGCTTCCAGTCTTATCCGAGTTGACAAATTAACTCGGCAAACGACTCTGAGACGACTGGTGGTTTTCAGTGTTCGCGGCTGCGAGTGAAAGAGGAGTTCCGGCGTCAGCCCCGGTCAGTCCGGAAGCTTTGCCGACCAGCGACGGCAATGACGGGCGCAAAGATGGGCTGTCGAATTTCTTTGCGGGAAGAGGCAGGTGCGGACTGGCCTGAATCAGTTAGGCCTAGGTGACGCCGGCCGTTCAACGGCTCTGAGAGGGGAAAGACTCCGCTAACAAAGAGAGGTCGGACAATTCGAAATCGTCGGCCTGCTGCAACTCATTCCCAGGACAATTTCCAGCGCACGTCTGAGCTCATGCAAAGATTTTCCCCTTTCGGGTTCCTTTTCACGCGACAGAGGCAGGGACGGTCGATGCGTGTCCGGTGCTGAGGTCAATGCGAGATTCCGGAAGGTTGAGAAAATCGATTGTTTCGATGAAGCCCATCCACGCCATGGATGGATGGCTGCCAAAGGTTGCGGCCACAATACAGCGTAGCGGTAGCTAGCCGCTCCGGTGCGCGCTCACTTTCGAAGCGCCCAGCACCCTCTCGGCATCGAGCACCTCAGGAAGTACCCGGCAGGGGGGGGGGGGGGGGGGGGGGCGCGGGGCGGGCCGCGGGCGGGGGGGGGGGGGGAGGCGACGGGCGCGCGACAAGGCGCAGA